>JBJTYE010000070.1:0-16034 GCA_046082625.1 Actinomycetota bacterium | reverse complement strand
CGGAGCGAATTCCTCGGCGGCCGGCAGGACCAGGCGATCGAAGGCGGCACGATAGACGTCACCGGTGGTGCGTGGCGGAAGCGGGACGTTCATGGTCCGACCTCGACCGACTCCCGTGCCAACCTCGTCGAACCATCCGGTCCCGGGATAGAGCGACCACTGGTGCAACGATACGAAGAAGACCCGGTCATCGGACTCGAACACGTCCTGGGTTCCGTTGCCGTGGTGAGCGTCGAAGTCCACGATGAGAACGCGTTCGCCCTCGGCGGCCAACCGCGCCGCTGCCACTGCCACATTGGAGAAGAGACAAAAGCCCATGGCCTGATCCTGGGTGGCGTGATGACCGGGGGGTCGAACAGCGCAGAATGCCGCTGTCGCGTCTCCGGCGCGCAGCTCGTCGATGGCCGTCAGCCCCGCACCGGCGGCCAACAGTGCCGCCCGCCACGACCCCGACGACGCCACCGTGTCCGGGTCGAGCCGACCCCCGCCCCCGGCCACGATGTCTTCGATTCGTCGGATGTGGTCCGCAGTGTGCACTCGCTCGAGGTCGGCGACAGTGGCCGGTCGCGGGGTCAGGGGAACGACCGCGTCCATGAGATCGGCTCGTCGCAGCCCATCGATGACGGCGCCCAGTCGCTCCGGACGTTCCTGGTGGCGCGGCCCGGCGAGATGATCGAGATATGCCTCGTGAGTCGCGAACAAGATGCCCACTGGTCGAAACGCTACCGTCGAAGCCGTGGGCACCGGATTTCGGCATCGTCGACCTCGTTCACGTGTCCGCTTCCTGCACGATGGTGTCGTCACGGCCCGGGTTCGATCCTGGCCGGGCCGCCCGGACGTTGCTCACGTCGTCTCGACCGACCATCAGCGGTCACCGACCGTCGGTGCCGTGCGCTCGTGGTGCGACTTGCTCCGCCTCGAGGGATACTCCATGGTCCGGACCGGAGCATTGTCGGCCGATGCCGCCCAGTCCTTCGAACGGGCCGGCTTTCGTTCCATCCAAAGTCTCGCCCTCCTGCGACTCGACGACCAAGAACGTCTCCGTCGATTACGTCGACTGGCGAGACCGGCGGTGGCCATGCGTTCGATGCATTCGACGCGCTCGTTGCTCACCGCCGCATCCATCGATCGCCGGGCCTTCGGTGTCGAATGGGATCTCGATGTCACGGCCATTCGCGAAGCCTGCCGAGCCACGCCCTCCCATCGCATCCGGCTGGCGGTGACGGCTGCCGACGAACCTGCGGGCTACATGATCACCGGCCGTAGCGGTTCGTCGGGCTTCGTCCAGCGCTTGGCCGTGAACCCGGTCCATCAGGGCCAAGGCATCGGGAACGCTTTGATGCAGGACGGTCTGCGATGGCTGGGTCGCGCCAGGGTGGACGACATACTCGACCGCTCGCGAGTCGACGACATATTGGTGAACACGCACCTTGACAACGTGGCCGCCCTGCAGCTCTACGAATCGTGGGGCTTCCACCGTCTCGATGAGAACCTCCAGGTCATGGAACTGGATCTCGAATCCTCCGACCGTCCGCCTTCCAGTTCGGGTGACCGAACATGAACGCGTCGGCCATCCGTCGCCGAGGTGCCGTGGCGCTCGCGGTCGGCGCGCTGGTGGTCACGGCGCTTCCCGTCCAGCCTTCCCGAGCCGGCCAGACCCCGTCGACCTCCGTCCGCTTGGTCTCACAGTCGACATATCTTCCCGGGGACGAGGGCAGCCTGTTCCGACTGTCCTTGGTCATCGAGAATCCTGGTCCGGCACCGGTGCTCACGGTCAGCAGCCACCGCACCGTGGACTCGCGCGATGCTGTGCGCTCGGCGGCCGCCGGCGCTCTGCCCCGAATCGTCGACACCGTCCGGATCGACCTGAACGGGAGAGTCGGCTCGGACGGCGGACAACTGGACGTGATCATCGCCTCCGAGGACGCCGTCAGGACTCCGGAATTCCTCCAGTTCCCGACGCCCGGGCTCTATCCCCTCACCGTCGGTTGGGAACGAGACGGCGAAGTGGTGGGATCCTTCGTGACCTTCATCGAACGACTCCCAGCGGGGGTCTCCGTGCCGGCCGGGAACGACGGTCTGCGACTGGCCGTGATCGGTCGCCTCGACAGTTCCATCACCCTCCAACCGGATTCGACCACCATCATCGATCCGGTCGATCGACAGGCGATCATCGACACCATCACGGTCCTCGAGACCCTGCCCGACGTGCCGATCACCGTGTCCGTCCGGCCCGAGTTGATCGATGCCCTGGATCGGGCCGACGATGATGCCGCGTCTCTGTTGGCGCGACTGCAGAACTCGAGTTCGCTGCGACTCGTGTCCTCGCCATTCGTCGACGTGGACCCCGCTGACCTCGGGGGTTCCGGCACGTCGGGAATCTTCCGTCGACAACTCCGACTCGGCGAGGACGTCCTCGCCGGACTCCTGCCCACCCACATCAGTCCTCGGCTCATCTGGCTCCAGAGCGATGGACTCACCGACGAAGGTGGTGTCCTGCTCGCCGAACTCGGTCTCCGCAACATCGTGCTCGACACCGAGGCCCAGGAGACCACCGCCGACGGCGCCGCTCAGCTCGTGGACTCGACGCGCAAGGTCGAACTCCGACTGTCCGACGACACCATGGTCACCGCCGCTTTGGTCGACACCCACCTGAGCGAAGCCCTGACCCGCTCGTCCCGTGCGGGAGGAGACGACCCGGCTCTCGTGGCCCAGCACGTTCTCGCCGAATTGAAGGCATTGTTGCTCGAATTGGAGAGCGCCAACGACTCCCTTGCCGGCCGTGGGCTTCTCATGTCCACCGTCGACGGATCGCTGCCGAGTCCGGACATGCTGACCGCCCTCCAGCGCGCCGTGGCCGACGACCCTCGCTTGATCTTCGTGGCCGCCGAGAACCTGGTGACCACCATGTCGGTGAATCTGGTCGACGGTCGACCGGTGGTGATCGACCTCCTTCGCTCCGATCGACTGCCCGATCCGTCGACGGTCCAGCAGCTCTCCGACCTCACGGCCACCGTGGACGCTTTCTCGTCCATGTTGCCATCCGGGGACTTCCGTCCTCGACGCTGGCGCCGACTCCTCGACGTGTTCCCACATCGAGGATTCACCGCCGATCAACGTCAGGCCTACGCAGCGACCATCGCCGACGAGACGCGCCAACTCTCCGAGGGTGTACTGCCGCCGGCCGCCACAACTTTCACACTCGGTGGGCGCGATGCTCCATTGCGATTCTCGGTCCGCAACGATGGCGACACCGACGTCCGGGTATTGATCCGTCTCACCAGCGCCAAATTGACACTGCCCGAAGGAGACAAGGTGGTGTCGATCCCGGCCCGATCCGCGACGGCTGTCGACATTCCGGTGGTGGCGCGCAGCAACGGTCGATTCCCGGTGTCCCTGCAACTCCTCACTCCCGACGGCGGCGTCCAGATCGGTCCGGTGGCCACGTTGACGGCGCGGGTGAACGCCCTCGCCGGTCTCGGACAATTGGTGACCGGTATCGCAGTGTTGCTGTTGCTGTCGTGGTGGATCAGTCACTTCCGGCGCCAACACCGGCAACGGCGCACCCAGGACGTCCGGCTCGGACGTCGGCACCCGAGCGAGAAGAGACTCCGACCGAGCGACTAATCTGCGCCGATGAGCTCGGCCGTGCGCATCATCACCGACAGTGCCTGTGATCTTCCGGATTCCGTGATCCGCGACCTCGGAATCGAAGTGGTGCCCTTGTTCATCAGATTCGGAGACGAGGAACTCGTCGACCGCGAACAACTCTCCACCAATGACTTCTGGCGTCGATGTGCCACCGAGGAAGGACTCCCCTCCACGGCAGCACCATCACCGGGTCGTTTCGAACAAGCCATCACCAAACTGGTCGCCGAGGGGGCGCAGGGCGTGGTCATCATCGATCTGTCCGGAGCTCTGTCGGGAACGCTGCAGAGCGCCGAAGTCGCCGCCGACGGAGTGTCGGTCGATGTGCGGGTCGTTGACAGTCGGACGGTGTCCATGGGATTGGGAGCCATCGTGGTGACCTGCGCCCGGGCGGCCCGGGACGGCGCCAGCCTCGACGACGTGGAGCGACTGGCCCAGGACCTCAGCAGCCGCAGTCAGGTGTGGGGCGTCCTCGACACCCTCGAGAACCTGAAAAAGGGTGGCCGAATCGGTGGGGCCAAGGCCCTCCTCGGAACGGTTCTGTCGATCAAGCCGATCATCGAGGTCCGCGACGGGGTGGTCCACGAAGGAGGTCGCCAGCGGACCCGCGGCAAGGCCTTGGGATTCCTGGTGGACAAGGTGCGGGAGTGCATGGGCCACGGTGGTGGGATCAGCCAGTT
Source organism: Actinomycetota bacterium (assembly GCA_046082625.1). Classification (GTDB taxonomy): domain Bacteria; phylum Actinomycetota; class Acidimicrobiia; order Acidimicrobiales; family Ilumatobacteraceae; genus Casp-actino8. The sequence goes on along the minus strand of JBJTYE010000070.1, from coordinate 11,706 downwards.
GTCGGTCCTCCATGCGGCCTGCCCCGACGTGGATTCCTTCGTGGAACAACTGCGGGCCGTCTATCCGGGAGACATCATGGTCGGCCAGATCGGCCCGGTGGTCGGTGCCCATGCCGGCCGCGGCACCATCGGAGTGGCCTTCTTTCAAGACTGACCGCGTCGGACGACATTCCCCGATCGGAGACGCCTCGACAACTAGCGTCGATGGGCGAACATGCCCTCGTCCGACAAACGCTCCGAACCCCAAGAGCAGACGGTGATCGCTGGCCGATACCGACTGGAGGAGCACCGCGCCCACGGGGGTATGGCCGAGGTCTGGCGCGCCACCGACTTGCAACTCTCCCGAACCGTGGCGGTGAAGATCCTGAAGCCCCACTTGACCGCCGATTCCACTCTGGCCGAAAGGTTCCGGCGCGAAGCGGTGGCGGCGGCCAACTTGAACCACTACAACATCGTCACCGTCCACGATGCCATCGAGGACGAAGGCCGCCAAGCCGTCGTCATGGAGTTCGTCGACGGGAAATCGCTGCGCGAGCTACTGGACACCAACGGACGTCTGGCGACCAATCTGGTGGTGCACATCGGCACAAGTGTCTGCGCCGCTCTCGAGGCCGCTCACAAGCTCGGAATCATCCACCGCGACGTCAAACCCGGGAACGTCTTGTTGATGAAGGACGGTCGGGTCATGTTGACCGACTTCGGTATCGCCAAGGTATTGGGTGAAGGTGACGATCTCACCAGCGAGAACATCATGATGGGGACCGCCAAATACCTGTCGCCGGAGCAAGTGCGCGGGGACAAACTCGACGATCGGGCCGATCTCTATTCGCTCGGCATCGTTCTGTACGAGTGCCTGGTCGGAAAAGCGCCCTTCGTCGGATCGAACGACACCGAGACGGCACTGGCCCGACTGCAGAAGGAAGCCCCGACGATCACGTCGCTGCGCCCCGATGTGGATTCCGGTATCGCGGCGGTGATCCACAAGATGATGGCCAGGGAGCCGCGCAATCGCTTCCCGTCCTGTGCCCAGGCCCGCCAAGCCCTCAAAGACGCCGCCGACAAGCGCGGCGCGACGGGAGCACACGTCTCCACCCGGCCCGCACGGGATCGCACTCCCCCCACCGGCAAGGTCATCCGACCCAAGAATCACACTCCTACCGGTACCACTCGCCTACCGACTCCGGCGATCGAGGAACGCACACCGCCCACCGCCCCTCGGGCCACCCAACCTCGCCCCACGGGAGCCGGTCGTTCGGCGCGTTCGGCGACGCCGAACCGCTCACGAATCGTCGCCGCCGCCCTGCGCAATCCGGTGGTGTTGGCGGTTCTTCTGTTGGCCGTGGTGATCGGTGGAATCGTGTTGGTCCAGAACCGAACCTCCGACACCGCCATCGACAGTGCCCCGCCGATCAGCACGGCCGCATCGATCGATACACCCGTGTACACGGGACCGATCGAGATCACCGGCGTCAAGTCGTTCGATCCCGAAGGTGACGACAAGACCGAGAACGAAGAACTCGTGTTGAACGTGACCGACGGCAATCCCGACACCTGGTGGTCGACGACCTGCTATCGCTCTCCCACTTTCGGAAGCAAGTCGGGTGTCGGAATCGTGCTGCAGCTGAACGCTCTGACCATGGCGCAACTCGACCTGACCATGGCCAGCCGCGGCTGGCGGGCCAAGATCTACGCTTCGGCAGAGAATGCCACCACCGCATCACAGTGGGGCAAGCCGATCTGGGAAGGGACAGCCGAAACCGGCGCCGCGGTCTCGACCGCGTTCACTTCTCCGGCGCAGTACGTGCTGATCTACTTCACCGAGGTCGGCCGCAGTACCTTCTGTAGTGACAACAACCCGTATCGAGGATCGATCAGCGAAGTACGCGTGACACCGGCTCCGTGATCCTTTTCGGTCGGTCGGCGCCAAGAACTTCATGTCTCCAGACTCGTTGAACGATCTCCTTCGGGAGCAATATCCGATGATCCGCGCCATTTGCTGGCGCATTCTCAACGACGATTCCGACGCCGACGACGCCGCCCAGAACGCCGCTCTGTCGATCGCCCGTCGAATCGATTCCTTCGACGGTCGATCGGCCGTGTCGACGTGGATCTTCCGCATCGCCACCAACGCCGCCCTCGACGAATTGCGCCGGCGGCGGCGACGCCCGCGCCTCGTCGGTGACGAGATCGTCTCGACTGTGGTCGACGTCTCGGCCGAGCGAGCGCTGTCGGCCGTCGAAAGCTCCGACCGGGTGACCGCGGCATTGGCCCGTATTCCGGAAGAGTTCCGTCTGGCCCTGGTCCTGAGAGACGTCGCCGACCTGGACTACGAAGAGATCGGGCGCATCCTGGACCTTCCCGGAGGGACCGTGCGCTCCCGCATCGCCCGAGGCCGTGCCCGCTTGGCGGACCTCCTCGGGAACCCGGACGCCATCTCCGAACGTCCAATGGACAGCAGACCCGTCTCGGGACACGACCGACCATGACACATCCCTTCCCCACCGATCCCCCGTCGAACGACTCCGAACGGATCGACGAGTTGGCGAGCCGTCTCTTGGATGGTGACATCGCCGAGTCCGAAGTGCCCACGCACCTGAGGACGGCGGTGGACCTCCGCAGGGAGGCTTTCGCTCGCCAACGTCGTGTGTTGGGCGACGTCGATCGGGCGGTGGCGCAACACGCGATCGATCGAGCCGTTGCCTCCCACCGTGCGCAGCGACGTCGGCGTTCATCCGGAGTCCTGGCGGCGGCCGCGGCCGTGTTTATCCTGGCCGGTGTGGGCTTCACCCGTTTGGCCGCCAACGAACCCCGTGATCTCTCCGCCGCGGAGAACGGAGCGGCGGTGATGATCGCCCCAGCCGAATCCGCGGACTCCGCCACACGCGACGGGGTCGATTCGTCGGTCGCTCCCGATGCCGTCACCTCGGCCGAGCCCTACGCCACAGCCGATGTCATCGACATCGAATCCCTCGAGGAATTGGAGACGCTGTCGGCGAGTTGGCCCATGGAGGAGATGGCCAGGCAGAGCGCCGATCAGACAGCCGATGCGATCTGCATCGATGACGAAGCCCAACGACTGATCACCCGGCGCGCCCGCTTTCGCGGCGAGCCGGTCGAGATCTATCTCGCGGACAACGGCGAGATCTCCGTGTACGCGCAGTCCGATTGCTCGCTGGTGGTCCGACTCGGATCCTGATTCGCCCTTCGCGGGTCCGGCCCGCACTCGGTAGCCTGCGACTCATGGCTGGCAATCCGTTGACCGATCCCAACTGGGCCGCCGACGTCACCGACAAGATCGTCGACACCGTCGACAAGGTGCGCGATCGGACCACCAAACCCATCGTGCTCCTGGCCCGAGGACTGGTCTTCGGACTCCTCAGCGCTTTCCTCGGCATCACGGCTCTGGCGTTGCTGCTGATCGCAGCGTCCCGAGCTCTCATCAACTTCCTCGAATGGCCCTTCGATCACGACACCGCGGTCTGGATCTCGTATCTGGTGCTCGGGGGTCTGCTGTGCCTCATTGGTGCCGTGTGCATGGTCAAACGTCAGAGCAAGGAGGGCGTGTGATGCCCGGACATCATCGCGTCATCATCATCGGTTCCGGTCCTGCCGGTCTGACCGCAGCCATCTACACCGCTCGTGCCAGCCTCGCCCCTTTGGTCATCGAAGGCGAGCCGAGCAGCACCAGTGATCAGCCGGGCGGCCAACTCATGTTGACCACGGAGGTGGAGAACTTTCCGGGCTTTCCAGACGGGATCATGGGACCCGAATTGATGATGCGCTTCAAGGAACAGGCGGCGCGTTTCGGTGCCGAGTTCCTGACCGCCAAGGCCACCAAGGTCGAATTCGGCAGCAGCCCTCTCAAGGTTCATGTGCGCGACGACGTCTACACCGCCGATTCCGTCATCGTGTCGACCGGCGCCCAGAGTCTGATGCTCGGGCTCGAGGCCGAAGAACGCTTGATCGGGCACGGTCTGTCGACCTGTGCGACCTGTGACGGCTTCTTCTTTCGCGGCAAGGAGATCGCCGTGGTCGGTGGTGGCGACTCGGCCATCGAGGAAGCGACCTTCCTCACCAAGTTCGCCTCCAAGGTCACACTCATCCATCGGCGCGACTCCTTCCGCGCCAGCAAGATCATGCAGGACCGCGCTCTCGACAATCCCAAGATCGAAGTGCGGTGGAACGCAGTGGTGACCGACCTCGTGGGCGACAGCCAACTCGAATCGATCGTGCTCACCGACACCGTCACCGGGGCTACGAGTTCGATGGATGTGTCCGGTCTGTTCATCGCCATCGGGCACCGACCGAACACCGACGTCTTCAAAGGAGTCCTCGACATGGAGGATTCCGGGTATCTCATCACCCGTCCGGACAGCACCTACACCAACATTCCCGGGGTCTTCGCTTGTGGTGACGTCAAGGACCACGTGTACCGGCAGGCCATCACGGCGGCCGGCTCGGGATGCATGGCGGCGATCGATGCCGAACGCTGGCTGGAAGCACAGCACTGAAGCATCCGGGTAGCATTCGGTCATCGAATCGAGACAGGGAGATGGATCGGGATGGCTGACGGAATCGTGACTCTGACGTCGGGAACTTTCGACGAGACGGTGAACTCCTCGAGTCTTCCGGTGGTCGTCGACTTCTGGGCCGAATGGTGCGGTCCCTGCAAGATGATCGCTCCGATCCTGGGAGAAATCGCCTCGGAGAAGGCCGGCCAAGTGACCATCGCCAAACTGAACGTCGACGATCACGGCGACATCGCACAGCGGTACGGCGTCATGAGCATTCCCACACTGCTGGTGTTCAAGGACGGCGAATTGGTGAAGCGCATGGTGGGCGCCAAGGGCAAGGGACAGCTCCTCCAGGAGTTGGAGGACATCCTCGTCTGATGCATCTCGAACCCGGTAGCACGGGTCCCGAGGTCGCCGCATTGCGACGCCGCCTGCGAGACGCAGGCTTCTTGAGTGATCGACCCATGCCCGGCGAACGGGAATCCGAGTCGTACTGCGACCAGACGGAACGAGCGGTGGAGGATTTCCAGCGCGATCGCGGCCTCACCGCTACCGGCGTGTGCGACGAGGTGTGCTGGGCGGCTCTCCAGGAATCCTCGTGGAACCTGGGTGACCGAGCCCTCATGCTCCGATCGCCGAATGTCCGCGGCGACGATGTCGCCGAGTTGCAGCGGATCCTCTCCCGACTCGGCTTCGACTGCGGTCGTATCGACGGCATCTTCGGGCCTTTAGCGGCCACTGCCTTGGCGGACTTCCAGCTCAACGCGGGATTGGACGTGGACGGGGTCTGTCACGCATCCACCGTGCGAACCCTGCGGATGCTGTCGAGGATGACCGGTGACGGGCCCGGAATCGCCGCCGAACGAGATGCCGAGCAGGCTCGGACCGGTCAACCTCTGGCCGGACGACGGGTGGCCGTCGGTCAGTTCGGTCACCTGGAGGCTCTGCACGAAGCCCTGACCTCGGCTCTGCGGGATCACGGGGCCATGGTGATCGACATCCCGGAGACCGAACCCGCCGCCCAATGGCACAAGGCGAATCTGTTCGGAGCCGATGTCTACGTCGGGGTCGAAACCCAAGAGGACCCGCAGGCGCGGATCGCCTTCTACGCCGTCCCGGCCTTCGAGTCGGCTGGCGGTCGGTCGCTGGCGATCCTCATGGAACGCCACCTGCGCGACGTCGTTTCGGGTCTTCGGGTGGAGGGGATGAGGATCCCCATCTTGAGGGAGACCAAGATGCCGGCGGTCCTGGTCACCATCGGTCCTCCGAACCGGGTGATCCAACGTGGACCGCGGGTCGCCGAGGCCATCTTCCTGGCTCTGTCGGCCTGGGCACCCTGACCGCCGAGCGACGGTCGGGAAGGACTGCGCCTCGGTTGCCACAGTTATCCACAGGTTTGTCCCCACACTGTGCGAAAGCCTCGCGCACAAGTTGAGGTTGAGACGAACGTCTCAGCCGTCGTTCTGAGCGACTCCGAGCATCAAGTAGTAGAGCCTCTCGAGGTCTTCGAGGTCGGCGAACTCGATGGTGACCGTCCCTTTCTTGTTGGCCATCTTGACGGACACTCGAGTGGACAAATAATCGGAGATGTGGTTCTCCAATTCGAGTAGCCCAGCCGGTCGGAGTTTGGTGGAGGGACCCGAGGACCCGCCCGTCGGAGTGTTCGACCCAGTGGCCGCTGCGGTCTCCTGCCCGCGATCTCGGACCGCCTCTTCCACGGCCCGTACCGACCAACCCTCGGCCACCGCCTTCTTGGCGATGCTCTCCTGGAAGTTGCGGTCGGGAGTCCCGAGCAGAGCTTTGGCGTGACCCGCTGACAGACGTCCGTCGGCCAGGAGAGCCTGGATGGCCGGGGGCAAGGCCAGCAGACGCAGCGCGTTGGTCACCGAACTGCGACTCTTGCCGACGCGCTTGGCCACATCGTCATGGGTCAATCCGAAATCGTCGATGAGTTGTTGGAAGGCTGAAGCCTCCTCCAACGGCGAGAGATCCTGGCGATGCAGGTTCTCCACCAGGGCCTGCTCCATCGACGACAAGTCATCTGTGGTCTTGATCACCGCTGGGACGGTCAGAAGCCCGGCCCGCTGTGCCGCTCGCCAACGACGTTCTCCGGCGATGAGTTCGTAGCGACCGTTGTCCAGACGACGTACCAGGAGGGGTTGCAGCACGCCGATCTCGCGGATGGAGGCCGAGAGATCGTTCAGGGACTCCTCGTCGAAGTGCGACCGCGGTTGATGAGGATTGGCCACCAGGTCACCGATGGGAATCTCCTGCAGTGCCGGTCCACCCGTGGTCCTGACCGGGGCGTCGGCGACCCCGCCGGGGATGAGTGATTCGAGACCTTTACCGAGTCCTGGGCGGCGTGCCACCGGCTACCTCCTTGGCAACGTTCTTGTAGGCGATCGACCCCTTCGAGGAGGGGTCGTAGACATTGATGGGTTGGTGGTGGCTGGGTGCCTCGGACAGCCGCACGTTGCGAGGAATGAGAGTGCGGCAGACCTTGTCCCCGAAGTGTTCGCGGACCTGATCCACCACATCGTTGGACAACTTGGTCTTGGAGTCGTACATGACGCAGACGATGGTGCTGACTTCCAGGGACGGGTTCAGATTGCGCTTCACCAACTCGACGTTGCGGAGCAACTGGCCCAATCCTTCCAGGGCGTAGTACTCACATTGGATCGGCACCAGCACCTCGCCCGCCGCCACCAGTGCATTGACCGTCAGAAGTCCCAGCGACGGCGGACAATCGATGAGAACGAAGTCGTAGTCCTCGATCACGGCCTCGACGGCCCGCTTCAACCGTCCTTCACGCGACATCAGGGGCACCAACTCGATTTCTGCTCCGGCGAGCTCCAGGTTGGCCGGAGCCACGAACAAGTTGCGGACACTGGCCGGCTCGATGCAGTCCTCCATCGGCGCATCGTGCAGCAGGACGTCGTACATCGAGGTCTCGACACCTCGGGAGTCCACGCCGACCCCCGAGGATGCGTTGCCCTGCGGATCCAGATCGACCAACAACGTTCGGAAGCCCAACTCCGCCAGACAGGCCCCGAGATTGACCGATGTCGTGGTCTTCCCGACGCCACCTTTCTGATTGGCGATGGCGATCACCCGAGGGAGGGGACGGTTGTGAGGAACGATCTCTTTGGTGGCCATATCGTGATCTTTCTCATCGACGGCGCCGGGTGGCGCCAGATCCATCCGAGAAACGTTGACATTGTACTGAACGAGTCCTCTACCTGGGGGATGCCTCCCGGGCCCGGTGTTCCACGTGGAACACCCCTGGTTGGTCGGGCCGCTGAGTCGGGCCAGCGGGTCCGGGTTCCACGTGGAACATCAGCAACCGGCTGGAGTCCCCGGTGGGGCCGCCCGATCCAGGTTCCACGTGGAACACCTCAGTCCCGGACCAGGACCACCACTCCCCCGACCACGCCTTGCACGGCGAAGTCGGAGATTCCCTCCCATCGCTCCCCTCGCGACCCTGGCGGCTCCGACACCACCAGGAGTCCTCCACGGTTCAGCAGTGGAGCAGCATGGAGAGCGGTGTAGTCCGGAGGGCCGAATCCCCGACTGGTGACCGCATCCCATCGCCGGCCCGGAAAGAGTCGGGGGAGATCGGCCACATCGGCGGTGAGGACCTCGGTGGAGGACTCCACCCCCAGACGTCCCACCAGTCGCGTCAGCAGGTCGGACCTCTTCTCGCGTCGATCCACCAGGGTCACTCGCAACGTGGGATCAGCCACGGCGATCACCAATCCGGGGTCCCCGCCCCCGGAACCGAGATCGATGACCGACCGTACCGATTCCGGGATGGCGGCGACGAAATCCAGGGACCGCTCGATCACCTGGTCCAGGGGAGTGGCCCCCAACATGCCGATGCGCTGGGCCTCACCCAGCGCATCCAGCAAGTCGTTTCGTTTGTCGGGGCCGAGGACGGCCGATCTCGGCATGTCCTCACTGTAGATCAGCCCGGTTCCGGGCGTCAGGAGGTGGTCGTCGCCTCCGAGGCGGGCGAAATCACCACACGACGGTTGGGATCTTCGCCCTCCGAATGGGTGCTGATGTCCGTACGTCCGTTCAGCGCGTCGTGGACGATCTTGCGATCGGCGGATGGCATGGCCTCCAGGGCTCGCGCCGTTCCGCTGGCCACCACCTCATCAGCCACCTGATTGACGAAGCGGCTCAGGGCCTCTCGCCGCTTGGCGCGATACCCACCGACGTCGATACGCAGGCGAGTGTCATGGTCGCCGACTCGACGCTGGCTCACCACGCGGGTCAGATCCTGAACGGCCTGCAACGTGGTGCCGCGGGGTCCGACCAGAAGTCCGAGTTCCGTCCCGTTGAGTTGGACTTCGATGTTCTCACCGTCGATGTCGACCGCGGTCGTGGCCGAGGCTCCGAGAGCTTCGGCCAGACCCATGAGGAATTTCTCGGCAGCTGCGGCCACCTGGGCGGGATCAGCCGGCTCCTCGGAGCGAGCGGGGCGGTTCGATTCGGTCATCTTCTTCTCCTGGCTCTTCGGCTGGGTCTTGTCGGGCTTCGGTCCGGACTTGGGACGGGTCGTCGATTCGTCACGCTTGTCATCACGCTTGTCATCGCGACGTCGCCGATCCCGACGGTCGTTCTTGGCCCGGGGGATGCGGGGCTTGACGCGAGCGCGTACCCGGGCCTCACCCCGGGTACGGCCGAAGAGTCCCGGCTTGGGTTCTTCGAGAATCTCGAATTCGGCGTCTTCGTCGGCCACGCCCAGACGATCGAGAGCGATGCTCTTGGCTTCTTCGATGGTCTTGCCGGTTGTTTCGACCCATTCCATGTGGGGGATCTCCTGTTCGATGGCGGCGTTCAGCGCTGCGGGGGTTTGGGGTGTCGGGACTGACCCGAAGGCTTCGGGCGGTTCTTGGCCGGCGGGTTCTTGCCGGGTTGATTCTTCGACGACGGCGTCGGACGACCTTTGGGCGGTGTCACCCGCTTGCTCGAACCGGTGGTCTTGGGGTTCGGGGTCTCCTTGGCCGACGACAGATCTCGGCGCATCTGGCCGAAGAGTCCGCCACCACTTTCCTTGGAGAGTTCTCGAGCTTTGGCGCTGGCGGCCTGGGCCTGTCGTCCGAGGGATTCCTCACCGCGGTAGAAGCGCCGGGTGATGTAGCCCTGCTGCGCGATCCGGACCAGGGTCTGGGCCATGTAGTAGACCACTAGGCCCACCGGGAAGAACAGTTGGAACAAGCCGAAGAAGACCGGCAGGTATTGCATGATCTTCTGCTGGGTCGGGGACATGGTGGGGCTGGTGGTTCGGCTGGCGATCATGCGCTGTTGCACGAAGTACAAGCCCATGAGTGCCGCCACCATCAGGGCGTAGACGACGCCCTTGGCCGGGCTGTCCTGAATGGCCTGCACCGGCGTGAGCGACAGGTCCAATCCGAACGACAGCATCTCGGTCTTGCCGGCCAGGCTCTGATACAGATCGCTGGTCTTGGAGATGTAGTCGGGGTCGAACGTTTGTTCGGGACTGAGATTGGTCAGTCCGTGGAGTACCCGGAACATGATGATGAAGATCGGCATCTGAGCCAGAAGCGGCAGACACGAGGCCAGCGGATTGACCTTGTGCTCCTGGTAGAGCTTCATCATCTCTTCGTTCATCTTCTGGCGGTCGCCACGGTGTTGCTGCTGCAGTCTCCGCATCTCCGGCTGGATGCGTTGCATCTCCAACATCGACTTGGTGCTCTTCAACGTCAAAGGGAAAATGAGCATCATGATCACCACCGCCACCAGGGAGATGGCGATGATGTAGTTGGACGTGAGGCTGTAGAACTGGCTGATCAGCCAGGCCGCTGCTTGGAACATGTCAGTGGGACCTTCCGCTGGAGTGATGAGAGCAGGTCGCTTCCGGTACCGGGTCGTATCCGGAAGGGCCGAAAGGGCGACAACGAAGGAGCCGGCGCGTCGTCAGCCAGGTTCCACGGCCGGAACCGTGGGTTTCGATGGCTTCGCGGGCGTACTCGGAACACGACGGGGTGAAACGGCAAGGTGAGGGGCGACCTTCTCGGCCCGCTTGGTAGAAGTCGATGGCCCGGAGCAGGGCCGAGCGGACGCGAGATCGGGCCACGCTCATGGTCGATCCGACGAGGTCAGAACCTGGGGGACCGCAGTCGCCAGATCGTCGAAGCTCACCGAGCCCGCCGGTCGGGTCAAACCCCAGAGATACAGGCCCGGGGCCAGATCACCGGTTCGCAGGATCTCCCGAAGGCGACGACGGGCGCGATTCCGCTGCACCGCCGTACCGGCCATGCGGCCGATGGCAAAGGCCACCCGCGGACCATCCAACTCGGGATCTCGAACCATGACGCACCACACTGCTCCACTACGAACACGTGTTCCCTCCCGTCGCAAGCGGGCGAACTCGTCTCGACTGCGGAGACGTTGGATCAAGCTGACAGCCGCTTGCGACCCTTCAAGCGACGGGCCTTCAGAACGGCGCGCCCGGCGCGGGTGGACATGCGCGCCCGGAAGCCGTGCTTGACGGACCGGCGCTTCTTGTTCGGTTGATACGTACGTTTCACAGCAGACTCCTCAGTTCCTGGTCTGGTCGAGAGATGAGAAATACCAGGTCAGACACGGTTTTTCACCGAGTGGAGTCGAGTGTCCGACCCCGGGCCCGACGGATGCATCGACGCTTCCGTGTCCGTCGTCGCAGGCTACGGGGGTCGGCAGGACCAGGGCAACCCTGCCGCCAGCAAAAGGAATCTTTCGGCTCTTTGCGGATTATCCACAGCCTGCTATGGTCTCCGATTCCTGAGCAGTGGTCGTCCGAGAATCCTTGTGAAAACTCGAACGGTGCTGGTCAGCAGGCATTTCCCGGAGTGTCCACACACTGTGGATACCACTGTGGATCGAGTTCGACGACGAGAGAGGAATCGCAGGTGGAGCACGCCGAAGGCTTGTGGACAGCGGTGTCCCAACTGCTGCGAGCGCAGGTCTCCGATGCCGTCTGGTACTCCACCTTCAACGACGTCCACTCCCTCCCCGACGAAGAGGGCACACTGCGTCTGGCCGTGCCGAGTGGCACCGTGCGCGACAAGATCATGTCGCGGTATCTCCCCATCGTCCTCGATGCACTGGCCGAGATCGGCGCGGGGTCGAAGAGTCTGGTGGTGGAAGTCGTCGCGCCCGAGGCCGGATCGGAGGATCCGGCCGA
>JBJTYE010000069.1:0-5401 GCA_046082625.1 Actinomycetota bacterium | reverse complement strand
GTCGCCTACTCGGAGATGTCCGAGGGCCAGTACGGCCACCGGTACCACCACGGTGAAGAGGACCAGGGCTGCGGCCGGTAGTACCGCCACTCGGGTCGCCAGTCGACTGGTCGTCATCCGAGAACCAGATCGGTCCAGAAGTCGATCCACTCCTGGCGTCGGGTATCGATCGTGTCGGCGTCCATGCGCAACGGTGATCGCACCACCGGAGCATGGGTGAGGAAGGACGGTGGAAGCTCGGCGTCGTCGCGCACGGGATAGACGAAGAGGTTCTCGGGGAGCAGCTCCTGGAAGTTGCGGCTGACGAGATGGTCCACGAGCAGACGTGCCGCTTCGGGATGCCGCGTGCCGCGCAACACGCCGGCGAATTCGATCTGTTCGAAACACGAGTCGACCAAGACTCCGGTCGGAGCCGGGGATCCGGCCGGCAGCGGCGGATCGGCGAACAGCACCTCGGCCGGCGGGCTGGTGCTGTAACTCACCACCAAGGGTCGATCGCCGCCGTACCGCGTGAAGGCGGAGTAGTAGGCGTCGCTCCAGCCGTCGACCACCAGCACGTCGTTGTTCACCAGCGCCTGCCAGTAGTCGGTCCAACCGTCCCCGTAGCGGACGACGGTGGCCAGCAGGAAGGCCAGTCCCGGCGAGGACAACGCCGGATTCTGCACCACCAGGAGACCGCGATAGCGGGGATCGATGAGATCGTCCAGAGTCGCGGGAGGTTGCAGATCCCGGGACCGCAGATCGCCGATGTCATAGTTGATGCACACGTGTCCCACGTCCACCGGCGTGACCACATCGGCGCCGGCCGCTCGCAGACGTTGCGGAACGGCGGGTTCGGCGGCGACGTACGGATCGAAGACCTCGCCGTCGATGGCCCGGGACAACAACGTGGTGTCCACTCCCCAGAGCACATCACCTTCGGGATTGCCGGCAGTGAGAACCGCTTTGGAGACGACCTCTCCGGCGTCTCCGCCGAGAGCGATCTCCACGGAGATACCGGTGGCGGCGGTGAATTCGGCGAAGGCGTCCTCGGGGAGCACGAAGGAGTCGTAGGCCACTAGCGTCAAAGTCGTCGGTGACGAGGTGCGATCGTCGTCGGCGGTGCAGGCACCGGTGACCACCGCGGCAGCAGTGGCGAGAAGTGAGGTGACGCGGCGGGTGAACGTCGAGACGGAGAACCTCATGCGATCCGCCTGACACCCGACGCTGCACCGGGAGTGACGACACCCACCACACCGTGGGCCACAGTGAATTTGACCGGAGTCGCGAGTACCTCGTTGCTGACGCCCCGAGCGGCGTGACCGTGGAGGATCTCGTCGTGCAGATCCCACCGCAGTCCCTCGGAACTCAGGCGGACATCGGCTGCACCGAGGGGCACCAGGCTGACGGTCGCGCCGGGCCGGAAATCGATCGCAATATCGACCCCCGCATGGAGAACGCGCAGATGGTCTTTGCCCATCCAGACCTCCAAGGAGCGCAGGCGAGCGAGGTGGGGATGAGCCAGAGCGGCGAACACGCCGAGCACGTGGTCGATGCGGTCGCCGCCTCCCCAGACCACGGTGACCCGGGTGGCTCCGGATTCGAGGGCATGGTGCAAAGCCAACTCGGCATCGGTGCGGTCCTTGTCGGGTGGAAAGGTCAGTTCGGTTACGCCTGCGGTTCGGGCCCGTTCGAGGGCCGCCGATGTCACCGAGTCGAAATCGCCGATCACGACGTCGGGCTGCAAGCCGAGGGAGTAGGCATGGTCGAGGCCGGAGTCGGCGCACACCACCGTGTCGGCCGGGTCGAGGAATTGGAGCACCGTCTTGAAGGGACGATGTCCGCCGAGAACGATGACGACGTGTCGATGTTCTGCGTGCATGTCTCTGCCTCCGCTGGCATTACCCAGATCAGGTCCTTGGGTCGGCGGTGGCAACCACCCTCTCAGCCCGCTGTTCCTGCGAGCTCCCCGGTGATTCACTCTAGGGAACTTCGCTCCGTTCGCGACCACCGTGTCAGAATTGCCCATGGCCGAATCCGTGAATGCACAGTCCTCCACCAGCGATCTGGCGGGGCGCGTCGCCCTGGTGTCGGGTGGCGGCCGTGGTATCGGTCGGGCCATCAGTGAATTGCTGGCGGCCCACGGGGCCACCGTGGCCGTGAACTACCGCCGGGATCGCCAGGCCGCCGAGGACACCGTGGCCGCCATCATGGCCGCCGGTGGAAGGGCCCGGGCCTATGCGGCCTCGGTGGACGATGCCCAGGACGTGGCCTCGATGGTGGATGCAGTGGTGGCCGACTTCGGATTCGTGGATCTATTGGTGTGCAATGCCGGGATCGCCTCCAAGGGTCGACCGGTCGCCGACACCGATCCGGACGAACTCACCCGCGTCGTGGCCACCCACGCCTTGGGTCCCCATCACCTGGCGCGCTGCGTGCTGCCGTCGATGCGGACCCGGCCGCGAGGAGACATCGTGATGGTCTCCTCGGTGGCCACGTCCCACATGGGCCCGAACGGCGCTCCCTACAACATGGGCAAGGCGGCCATGGAGGCCTTGGCCAAGACCCTGGCCAAGGAGGAACGTCCGCACGGGATCCATGTGAACATCGTGGCTCCGGGACTGGTGGAGACCGATATGGGCTTGCGACTGGCGCGAGCCATGACCGGGCAGAAGGACATGGAGGATCTGCGCGCACTCGACGCCGCGTCTCCCTTCGGTCGGGTCTGCCAGCCGATCGACGTGGCCAACGTGGTCCTGTGGCTGTGCAGCGAGGGAGCCGGGTACGTCACCGGTCAGCGCATCGAATGTGACGGAGGTGGATCGCGCTGACATCGCGGCCCCGCGCCGGTGCCGGTATCTTCAATGTCCATGAGCCCTCTCGCACCGCAGGACACGTCGATGATCATCAGCATCACCGAGACGGCATTGGTCGAATTGACCAAACTGCGCGATGCCGAAGAAGATGCCGCATCCCTGGGTCTGCGTCTCGAGATCGTCAGCGGCCCGGGAGAAGACTTCCGCTACGACTTGTCCTTGGACGAGTTCCGCAAGGCCGCCTTCACCGATGAGGTGCGCACCCATGGTGGACTGAAGGTCATCATCCCGGCCAAGGACATCGAACTCCTCGACGGCTCGACTCTGGACTACACGGCGAGCGGCGGTCTGGTCATCCGGAACCCCAACAAGCCCCAGGCCCCGGTGGTCGAAGGGCTGGTCCGGGACGACGCCTTGTCGGCGGAGATCGAATCGGTCCTGGCCGTGGACGTGAACCCGGCCCTGGCGGCCCATGGAGGGTTCGTCACCTTCGTCGGACACGACGAAGAGGGCACGGCGTATCTCACCATGGGCGGCGGCTGTCACGGGTGCTCGATGAGCCGGATGACCATGCTCGAAGGCGTGCAGACCACCTTGGTGGAGAAGGTTGCGGGCGTGGACAAGGTGCGCGACCTCACCGATCACGCCACCGGAGAGAATCCCTTCTATCGCTGAACGGCGGTCTGCGGACCGCGCACCAGGCGCCCGGGAAGTGCGCCGGTGAATTCGTCCTCGGCCACGGTCTGCTGTCCGGCGACGAAGGTGGCCAGATAGCCGCGACCACGCTGGACGAGTCGACGCCCATGGGCCGGGAGGTCGAAGGCCATGTGCGGGACGTCGAAACCGAGTCGGTCGTAGTCAATGAGGTTTAGATCGGCCCGGTATCCGGGAGCCACGAGGCCGCGGTCGAACAATCCGTAGAACTCGGCGGTCTGCCGGGTCTGACGATGGACGACGTATTCGATGGGGAGACGCGGGCCGCGGTGGCGGTCCCGGGTCCAATGGGTGAGCATGAACGTGGGCATCCCGCCGTCGCAGATGGCGCCGCAATGCGCACCGGCGTCCGACAGACCCATGCGCGTGTGCGGGTGCAGTTGCGCGTCATAGGTCATGGAGAGATCCCCGTAGGAATAGTTGAAGAACGGGGCGTAGATCAGTCCATGCCCGTGGCGGCTGGTGAGCTGGTCGAGGATCAATTCGGTGACCGGTCGACCGGTGCGGGAGGAGATGCCGGCCAGCGACTCCTCGCGTCGCGGCTCGTAGTCGATGTCGGCGCCCTCCACCAACCACATGTTGTCGGCCTTGGCGTGCACGACCTTGGTGAACAGACCGCCGTCGTCGGGGATCTCGCGCACGATGCGGCGCCGACGTTCGGGATCGGCCAGCGCCACCAGCCGTTCGGGCATGGGGAGATGGGCGATCTCGGCATAGGCAGGATGGAAAAGCAGCGGATGGACGCTGCCATGGAGCGAGTAGAGAATGCCGATCGAGCGGCCAGCGACCTGGGCGTAGACCGGGATGCCGCGACCGTGGGCGTCCGAGAGTTGGTCGAGAACGGTGCGCCACAGATCGGGGGCCTGATCGGTCTGGCTCAGGTTCACGCTCACCGGGCGACCGGACCGCCGGGCCAACTCCTCCATCCAGGGCCATTCCTCCACCGGCACTCGGACGTGCTCGGGGGAGAACTGGAAGTTGCCGTGACCGGCTCGGGCCATGGCCTCGGCGATGGCGTACAACTCCTCGGCGGCAACCATGGTGCCGGGAACAAGGTCACCGCTCTTGGATCGATGGAGTGGAGTGCGGCTGGTGGAGAATCCGAGAGCTCCGGCCCGCAAGGCCTCTTCCACCAGTGCTGCCATGTGTTCCCGGTCCTCGGCCGTTGCCGGTTCGTTGTCGGCACCGCGCTGATCCATCACGTAGGCGCGCAGCGGACCGTGCGCGATCTGGGTGCCGACGTCGAGGACGTAGCGACGAGACTCAATGGCGGCGAGATAGTCCGGGAAACTCTCCCATCGCCAGTCGATACCGTCGGTCATGGCCGAACCGGGAATGTCCTCCACGCCCTCCATCAATTCGATGAGCCACTGGTGACGTTCCGGACGCGCCGGAGCAAATCCCACCCCGCAGTTACCCATGACCACCGTGGTCACGCCGTGCCAGGAACTGGGTGTGAGATACGGATCCCAGGAAACTTGGGCGTCGTAGTGAGTGTGGACGTCGACGAAGCCGGGTGTCACCAACGATCCAGCGGCGTCGATCACCCGGTGGGCGCCGATGGTGCTGGCACGACCGGGTTCGGTGACCTCGGTGATCAGGCCATCGGTCACGACGACGTCGGCCGGTCGCGGCGGGGTGCCGGTACCGTCGACGAGGGTGGCGTCGGTGATGACCAGGTCCGGCATGGGCCCAGATTAGAGACGCAGGGACTCGATCACCGAGGTATGCAGCAGGCCATTGGTGGAGACGGCCGAGTCCTGGCGGAAATCACGGGTCCCGAAGCGATCGGTGTGCCGACCGCCGGCCTCCTCCACGATGATCTGAATGGCGGCGTTGTCGTAGGCCCCGAGGCCGATGGCATCCACGGCCACGTCGATGGCACCTTCGGC
>JBJTYE010000068.1:0-8313 GCA_046082625.1 Actinomycetota bacterium | reverse complement strand
TTCGGTATCGAGGTGGTGGAGATGCCCCTCACGCGCACCGTCGATGCGCCCGATGGTGGAGCGGCTCTGCGCGACGCCGTGGCGAATCTGTCGACCTACGACTGGGTGGTGGCGACCTCACCCGAAGGGGCGCGCCGTCTGCGCCTGGCGCTGGACACGGCCTCACCGGATGACACGGCCCACCAGGACACCTCACGTCCGCGCTACGCCGCCGTGGGTCGAGCGACCGCCGAGGCCCTCGGCGGCGCCGATCTGGTGCCGACGGTGCAGACCGGTGCCGCTCTCGGCGAGGCCTTCCCGGACGGTCCGGGTCGGGTGTTGTTGGCCGTGGCCCGAGACGCGGGCACCGACTTCGAACGCGCCGCGGCGGCCAAGGGATGGGTCATCGATCGGATCGCCACCTACGTCACCGAACCGGTGCCCTTCACGGCCTCCGAGATCGCGGACCGGCGCGCCGTGATCGCCGACAGCGATGCCGTGGTCATGGCGGCGCCGTCGGCGGTGCAGTCCTGGGTGGCGGCCTTCGGTTCGACCGTGCCGGCCGTGGTGGTGGCGATGGGTCCGTCGACCGCCGAGGCGCTGACGAGTGCAGGATTTCCTTGCACCGTGGCCACCGAGCAGAGCCTGGAGGGTCTGGTGCGGGCGGTGGTGCAGGCCCTCGGTTTGCCGGCAATGCCGCCCCCGTAGGCTGACCCGATGCCCGCGAGTTTCCCGCAGTCCCGTCCGCGTCGTCTGCGGCGGACACCGGCTCTGCGCGATCTGGTGGCCGAGACCCGGCTCCACGTGTCCGATCTGGTGGCCCCGCTCTTCGTGCGCGAGGGCATCGACGTTCCGGTGCCCATCACGTCACTGCCCGGTGTGGTGCAGCACTCTCGAGCCAGTCTGCGCACCGAAGTCCGTCAACTGGCCGATCTCGGGGTACGCGCCGTGATCCTCTTCGGTGTTCCGGCCACCAAGGATCCGATCGGTTCGGGGGCATTCGATCCCGAAGGCATCGTGCAGGTGGCCCTGCGGGATCTCCGCGACGATCTCGGCGACGACGTGGTGCTGATGGCCGATCTGTGCGTGGACGAATACACCAGTCACGGCCACTGCGGTGTCCTCGATGCACACGGTGACGTGGACAACGACGCCACCTTGGAGATCTACGCCCGCGCCGCTGTTGCCCAGGCCACCGCCGGCGCCCACGTCGTGGCTCCGAGCGGCATGATGGACGGTCAGGTGGGAGTCATTCGCTCGGCGCTCGATGCCGCCGGCTTCGCGCCGACCTCGATCCTGGCGTATTCGGCCAAGTATGCGTCAGGTCTCTACGGCCCGTTCCGCGATGCCGTGGATGTCCAGATCGCAGGCGGGGGAGATCGCAAGGGCTATCAGCAGGACTGGCGCAACGCCCGCGAAGCACTGGTCGAAGTCGAGGCCGACATCGCCCAAGGTGCCGACATGGTGATGGTCAAGCCGGCTCTGTCGTATCTGGACGTCATCGCCGCGGTGCGGGCCATGGTGCATGTTCCGGTGGCGGCCTATCACGTGAGCGGGGAGTACTCGATGATCAAGGCCGCCAGTGCCAATGGCTGGATCGATCACGATGTGGTGGCCGCGGAGCATCTCACCGCCATCAAGCGCGCCGGAGCGGACGTCATCTTGACGTATTTGACACGCTGGTTCGCCGAACGGTCGGCATGACCTCGATGATCCCGTACTGCGATCCCCGCACCTGCCTGGCGGCCGGCTGCGATCCGGTGGTGTGCACCGGCGCCGGAATGCCCTTGAACCTCACCATGTTCGATCGCTCGACTCGAGTCATTCCCGGCGGCGTGAACTCTTCGATCCGCGCTTTCAAGGCCGTCGGCGGTCGCCCGTACATCGTGGCCCGGGGTCACGGTGCCCACGTCGTCGACGTCCAAGGTCGTACCTACATCGATCTGGTGCAGAGTTACGGAGCGATCATCCTCGGACACGCCCATCCGGTGGTCACCGAGGCCATTCGACGCGCCGCCGGTGACGGCACCTCCTACGGCGCTCCCACGCCGCGGGAGATGAAGTTGGCCGAAGCCATTCGCGAACGCGTGCCGTCGTGCGAACGGGTGCGTTTCATGAACTCGGGAACCGAAGCCACGTCCACCGCGGTGCGCCTGGCACGCGGAGCCACCGGACGATCCAAAGTGGTGATCTTCGAAGGAAACTTCCACGGCGCCACCGACGCGTTGTTGGCAGCCGGGGGCAGTGGTGTGGCCACGCTCGGTCTGCCGGGCACGGCCGGAGTTCCCGCCGAAGCGGTGGTCAACACTCTGGTGGTGCCCTACAACCAGGTGCCGGAACTGGACGAGACCGTGGCCGCGGTCATCGTCGAACCGGTGGCCGCCAACATGGGTGTGGTGGCCCCGGCGCCGGGCTTCCTCGAAAGTCTGCGAGCGGCATGTGATCGCGTCGGCGCGCTGCTGATCTTCGACGAGGTCATCACCGGATTTCGGTTGGGTCTCGGCGGAGCGCAGGGTCGTGTGGGAGTACGCCCGGATCTCACCTGTTTCGGCAAGGTCATCGGTGGCGGTCTGCCGGTGGGCGCCGTGGGTGGTCGGCGGGAGATCATGGAGAACTTGTCCCCGCTCGGCACCGTGTTCCATGCCGGCACCCTGGCCGGCAATCCTCTGGCCACGGCGGCCGGACTGGCGGCGCTCAGTCTGTTGACCGACGACGTGTACGTGGAGTTGGAGCGACGTGCCGAACGATTGGCGTCGATGTTGACCGAGGCCGGGAAGTCGGCCGGTGTGCCGATCAACGTGTCCCGCGTCGGCACCCTGACCGGGTTACATCTGGGTGACGCTCTCGCCGGTGCATCGGGCCCATCGGAGAAAGGTGTGCGATTGCCGGTGAACTTCACCGAAGCCAAGACCACCGACGAAGCGCTCTACGCGCAACTCTTCCACGATCTCTTGCGCGAAGGGGTGGCTCTGGCTCCCGGTGCCTACGAAGCGTTGTTCGTCGGTCTGGCCCATGACGACACCGTGCTCGACGATCTGGCGGAGCGCCTCGAACGGGCCGTGAGCCGCTGATCGCGGCCGTCCGTGATTTCGTAGGCTTGCCGCGTGCGACAGTTCTTCTCCTGGCGTTACTGGGCAGCTGTCGGAAGTCTCGTGGTGCTTCTCCTGGTGCTCGTCACCTTCCGTGACGACGGATCACCGGTGACGGTGGTGGAGCAAGCCAACACTCGGCGGATCGATCTCATCGCCCGCACCTCGACGGTGCGCTCGGACGGGTCGTGGTCGGTGGCCGACGGTGTGTCCCGGGGGAACGCCACCGCTGTCCTGCAGAACGGACGGATCCTGATCATCGCCGATGGGACTCTCGGTCAGTCGAGTTGTCTGTCTCCGGAGATTCCGGACTCCTGTGTGATGCTGGCCGACACTCTCGGTGACGGCATCGTGTGGTTCGCCCTGATCCCGGCTCCGCCGATCGACAGCACCGAAGTGGAGCTTCCAGCGATCGAGGAACTCCTCGACGGGGTCACCTACGCCCGGTTGAGCAACGGCTGGGAAGTGCCGCTGCTCGACAAGGTGGTGCGGCGGTGCGAGGACGAGACCCCGAACCTGGCCGGCTTCCTGGATCGATTCGGTGACGACCACGTGACCATCGTGGATCTGGAGTCGGCGCAGGTTTCGGCGGTGCGCTGCACCTGATCAGGCATTGGGTGCGAGACGTACGATCGCCGCGGCGGCCTTGTAGGCGGCTTCGGCCGGACCGATCTCGTCGGGTCGCAACAAGTTGGCCATGATGCGCAGCACCCACTCCATGAGCGTGCGACTCTGCATCCCTACCCGGGACAGTTCGCGCATGATGGCCGGACGACCGATGATGCGGGCGAAGAGTCGGGCCACCTTGAAGTACTGCCCGTATTCGTCGTCGAGCATCGACTGGTAGCGCTGCAGGGCGGTCGGATCGTTGTTGCGGATGGCTTCGGTCAGGACCTGCGCGGCCATGCGCGCCGTTTCGTAGGCGTAGTCGATTCCCTCGCCGTTGAAGGGGTTGACGCTGCCGGCGGCATCGCCGATGACCAGATAGGTCGGTCCCGACTTCGGTCCGACCGATCCGCCCATGGGGATGCGGCCGGAGGTGGCCTTGTCCGTGGGGTTGTCGGGATCGATCTCCCAGCGGTCGGCCACCATGTGGGCGTACTCGCCGAGCAGATGCGTGGTGTTGACGCTCTTGAAGTCCCGGAACGTGGACAGAAGGCCCACACCGATGTTCACGGTTCCGTCGCCCACCGGGAAGATCCAGCCGTATCCGGGTAGCGGGTTGCCCTGGCGGTCCTTCACGTCGAGAGCCGATTCGATCCAGGGCTCGGCATGGCGCGGGGTCTCCCAGTACGTGCGGATGGCCGTGCCATAGGGCCACTCCTTGGTGCGGTAGGTGCCGAGGGCCCGACCGAACCGGGAGTTGGCGCCATCGGCGACGATCACGTAGCGCGCCGTCAGATCCTTGGTGATCGGCTGATCGGATCCGGGCTGCTTCACCTGCACAGTGGCGCCGCGTACGAAGCCGCGCTCGGACACCGGACTCAGTGCCTCGTGACCTTCGAGCAGCGTCGCTCCCGCGGCCACGGCGTTGCGGACCACCATGGTGTCCAGTTCCCGGCGACGCACCACGTATCCGTGTTGGGGATAGATGGGATGGGTGGGCCACTGCAGTTCCAAGGCCTTGCCGTGGGCCGTGGCTCGTAAGCCCTCGTAGCGGTGGAACTGCTTCAGTTCCTCGCCGAGACCCATGTCGTCGAGCTGCTTGACGGCTCGCGGGGTGAGGCCGTCACCGCAGGTCTTCTCGCGGGGGAACGACTTCTTGTCCACCATCACCACGTCGAGACCGTTCCGGGCCAACCAGTAGGCGGCGGCCGCTCCGGCCGGTCCGGCCCCGATCACCAGGACGTCGTGGGTCGCGCCGGACGAACTCGGGTCGGTCGAAGTCGGGCTCGTCGAACTCATGTCGTCAGTGTGGTGGCCCGAAGGCAGGGGCACGCAAGCGGAGCCGGAAAGATCGGCGACACCGACGTTCCGTCGGTCACAGAGTCGTTACGGCTAGGCGCCGAGATGGTCTCCGATTTCGTGAACTCGTCTCCGGCTAGGCGCCGAGATGAGTTCGGTCCGGCTAGGCGCCGGACATGTCCCCGGCCGAGCGGCCGATGCGGGGATCGGTGCCGATGCCCAACTCCTCGGAGTCGTAGGTCAGCGAACCGTCCTGGAGAGCCATGAACATCTCACTCTCCGGACTGCACCACTTCTCGTACTCTTCGGCCCACTCGCCGGTCTCATCGGCACCCGCCAGTTCGTAGCGGATGTAACAGGTCAGGCCGAGGATCTCGTATTCGGTCAAAGCGCCGCCGTACTTCGCACCCTGGGCCGGCATGGCACTGCCGTTGTAGGAGCGAGGGGCATGAGCTCCGCCTTCACGGTTCGGATCGCCGTAACTGGCCACCCCGGCGGCCTCGAAGGCCTCGGTCCCGGCGTAGATCCAGTTCAACATGTCCTCGATGTGGGGGAAGGTCTTCAGAGCCTCGCCGTTGTTCAGCACCCGCCCTGCTCCCCCACCACCGTCACCACCGTGGCAACTGGCGCAACTGCCGTAGTTCTCGAGACCGATGGCGATCGGACCGCTGGCCTCGGCTTCCTGGGGCTGCAACCCGCGCACGTACATGAACAAGAAGATCGGCATGAGGGCCAGCGTTCCCATGGCCCAATAGGGGATGCGCTGGCGGGCCTTGGCCGCGGCCACATACGGAGGGTCCGGCTTCACCTCCACCTTGGGGGCCGGTGCCGGGGTAGCGGCCGGCGCCGGGGTGGCCGGAGTGGTCGTCGCAGGGACCGACGCCTCGCTGGCTCCGCCCGCCTTGCGATCACGGGACCTTTTCAGGAGGTGCTCGGGAATTTCGGTCACTGACCAGTCCTTTCGACTATCGGGCCGACCACAACACTAGAGGGCCGAGCGGTGATGTGGGGAAATCCCGGAATCGTCGAGACCGTGCACTAACGCACAACCCGAATTCGCGGATCGCTGCGACTCCCGTGACTCGGTGTGCCGGACGCACCAGGGATTTCACGGCAGTGGGTTGGGTCGCTGCGGAGCCGAAATGGCTACAGTGAGGAGGGTCAATGGCCGTCGAAGCAGGAGTTTTGTCGCCATGGACATTCGTATCCGAACCACAGGCAACGAGTTCACGGAACGAAGCACAGGAAACAAGGGCACACGGAACAAGGAAGGGTGACCGGCTCGATGCTGGCGATTGACATTCTGAAGTGGCCGGGAATGAACCAGGCTTTCATCTTCTCCTTGCTGCTCACGCTGGCGCTCTCCGCCGTGGTCTTCGTCTACGGCAAGCGCCGGCCGATCGGTACTCCGGTCAGCTGGGGCGAGGCCATGGTCGGATCGGTCTACGCCTTTTTCGTGATGTTCCTCGCCTACGGCGTCGTCCCGCACCAGTGGTTGGTGCACGTGCAGAACGAGCTCGGCTGGCAGTCGGACAAGATGCTCTACGGCCCGGGGGACATCTTCAAGTCTCAGGCCAAAGGGGGAAGCTTCCCCTTCGACATCAACTATCTCCAGGTGGGCGACATCATCGTCACCGTCATTTACGGGTTCTTCCTCGGTCTGCAGATCTACATGTGGTCGTGGTGGCAGAAGCGCGGCGCCACCAAGACCGCCGAGCTCGAGCAGTCGACCTATGGTCGTCCGCTGGTGAAGAAAGCCTGATGTTGGAGACGACCTGACATGGCACGTACCGACGCAAACCCCCCGATGATGCCCTTCACCGACCAGTACCAACTGGTCGAGGTGGATGCCGACTATCTCACCAAGGCCGTCAAGCCCAAGCAGTTCATCCACATCGATCAGTCCGAATGCATCATGTGCGAGGGCTGCGTGGACATTTGCCCGTGGAAGTGCATCCACATGGTCACGCCCGATGCCGTGACCGAGGCCACCAACACCGAACGTCCGGGACTCGATCCGAGTGACAACGTGTTGTTCATCATCGATGACGACGTGTGTACCCGTTGCGCGCTCTGCGTCGATCGCTGCCCCACGGGGGTCATCATTCTCGGAAAGGCCGGTGCGGCCCTCGCCACCGGTGACACCCACACCCGAACCGCAAATCACGGTTACGCCTACGGAATGCGCTTCTAGGAGAGATCATGGCAAAGGTCATCGACGATTCCCGACCCTCGGCGAAAGAGCGTCTCAACAAGACGATCGAGAACGTGCAGGGCAGCCAGGCATGGAACTCGATCTTCCGTCCCGGCTCGATCTTCCGCAAGGGCTACACCGACAGCCCGCGTAACCGTTCCTACGTCATCATGAACTCGGTGCTCTATCACCTGCACCCAGTGAAGGTGAAGCGTCATGCCGTCAAGGTGAGCTACACGCTCTGCCTCGGTGGTTTGAGCTTCTTCCTGTTCATCCTGCTCACGGTGACTGGCATCTTCTTGATGTTCTTCTACCGCCCGGAAGCCACGGCGGCCTGGAACGACATCAGCAGCCTGCAGACCTCGGTGGCCTTCGGATTACTCGTCCGCAACATGCATCGCTGGGGCGCGCACCTGATGGTGCTGACCGTGTTCTTGCACATGGCTCGTGTCTTCTACCACGGCGCGTACAAGGCACCACGGGAGTTCAACTGGGTCATCGGCGTGATTCTGCTCACGCTCACCCTGCTGTTGTCCTTCACCGGTTACCTGTTGCCCTGGGACCAGTTGGCCCTGTGGGCCGTGGCAGTGGGAACCAACATGATGGGGTACACCCCGGTGTTCGGATCCCAGGTGAGATTCGTGCTCCTCGGAGGTGTCGAGATCGGATCGGAGACCTTGTTGCGTTGGTACGTGCTTCACGTGCTGATGCTCCCCTTCGTGATCGTGATTTTCATGGCCATCCACTTCTGGCGTGTCCGCAAAGACGGCGGCATCTCCGGACCCCTGTGATCGGAAAGGACGAGCATTCGCGATGACTGAGATTCCCGAGCACCTGTTGAAGAGGGCCCAAGCGGCCCGCGAGAAGGCCGAGGCCGAGTCGGCCCCGGCCGGCGGTTCCGGCGATGCCGGCGACTCGCGAATCCCCGCTCATCTGTTGGAGCGCAGCAAAGCGGCGCGGACCAAGACCGACGACGGCGGTGCCGTGGCCGTGGCCGAGAAGGTCGGTGCCGTGGTGGCGGCGTCGGCCGTCTCCGGGGGAGTTCCGGTCGGTGCCGGTCCCGGCGGTCACACCCAGCGTTTGCTGACGGTCGTGAAGTCGGGTTCGATCCAGGACGTGAAGGCCACTCCGGTGGACAAGGTCCAC
>JBJTYE010000067.1:0-5161 GCA_046082625.1 Actinomycetota bacterium | reverse complement strand
GTGGGACCCGACGGAACGATCACCACCTTGGCGCCTCCGTTGCACGGTGCCTCGACATCGGTGATCAGTTTCACGCTGCCCCCCGGACTCACCGGCGCCTACACGGCCCGTTGGCGGTTGGTGAGTGTCGACGGACACGTGATCTCCGGGCGGGTGACCTTCGCCGTAGGCACTGGCGTCGATCTCTCCGGAGTTCTGGCCGATGGTGCCGCGACCGAACCCGATCCCGGCGATCCGGCTCCCGAACCGGTGCGCTGGGCCCTGCGCCTCTTCGGATTCGTGGCACTCATGGCACTGGGTGGATTGCTGGTGAGCGATCTCTACATCGTGGAAGGCGTCTTCGCCGCCCTGCGCGACCGCGCCGTGCTGAAGGTGATCGCCGGCGCATTGGTGGTCGTGCCCCTTCTGCAGATGCTGATCTTTCTCGGTGACGTGTTCGGGACCTCGATCATCGGAGCCCTGTCTCACCTCGCCGACGTCTTCGACACCACGCCGGGTTCGATGATGTTCGTGCGCACGGTGCTGGGTGGCGTGCTGTGCTACCAGCTCATGACCGTCATGCGTGGCCGCCCCACGGTGTCCGAACAACGTCTGGTTCTGGCCGCCGCCGGGTTGTACGCCTTCGCGCAGGCCTACACCGGACATTCGCGATCGCGAGCCTGGCCGATCCTGGGTATCCCCGCCGACACCGCGCACCTGGCGGCAGCGGCGGTCTGGCTCGGTGGATTGGCCGTGCTCGTTCTGCTGGTGGCGCCCCTCTTGGATCCGAAGGATCTCTGGCGGTCGTTCGAACGCTACGGACGGGTGGCCAGGCTCGCGGTGATCGCATTGATCGTGACCGGCGTGATCCAGACCTTGCGACTGCACGGAGGAATCACCACACTCTTCTCCCAGAGCCACGGACGTCTGCTGCTGTTGAAGTTGATCGTGGTGGCGATCATGTTGCGACTGGGCGACATGAATCGGCGGCGCATCGCGGCCAGAACGAAAGACAATCCCAATCTGATGGAGAAGAAGTTGCGTGAAGTGACCAAGGCGGCCACCATCGAGGTGGCCACAGGGGGAGTGGTGCTCGCGGTGACGGCGGCTCTCGTCACTGCATCGTTCTCGTGATCGACACCGGAGGTAGGACATGAAGACCAAGCATCGGATTGCTCTGCTGTGCACACCGTTGGCCCTGGTGGCCTGCGGCTCGTCGTCCTCGTCGAGCGATGCCGACGTGATGTTCGCCCAGATGATGATCCCTCATCACGAGCAGGCCATCGAGTTGTCGGATCTGGCACTGAATCCAGCGGCCGGGGCCTCGGAGGCCATCAAGGAGCTGGCCGCGCAGATCAAAGGCAATCAAGATCCGGAGATCGCCTTCATGAAGGCGTGGTTGGAAGCGCGCAACGAATCGTTGACGGCGGATGACGGCGTGGACCACTCGTCGATGATGAGCGGCATGCTTAGCCTGGAGGATCTGGACGCCCTCCGCCTGCTCATCGGGGCCGAGTTCGACCGAGCCTGGATCGCCGCCATGATCGCCCACCATGAGGGGGCCATCCAGATGGCCGAAACGGTGCAACGGGACGGCGAGGACGAGGACATCGCCACCCTGGCCGCCGAGATCATCGCAGCCCAGACGGCCGAGATCGATCTGCTCCAAGGCTTCTAGACCATCGGTCCGGGGACCCCCGGATAAGCCACATCGTTCCTGTACAACTGAGCATTCGTCGAAATTCACCCCGAGGGATTAGGCCCCCAAAGTCACCGATCCGGTAGTTTTGTCCCTCATGGGCCGGGCAAGGATCTCTCTGACCGCCCTTGGCCTCGTCGCCGGCTCGCTCACCCTGACCTGGGGAAACGCCTCGGCGGTCCCCGAAATTCGGTCCACGTACATCGTCACCTACGTGGACGGCACCAATGCCCGGGCCGAGGCGGCCGCCTTGCGGGCCCAGAACTTCGCAGTCCGCTACGTCTACGAGAACCTCTTCCCAGGGGTGGCCGTGGAGCTCCCGGCCTCGGCGGCCCAAGCGCTGTCCCGGAATCCTCGGGTGAGTCTGGTCGAACCCGAGGGTGTGGTCACCGTTGCCGACTCGCAGTCTCCGGTCACCTGGGGACTGGATCGCGTCGATCAACGTCAACTTCCGTTGAATTCGATCTACGACTATCCGCCATCGCCGGGAGCCGGGGTGGAGATCCACATCATCGACACCGGCATTCTTTCCACGCATACGGATCTGAGCGGTCGAGTGCGTCAGGGCTTCGATGCATTCGGTGGAAACACCGAAGACTGCAACGGCCACGGCACCCATGTGGCTGGAACCACCGCCGGCACGACCTATGGCCTGGCCAAGCAGGCCACGGTGGTAGCGGTTCGGGTCCTCGGTTGCAATGGGAGCGGGGCCACCAGTGGCGTCATCGCCGGGATGGATTGGGTGGCGGCCAATGCCGTCAAACCCGCCGTGGCCAACATGAGCCTGGGCGGAGGTGCGGACGTCACGATGGATCAGGCGGTGGACAGACTGGTCGCTGCCGGAGTCACCGTGGTGGTGGCCGCCGGCAACAGCAACGCCAACGCCTGCAACTCCTCACCGGCCCGCGCCGCCTCGGCCATCACCGTCGGAGCGACGACCAACACCGATGCGCGATCCAGCTTCTCGAACTACGGAACCTGCCTCGACATCTTCGCCCCTGGTAGCAGCATCACGTCGGCCTGGTACACCTCGACCACTGCCACCAACACCATCAGCGGAACGTCCATGGCATCACCGCACGTGGCCGGAGCGGCGGCCGTCCTGCTCGGACAGAAGAGGTCGGCGACTCCGGCTCAAGTGACCGCGGACATCATCGGAGCGGCCACGACCGGTGTGGTGACATCGCCCGGCACCGGATCCCCGAATCGCCTCCTGTATTCGAGCCCCGATCCGTCGACCCCCCAGGCGCTGGCCATCTCCACGACATCGCTTCCGGCGGGACGTGTCGGAGTCTCGTACTCGCAGACTCTGCAAGCCTCGGGAGGAGCGGCCCCCTATTCGTGGACGGTGACGGGCCTCGACACCGCCAACAGCGGGCTCAGTGCGTCCACCGCCGGCGTCATTTCCGGAACCCCGCGGGTGGCCACGACCTACACCCTCAACGTCTCGGTCACCGACAGCGCGACCCCTCCGGTCACGATCTCGACGTCCATGACACTCACGGTGCAACCTCCCTCGGTGGTTCCTGGTGCGTTCAACAAGCTGTCACCTGCGAACGGCACCACGGGCGTCTCACGTACGTCGCTGGCTCTGAGTTGGCAAGCGTCCGCTGGTGCGGTCTCGTACCAGGTGTGCTTGAACACCACGACGTTCTGTTCGACCTGGTCGAACGTCGGCTCGAGTACAACAGCGGTCGCCAGTTCGCTGCGCTCCCGCACCGTGTACTACTGGCAGGTGCGCGCTGTGAATGCCGACGGGACAACTGTCGCTGATTCCGGCACGTGGTGGCGCTTCACCACCCGCTGACCGTAGGTTTTCAGGCATGGGAAGAAGCCGCCGTTCCAGTCAATTCGTCGGACTCACGCTCGGATTGACCCTCGGGGCCGCTTCCTTGGCCGCCAGCCCAGTGACGGCCAACTCCACGGACAAATCCACGGTCCGATCCACCTACATCGTTACCTTCGTGGACGGCACCGACCCCCGAGCCGAAGTGGCGCGGATGCGAGCCCAGAACTACTCGGTGTCCTTCGTCTACGAGACGGTGTTTCCAGGCATGGCCATCGAACTCACGGCATCGGCCGCTCAATCCATGGCTCGCAATCCCCGCGTGGCCCGTGTCGAGCCCGATGGCATCGTGACCGCATCGGCCACCATCACCCAATCCGGGGCGACGTGGGGCCTCGATCGTGTGGATCAGGCCAACTTGCCGCTCAACGGCACGTACCAGTACCCGGACTCACAAGGTTCCGGTGTGAACGCCTACATCATCGATACCGGCATTCTCGCGGGCCATGTCGAACTGAGCGGCCGCGTCAAGCCAGGTTTTTCTTCCATCAAGGACCGGCGCGGGACGACCGACTGTAACGGGCACGGCACCCATGTTGCCGGGACGGTTGCTGGGACGGCATTCGGGGTCGCCAAGTCCGCCTCGGTGGTTCCGGTCCGGGTGCTGGACTGCCGCGGCTCGGGAACTTGGTCCGGCGTCATCGCCGGTATCGATTGGACGGCAAGGAATCATGTCAAACCTGCGGTCGCCAACATGAGTCTCGGAGGCGGTGCCAGCGCGTCCGTCGACGATGCCGTTCGGAAATTGGTCGCTGCCGGAGTCACAGTGGTCGTCGCCGCCGGAAACAGCAATGTCGATGCCTGCACGGCATCACCGGCCAGAGAGCCCTCGGCGGTCACGGTGGGGGCCACCCAATCCAACGATGCCAGGGCCTCCTACTCGAATTACGGCGCCTGCCTCGACATTTTCGCTCCAGGAACCAATATCACGTCGGCCTGGAACACGTCGACCACTGCCACTCGAACGATCAGTGGAACGTCGATGGCCTCACCTCATGTAGCCGGAGTGGCGGCACTACTGCTCGGGGCGAACACCTCCTGGACCCCGGCTCAGGTGGCGAGCGCATTGACCGGTCGCGCTCTCACCGCGACCGTGGGCAACCCGGGACCTGGCTCACCCAACTTGCTCCTGAACCTCGGAACCTGGTCGTAGAATTCGCAACGGTTCACATCCAGTGTGACCGCAAAGCGACGCCTTCCTTGTAGGCCAACTCGTAACAGCGCATGGCCTTGTAGGGATCGAAGAGCTGATCGGGACGCCGCGCCAGCATTGCGATCTCCTCGGTGGGTCGGAGCACGAACACTTCTCCCGACGGATTGACGGCCCTCCAGGTGGCCAATTCTTTGCTGATGCGTCGCTCGATCAGTCGACCCGCCGGACCGAACATCGGTCCCGACAGAGGCAGGACCACCAGCAGTTTGCGGGCCGGGGCGCCGTGGTCGATCGAGGCCATGGACCGCACTCCCCCGTCCACGTACCGCACGGTGCCCACCCGGTGCGGGGCCAACATCCCGGGAACGGCGCTCGAGGCCGCCACCAGGTCGGCGATCGGATGATCGGATCCGTGCAGGACGGTGCGCGGGAATCGAGGCAACGCGCACGCCACCACCCGCACCGTCGGACAGCGGGTCTCCGG
>JBJTYE010000066.1:0-15437 GCA_046082625.1 Actinomycetota bacterium | reverse complement strand
TGGTTCTGCTGGATGAGCTTTCCCGATCCTCATCATCCCTGGGATCCGCCCCAGTCGGAGTTGCCACGTGTGCCGTGGCGAGATCTGGACCTTCCCATCGGCTATCCCACCGAGCGCGCCGAGCGCGAAGCAATCCTCGATCGCAAACCGCGCCATTGGCGACTCTGGTACGAGGGCCAGTTCTTCTCCAATTACGAGGCGCCGGCTCGCTGGATCCCCAAGACTCTCACCGACGACCAGGTCCGAGAGGTCAATGCGCTCACTCATGTCGAGAACGAACTCATCGACGAAGCCATCGGTCGAGTCCTGCGTCATCTGACGGCGCGCGGCTGGGGCGACGACACCGACGTCATCTATTCCACCGATCACGGCGAACTCCAGGGCGATTTCGGACTGCTGTTCAAGGGTCCCTATCACGTCGACTCCCTGATGCGACTGCCCCTCATCTGGCGTCCGGCACCGTCGGCGTCCACCACGCCGGCCACGGTGGACGCACCCGTCGGCCATGTGGCGCTGGCCGCCACCTTCTGCCACATCGCCGGCCTCCCGCGACCCGACTACTGCCAATCGGAACGTCTGCCTCTGAACGACGGTGAAGCGGTCGATCTGGGTCACGAGCGGGTGCTCACCGAATGGGACAGCGTGCTCTTCGGACGGGAAGTGCGGATGCGCAGCATCTGTCGCGACGGCTGGGTGGCCACTGCGTGTCTCCCGGGCACGGTGCACGATGGAACCGAAGGCGAACTGTACGACCTGGCATCGGATCCCCAACAACGGGTGAATCTCTGGAGCGACTCGGCGCACCGCAGTCGACGCGACGATCTCCTGGCCGACATGTGGGATCACCTGCCGGAGGCAGATCGGCATCCTCGCGAGGTGGAAGCCCCCGTCTGATCGATCCGAGATCAGGCGGTCAATGCTCCGCAGAGCCGTGTGGCGAATTCCTCGGCATGGGCGGCGATCTTGGCCCGGTGCAGAGCCAGACCACCCACGACATCGGCTCCCAGTCCGGTCACCGTGCGGTCCATCACGTCGAGGGTCCGTCCCGGATTGATGGCGAATGTGCAGAAGGTGGCGGCGCGCTTGCCGGCCATCGCCGGGAGGGCCCGGAGGGCGGCGAGGTTCCACGGGGCTTGACCGAAGACGAAGGCGCCGTGCACCCACGTTCCCACCAGGACGATGTCGGCCTCCTGAATGGCCCGGTGATCGGGTCGACGCATGGACTGCAGGCCCACGATGTTCCAGCCCTCTTGGACCAGATTTCCCGCAATCGCCTCGGCGGCCTTCCAGGTGTGGCCGGTCAGACTCTCGACCAGAATCGCTGCTTTCATGACGTCGATTCAAGCAGGTCCGAGCCCGGCGCACCGAACGTCCGGCTCAGGACACCTTCTTGAGAGGCGCCCAGGCCAGCAGCAGATGCTTGCGCCCGCGTTCGACGAAATTGACCACCGCTTCGGCCTTGTCGTCGTTGCCGGTGATGTCGATGATCACACCCTCTCCGAAGACGGCGTGCTCGACCGTGTCACCGATCCGCAGACCGAGTGCATGAGCCCCGGACGGCTCGGCCGGACCGCGCCGCCCGCCTGCTGCGCCCGCCGCCAGGGCCGCATCGACCTGGCGCTCCCGGAACTCGTCGTCGGGATCGAAACTGGCCACGGAGCGCCGTTCGGGCGACGACGACCGTCGGTTGGGCACCTTCCCCTGATGTTCGACGAGTTGATCGGGAATCTCGTCCAGGAATCGCGACGGCGGGTTGTACTGGGTGGTGCCGAACTGGCTGCGGGACCATGCGTGCGTGAGATACAGCTGTTCACGGGCCCGGGTGATTCCCACGTAGGCCAGACGTCGTTCTTCCTCCAGTTCGTCGGCATCGGTGAAAGCCCGCACGTGCGGGAAGAGACCTTCCTCCACACCGACGATGACCACCACCGGGAACTCCAGCCCCTTGGCGGCGTGCAGGGTC
The DNA here is from genome assembly GCA_046082625.1 of Actinomycetota bacterium. Taxonomy (GTDB): domain Bacteria; phylum Actinomycetota; class Acidimicrobiia; order Acidimicrobiales; family Ilumatobacteraceae; genus Casp-actino8. The sequence continues at coordinate 13,474 of JBJTYE010000066.1, read as the reverse complement.
ATCAGCACCACCTTGTCCTCGTCGGAGAGTTCGTCGGTGTCGGCCACCAGTGACACCTGCTCCAAGAACTCGTCCAGACGGGCGAACTCCTTGGCCGATGACATCAATTCGCCCAGGTTCTCGAGACGACCGGCGGCCTCGATGGAATCGTCCTCCTCGAATTCGGCCAGGTATCCCGAGCGACGCAGGATGCGTTCCAACACCGCTCCGGCATGAGGTTGTTCCTCGGCGGCGATGTCTCCGGCCACTTCGTCGATCGCTTCCAGGAAGGATTCGATGCCGCGACGGGCCGCCCCGGTGACTCCGGCTTCACCCGACCGTCGGAGAGCTTCGATGAAGGCGATGCCCTCGTCCTTGGCGAACACGTCGAGACGGCCGACGCTGGTGTCGCCGATTCCCCGCTTGGGCGTGTTCAGGACTCTCTTGATGCTGACTTCGTCGGCAGGATTGGCCACCACGCGCACGTAGGCCACCGCGTCCTTGACTTCCTTGCGATCGTAGAAGCGAGTACCACCCACGACCTTGTAGGGGATGCCGAAGCGCATGAACACTTCCTCGACCATGCGACTCTGAGGATTGGTGCGATAGAAAACGGCCATGTCGCCCCAGGACCGACCCTTGGCCCGCAAGGATTCGAAGGTGCGGGCCACGAAGGTGGCCTCGTCTCCCTCGTCCTCGGCGTGGAAGCGGATGATCTTCTCACCCGGACCTGCTTCGGTCCACAACTCCTTGGGTTTGCGGGCGAAGTTGCGGGCGATCACGGCATTGGCCGCGTCGAGGATGGTCTGGGTGCTGCGGTAGTTCTGTTCGAGGACCACCACCGTCACGTCGGAAAAAGCGTCTTCGAACTGATGGATGTTGCGGAGGTCCGCGCCGCGGAAGGCATAGATGGACTGATCGGTGTCGCCGACCACGCAGACGTTGTGGTGCCGGGCTCCCAGCATGAGGACGATCTCGTTCTGGGCCATGTTCGTGTCCTGGTATTCGTCGACCAGGATGTACTTGAATCGATCCTGATACGCGGACAAGACATCGGGTTTCAGACGGAAGAGGCGGACGACGTTCATCAGAAGGTCGTCGAAGTCCATGGCCCCGGCCTTCTGCAGGCGAAGCTGGTATTCGGCGTAGATCTCGGCGTGTTTGCGGTCGAAGATGTGCGAGGCCTGTTCGGCGGCGTCCCGGGGCGACAGCAACTCGTTCTTCCAATTGGAGATGACCGCCTGGACCGCTCGGGGCGTGAAGCGCTTGTTGTCGAAACCCAGATCCCGGATCACGTATCCGGTGAGACGTTGCGCATCGGCCTGGTCGTAGATGCTGAAGTTCTTGGGGTAGCCGATGGCTTCGGCGTGGACCCGCAGGATCCGCACGCAGGCGGAATGGAACGTCGACACCCACATGGACTTGGCCACCGGTCCGATGAGGGCTTCGACGCGGTGCTTCATCTCGCCGGCCGCCTTGTTGGTGAAGGTGATGGCGAGGATGTTCATGGGGTGGATGCCGTGATCACGGATCAGATGGGCGATCCGATGCGTCAACACCCGCGTCTTGCCGCTACCTGCTCCGGCCACCACCAGGAGGGGGCCATCGACGTGCTCGGCTGCTTCCCGTTGCATGGGGTTCAGCCCCTCGAGGCTGAACCGTCCCGACCAGGTGGCCGGGCCGGACCGAGCCGAGTACGGGGCGGTTCCGAACAGCTCGTCGTCGAGGGAAGACGGTTCTGCAGGGGCCATGGCAGACCGATCCTACGACACGGTTGTGTCGGGATTCGCCGCTTCCCCGACACGCGGCGATCGCCGGCTCGCGCCGGCGATCGCGCCACGGTTCGTCGTGGAGGAATACGTGTCAGGAGTCGTGTCGCGGACCGATCTCACCGTCGACGAGACGAGGAATCTGCTCGTTCAAGCGCTCGGTCGCCGCATCGATGCCGACGGCCACCAGAGCATCGATGAGTTCCTGTCGCGACTTCCCGTTGGCTTCGGCGATCTCGGCCAGGGTCTTTCCGGACTTCAATTCGTCACGTAACTCCTGGGCATCGAGGCCGAGGAAGAACGCCGCCGTCTCGATCACCTTCTCGATCCGATCACGACCGGCCATGGCCCGACCGGCCATACCCCGATCATGACGTCGATCCCGATCGCCCATCGGACCGGCATGTCGTTCCTCGCGGGCGGCCTGCAGAGCATCGACGATGGCATCCACCTGCTCTTGTGTCAACGTCCCGTCGTCCACCAGGGACTGCAGGATCTCGCGCATCCTGTCTTCTGGTCGACCTTCGTGATCCTCCGTTTCTTGCGTGGCGTCGGTCGACTGGGTCGAGGCGCCGGCGGCGAAGGGCCACCCGGCCGCCAGGCTTGCTCCTGCACCGGCCACGAGGCCGAGGGCCACGCCCGCGGCCACGATCGACCGCGATCGGCGTCCCGGACCGCTCGCGGGGACGTCGGTCCCGCTGTTCTCCATCTCGGTCTTCTCACTGGTCATGTTCTGCTCCGTTTCCGTCACCATCGCTGGTGATCACGTCGTCGAGTGATCGTCGTCGATCGCTCCTTCGTCATGGATCACTTTGACCGACCAGGGTGAGACCGACATCGGGTGAGGGTGAGAGTTGGGTGAGAACCAGATCACTCGCCTGCATCGTCGGACGACGAGATCGGCAGGGAGAAACCCACCTCCGCTCCTCCCCCGGCACGGTTGCGGGCGAATTGCGTCCCACTGTGCAGACGGGCCACGTCGGCCACGATCGACAGTCCCAGTCCCGAACCGGGAAGTGCGCGGGCCGCATCGGATCGATGGAACCTCTCGAAGATCAGGTCCGACTCACCTTCCGGGATTCCCGGGCCGCGATCGCCCACCGTCACCGTCATCGCGGCTCCATCGACGGCCACCTCGACCTCGATGGGTTCGCCGGATCCGTCGAATTTCACCGCATTGTCGAGGAGGTTGGTCACGGCCCGCTCGATGAGTGCCCGATGACCCAGGACGACCGACTCCACCGCTCCGAGTCTCACCGTGAGATCGATGCGTCGTCCCGAACGCCGCTGCATGCGCTCGGCCGCGTCCCGCACCAACCCGATCACGTCGACGCGTTCGCTCGGAGCCGACACCGGCGTCGAGGACGGATCCGCCGCCAAGTTCAGGATCTCGTCGATCAACTGGGCCAACTCCTCGGCATCGCGGTTCAGATCGTCGAGGACCCGAGAGCGCACCTCGGTCGTCAGGTCCTCGTGCCGTCGTAGAACGTCCACGTTCATCCGCAGACTCGTGAGAGGCGTCCGTAGTTCGTGACCCGCATCCTGGACCAGACGCTGTTGCTGCTCCTTCGAACGAGACAAGGCCGCCAGCATGTCGCGGAACGAACGGCCCAAGCGCCCGACTTCGTCAGCACCGGCGACGGGGACCTCGATGTCGAGTCGAGTGGTCGTGGCGATCTCCTCGGCGGTGGTCGACAATCTCCGCAGGCGCGAGGTCGTTCCGGTGGCCACGAACCAGACGGCCACCGCCGCGAGCAGTGCGATCGAGGCACCGATGATGAGGATCCGATGCTGCAGGTCGTCGAGCACGTTCCGGGTCTCGGCCAGATCCCGCCCCACCTGCACGATGACCACCCCGGACGGGCCGACATCGATCGCCACCGTGCGGACACGGTAGGCGCGGCCGTCGGTCGATTTCACCGACTCGACGACTCCGGTGCTCGAGATGACATCTCTTCCCGCTCCGTCGGATTCCGGTACGGACGAGAAGTCGACCGCCGGTAGTTCGACCCCTTCGGTGGCCGCCAGAACGTTTCCATCGCGATCCGACACCTGGACCACGAACTGTTCGATACCCAGCGGGCGTTCGGGGACGGTGACCACGACGCGACCGCGCGGGCCGAACCGCACCGAAGGGTTCGGCCGATCCAGGAATCGAGTGGTGGCTTCCACCAAGGACCGGTCGATCTCGGTGAGCAGTCGGGACTCCACCGATCCATAGGAGATGAAACCGATCGACGCCGCCGACACCACCATCACCGCACTCATGACGATCGTGAGTTTCCAGCGCAGACTCATGACGACACCCGCACCGAATATCCGACACCGCGGACGGTGTGGATCAAACGAGCCTCACCTTCGGTGTCCACCTTGCGTCGGATGTACCCGATGTACACGGCCAAGTTCTTCGAGTCCGGCCCGAAGTCGTACCCCCAGATGCGGTCGTAGATGGTCGAATGGTCGAGAACGATGCCCTGATTCCGGACCAGCAATTCCAAGAGATCGAATTCGGTCTTGGACAGATCCACGTCGCGGTCGCCGCGACGGACCCTCCGGGCGGCGGTGTCGATCGTCAAATTGTCGATCCTGAGCACCGATCCGTCGTCGTCGCGTCCGCGTCGGCGCAAGAGAGCCCGAATGCGGGCCAGGAGCTCTTCGAGCGCGAACGGTTTGGGCAGATAATCGTCCGCTCCCGCGTCCAGACCCTCGACCCGGTCAGTGGTCTGCGTCCGTGCCGTCAACATGAGAATCGGCAACTCGTTCTTCTCGGTGCGAAGAACCCGACATACGGTGATCCCATCCACGTTGGGCATCATCAGATCGAGAACGACCAGATCGATGGCTTGGTGCCGGAGTACGTCCAATGCCGAGGATCCGTCGGCGACTGCCGTCACCTCGTACCCCTCGAGGCTCAGCGCCCGCTCCAGTGATTCGCGAATGGCCCGGTCGTCGTCGGCGATCAGGATGCACCCGCTCTGGCGCTGAAGACTGACGGTCACGGCCTCAGTCTGCCCGCCGACGGTAAGAGGGTGGTGAGAAAGACGGTGAACTAGCGTTTGCCGGTGGCTCGCATCCCGGTTCATCCACTTCGAGCCGGATTCCATCTCGTGTCCATCGTGTTCGGAGCGACCCTGGTCGGTCTGATCACCGGCGCGGCCTCCTGGCTGCTCTTCGAAGCCTTGGACCAGGCCACGCGAACGCGCCTCGACCACGGCTGGCTGGTCTGGATGTTGCCACCCATGGCACTGAGTCTCGGGCTGGTCTACCACTACGGGGCCGGAGAGAGCCGCTCGGGCACCTCGCTCGTCATTTCGCGTTCGCTGCCGTCGAACACCGCGGATGTCGCGGTGACCGTCCCGTATCGACTCGCGCCCCTGATCTTCGGTGCCACCTATGCCGCCCAACTCGTCGGAGCCTCGGTCGGTCGCGAAGGTGCAGCCATCCAGATCGGCGGTTCACTCACCAGCCTGGTGTCCCGGCCGTTGCGTCTGCAGCCACGCGATACCCGTCTTCTGCTGGTGGCGGCCATGGCCGGAGCTTTCGGTGGCGCCTTCGGAGTTCCCGTCGCCGGCGCGGTGTTCGGTCTCGAAGTCCAGCGGACCGGTCGGCTCCGCTACGAAGGTCTGGCTCCGGCACTGGCCGCTTCGATCACCGCCGATCGCGTCGTCGAGGCTCTCGGACGGTCCACACCCATCGTGAACATCGCCGTGAATCTGCACGGTTCTCTGGTCCTGCGCCTGGCGCTGGTCGGACTGGCGGCCGGCATCGCCGCCCGCGTCTTCATCGCCCTCACCGCAGGAGTGCGTCACACTCTGTCTCGGCACCTCACGTGGGCGCCTCTGCGTCCGGTCGTCGGGGCCACCGCCACCGTTGCGCTGATGGCCCTGGTCGGGCGCGACTATCTGGGATTGTCCCTCCCGTTGATCGACGGCGCTCTCGGCGGAGAGCTCGCCGACTGGTGGGATCCGGTGTTGAAGATTCTCTTCACCGCGGTGGCCCTCGGCAGTGGAATTCCCGGCGGGGAGGTCACTCCGCTCTTCGTGGTCGGAGCCACCCTGGGATCGGTTCTCGCAACACCACTCGGACTTCCGCCCGTCGTCGGCGCGGCGGCCGCCTTCGCCGCGGTGTTCGGGGCCGCCGCCAACACGCCGATCGCCTGCACCGTCCTCGCAGTGGAACTCTTCGGTGCGGACATGGCGGTCCCGGCAGCGATCGTGTGCGTCGTCGCCTTCGCCGTGTCTCCCGAACGCGGCATCTACGAGGGGCAGTCACCCGGTGCTAGGAAAGACCTCCGGGCCAGCGCAACACCACCACCTCGCTCATGAAGCGAGGCGGGTGATCGACCAACCACCGGCGGATCTCGTCGTCACGTGACGCCGGCAGACACAGCCGACGGCGTGCCGAGACGACGAGGGCATCGGGATCGTCGGCGAGACGAGTCATCGGGGGCCTCGGCACCACCGAGACCTCGGGTTCGATGCCGAGGGCCCGCAGAACGGCAACCGCATCGTCCGACGTCGGCCCTTGCGGACGGTCCAGATCCCAGAAGTGCTTCCAGGCTTCGTTCCACGCCGAGAGCGGATGGCGATGGGGCAGCACCACCACCACCCCTAGGCGAGCCACGGCCGTCAGGGCCACGACGAAAGGCTCCAGATCGGGCACGTTGAAGAACACGTGGTGGCAGACCACCACGTCGCACGGAGCGATCGGTCGACCCTCTCGCTCCCGGGTGATCGCCACATCGGGCCATCGACCCTGCACCTCGTCGAAGTCCGCACCCAGTTCGGCGGCCGCCTGGGCGAAACGAGCCAACATGGCGGGATTCTCGTCCACACCGACCAGTCGGGTCGCCCGCGGGACCAGAGGCAGAGACGAGCGTCCTCCACCGCATCCGACGTCCATCACACTTCCCCCCTGTGCAGGCAGGAGTTCCCGGGCCATCTCGTGGATCGGACTGGCGGGATCCACGGTGTCGTCCATGGCGAAGGTGGCTGGATCGTGAGCCCACGGCGGAACCTCGGCCTGGGCCACGATGACATCGGGAATCGCCCATTCCAGTAACTGGCTCCGCCACCGCTCCCCGGCCTCGGTCATCGGTCCGGGCCGGTCGGAACTGGGGTCGATCGTCACGATTCCGGATCAGGATGCGAGCACGCGCACCGGGAGCACCCGGGGGCCGCGGATCTGACCCACACTCCACCGCACATCGTCGTTCGTTCCACCGAGGGTGAAGGACGGGAACCGGGCGATGAACTCTTCGAGGGCCACCCGCATCTCCAGGCGCGCCAGGTTCGATCCGAGGCACCGGTGGATGCCGAGACCGAATGCGGCGTGCCGATTCTCCTGGCGATCGATCAGGACCTCGTCGGCGTCGGCGAATTCCTCGGGATCGAGATTGGCCGCCGGGAACGGCAGGAGCACCCAGTCGTCGACCTTCATCGGACAGCCGTGGAAATCGTGATCCTTGGCCACCAGTCGAGCCATGGTGACCGGCGCATAGGCCCGGAGAAATTCCTCGATTGCCGTGGCCATCAGGGCCGGATCATCGACCAAGCGCGCCAGATCGTCGGGATGGGTGGCCAGATGCCACAGACTCGACCCGATGGCGCTCCAGGTCGTGTCGATCCCGGCCAGCAGCAACAAGATGATGGTGCCGCCCACGTGCTCCGGTGACAACTTCTCTCCGAAGAGTTCGACCTCCATCAGGTAACTCGTGAGATCGTCGCGCCGATTCGCTCGATGGTCCTCGACCTGCGCGGCGATGTAGGCATCGAGTCGTTCGAAGGCGGCCATACGCACGTCGGGTTCGTTGTCGATTCCCTCGAGGACGTCGTGCACGAACTCGCGGAAGAGATCCTGGTCCTCGAGCGGGAACCCCAACATCCGGGCGATCACGTTCACCGGAATGTGCTGGGCGTACTGCACCGCCGCATCGATCAGGTCGCCGCGCCGCACATCGGCTTCCATGCGATCGAGCAGGTCTCGACACAGTGTGCGGACTTCGGGTTCCCAGAGTTCGATCTTCTTGGGAGCGAACGGGGGCAGGAGCAGGCGGCGGGCTTCATGATGGAAGGGAGGATCGCTGGTGATCGGTGGCGCACCGCCGATCGGTGCCGGGTCCTCGGGGGCCTGAGTGCTCACCACGACCGCTCGACTGGTGAAGTTCTCGGTGTCGTAGGCGATCTCCCGCACGAACTCGTGGGTGACCGGGAGCCACACGCCGCCGTAGCGCTTCGAATGAGCAACAGGACATGAGGACCGCAGATCGGCCCAGATCTCCGGGGCTCGTCGGTTGTATTCCGGATCGGCGTGATCGAAATCGTCGGCCCAGTCGGTCACCGGACCATAGAGGGAGCCGTCGAATGCCCCGACCGTCTCGTTGGTCATTCCGTGATCGCTCACTCGCTGATGGTGATGGCGAATTCGGGACAGTTCGCCACGGCCAGTCGGGCGCGTTCTTCCAATTCGGGACTCACCGTCCCGTCACCGACCACCACGGCATTGCCATAGTCGTCGACGTCGAACAACTCCGGTGCCAAGGCATAGCACCGATTGTGGCCCTGGCACTTGTCTGCATCCACGTGTACGCGCATGAGCCCACAGTACCGTCCGCGGGCCGCGACCGACAGAGGAGCGGAATCACCCTTGCGCCTGGTCACCGCCGGCAGTTGACTGCAGGAATGGCGCAACGACCTCTGGCGATTCTCCTTCCACCATCGGAAGGCAAGGCCGAAGGCGGCAGGTCACCGGCGTGGAATCCGGGGAGCGGCCGGTTCGGTCGGCAACTCGGCTCCCACCGACGATCGGTGGCCGAAGCCCTCGCCGCCGCCGACGGCGGCGATGCTCGTCTGCTCGGCGTGAAGGGTGTGCATCTCGAACGGGCCCGAGCCGTCAACCGCTTTCTGGTCGGATCTCCCACACTGACCGCCTTCGAGCGCTACACCGGAGTCGTCTGGGACCACCTCGACTTCGAGACCATGTCGGCCCGGACGCGAGCTCGCGCCGAGGATTCGGTGGTCGTGGTGTCGGGACTCCTGGGTTTGGTGGGAATCATTGATCGGATCCCCGAGTACAAGTTGAAGATGGGGGCCGCCCTGCCCCACCTCGGCAAACTTTCGACCTGGTGGAGGCCGAAACTTTCGGCGGTGCTCAATTCCTGGTTGCTCGCCGACGGCGGACGGGTGGTGATCGATCTGCTGCCGCAGGAACACCGTGCCGCCTGGGAGGTCGATCCGGAACTCGGCCGGAACCACATCGTCGTCAACTTCGTGAATCGCTCCGGTCGCGCCGTCGGCCACGACGCCAAAGCCGCCAAAGGACTCCTGGCCCGGCATCTGCTCGAATCAAAGGGTGCGGCTGCGGGGGCTCTCGCCTCCTGGCGCCACCCGCAGTTCAGCCTCGAACTTCTCTGACAGTTCTCACTTCAACTTCGAGGCGAAGAATTCGAGCACCCGGGCGACACTGGCCTCATCGCGTTGTTCGGTGAGCACCGAATGGTCGGACTTGTTGGCCGACGGCAATTCCACGGCGATGAAGGAGTCGCCCAGCAGGTTCCGCAGAGTGTCGAACCGGGTGCCGACCAGCCGATCCCCGGTGAAGCGGAGTCCCAGGACCTCGCATCCCTCGCGGGCCCGACGAACCACCACTTCGCGATCGTCGGGCGACAGATTGAGATCGCCGGCTCGCTTGGCGCCGATGCTGAAGGGCAGGGACGGCTGGCTGAGCACCGGTGCCACCACGTGGTCGTCGACCATCATGCCGAGGGCGAATCCTCCGGAGAAGCACATGCCGATGGCCCCGATCCCCCGACCACCCACATCGGTGTGCAGGTTGCGACCGAGAGCCCGCAGCCAGGCGATGATCGGCGACGTGCGACCGGTGGCCATGGTGACGAACTCGCGCGAAATGCAGACCTTGGCCATCGACGACGCCAGATACGCGCCCGACGGCGCCTTGCCCGGCGTCCCCACGACATCGGGCATGACCACCGTGAACCCGGCACCGACGACCTCGTCGGCGAAGCGAAGTACCGCCGGAGTGATGCCCGGAATCTCGTGCACCACGATGATCCCGGGACCCGAACCTCGGCGATACGTGTCGTGGGTGATCCCGGCGGCGGTGAAGGACCCCTTCGTCCATCCCGACAGGTCTGCCGTCGCATCTGCTGTGGTCATGTCAATCTCCTCACGGCCTCCAGAGCCCGGTCGGCCAGGCCTTCGGGTCCCAACTTCATGGTCGCCAGATCGACTCCCGCCTGGTTCCCCATCGCACCGTGAAGATACCGCGCGTAGACACCCTCGCTGATCACGGCCAATCGCCAACACGAGAAGGCGACGTAGTAATCGATCGCACTCACGTCACGGCCGGTGGTGGCGGCGTACCGCTCCACCAGTTCGCGGTACGGAGCGAACCCTCCGGCGGGGGTCGGATCATTGGCACGCAGCGCACTGGACGGTCCGTCGCTCCAGTACACGCCCAGATACCCGACGTCGGCCAGTGGATCTCCGAGGGTGCACAGTTCCCAGTCGAGGACGGCGGTGATGCGCCCGGTGCCGACATCGGTCAGACAGTTCCCGAACCGGAAATCGCCGTGGGCGATGACCACCCCTTGCTGGGTCGGAACGTTTCGAGAGAGCCGACGGTGCACCTCGTCGATGGCCGGGAGATCTCGGGTCTTGGAGTTCTCCCATTGGGTGCTCCACCTTTTGAGCTGTCGCTCGATGTAACCCTCGCGACGCGCCAGATCCCCGAGACCCACGGCATCGATGTCGACGGCATGGAGTTCGGCCAAGACGTCGATGAGGTGCATCGACGCCGCCGGTCGCAGCGATGGATCGAGCAGCGACGCCTTCTCGGTGCTGTCGAGAACCACCCCGTCCACGTACGACATCACATAGAAAGGTGCTCCGTTGACCGACTCGTCGGTGCACAGTCCGAGGGCCCGCGGGACGGGAACCTCGGTGCGGCCGACGGCGGCGATGATGCGATGTTCGCGCGCCATGTCGTGAGCCGTGGCCAGGACGTGACCGAGTGGAGGTCGACGCAGGACGAACCGGGCACCGTTGCCGTCGGTCACCAGGTAGGTGAGATTCGAACGTCCACCGGCGATGAGGGTGAAGTCGAACGGACCGCGGACATCGGGCAGAGTGGACTCGAGCCACCCCGACACCGGTGCCGGATCGATTCCCGGAATCGCTCCCGATTCCTGATTCGAGCCGGCGGGCATGATCTCGTGGGCGGTTCGGACTCAGCCCGGACGCGTGGCGCCGACGACTTTGCTCCAGGTGATGGGGGTGATGCGGACATCACGTCCCACACCTGGCGCGTCGATCATCAAGCCGTCACCCGCGTAGATGCCGACGTGGGTGATCGGGTCGTAGAAGAAGACCAGATCGCCTGGTTCGAGATAGGCCAACGGAACCTTGGGGGACGCTTGGTATTGCAGTCGCGACTGATGGGGCAAGGAGACACCGGCTTGTGCCCAGGCCCACATGGTCAGACCGGAACAATCGAAGGACACGCCCTCGATGGCCGTGGCGTACTTGTAGGACACACCGATCTGACTGCGCGCCGCGGCCACGGCGATCGCTCCCCGTGAACTGCTCGGCGGTACCGAACCCGGATCGAAGGCGGCACGACTTCCCCGTGAGGTGATCTGCGCGGCCTGGGAACGGGAACGGGCCGCCGCTTCAGCAGCCCGTCGGGCTCGCTCCTCGGCGATCTGTCGTCCGAGTTCCTTCTCGGCTCGCGCCTTCAACTGGGTGTACTCGGCGATCTTGTCCTCGGCCTTGGCTCGGTCGCTCTCCAAGCGGTCGGCCAACTCTCCAGCCCGCTTGCGATCGCGTTCGAGCTTCTTCTGCAGATCGTTCAGGTCGGTGATCAGCGCGTCGAGTTTGTCCGAATTGCCGAAGGCCACGTTGAGGGCGATCTCGGTCAGGTACTGACGCTGCACCGATTCGTTGGGTCCACCGCCCGGGGAGAGCAGACCGGTGAGGCTTCCGGTGCGGCCACCCCCCACGAAGGCTTCGATGGCCAGATCCGACATCTCGGCCTCGACACCGCTGAGTTCGGCTTTCTTGGCCTCGATCTCCACGAGAGTGGCGGCGATCTCCTCTTCGAGGCGGGCCTTGTCGTCCTCGGTGATGCGCAGTTCCTCACTGAGGCGGTCGACCTCTTCTTCGGCGGCCTCCAATTGGTCCACGATCTGTTGGACCTTGCGCCGGGCGGACTCCACCGAACCGGCCTGCACCGGCTGGAAGTCCGAGCCCACCGAGCCCAGGGCCAAGAGCAGGGCCAGACCGACAGGGCCCAATCGGCGACGGGGGTTCCGGGGACCGAACATGACCGTGTTAGGCTAGCCAGGGTGGCCCGATAGGGCCGATCGCCCCCGAAGATCGGTGCATCAGCCCTGCTCAGAGGCAGGAGTCAGCTGTCGACCCGAGGAATTCGGCGAACGGAGCCAGGGATCATTCCCATTCGATGGTGCCCGGCGGTTTGGAGGTGATGTCGTAGGCCACTCGATTGATGCCGGGGACCTCGCTGATGATGCGGCTGGCCATCCGGTCCAAGAGGTCGTAGGGCAGACGGGCCCAGTCGGCGGTCATGGCGTCCTCGCTGGTCACGGCCCGGATGATCACCGGATAGCCGTAGGTCCTTTCGTCGCCCATGACCCCCACCGACCGAATGTCGGGCAGCACGGCGAAGGCCTGCCAGATCTCCCGGTCCAGACCGGCGTCGTGGATCTCCGCCCGCACGATGGCATCGGCCTCCTGCAGGATCGCCACCTTGTCCGGGGTGACTTCACCGATGCTGCGCACGCCGAGACCCGGGCCCGGGAACGGCTGGCGCCAGACGATCTCGTCGGGCAGGCCAAGTTCGGTACCGAGTCGACGGACCTCGTCCTTGAACAGCGCTCGCAAGGGTTCCACCAGACGCAACGTCATGTCCTCAGGAAGTCCGCCCACGTTGTGGTGACTCTTGATCACCGACGCCGAACCATCGCTGCCGCCACTTTCGATCACATCGGGATACAAAGTTCCCTGCACCAGGTACTCGGCATCGGTGACGCCGCCGGTGTGGTTCTCGAAGATTCGCACGAAGAGCTCGCCGATGGCCTTGCGCTTGGACTCCGGTTCGGTCACACCCCGGAGGCGGTCGAAGAACTGATCGCCGGCATCGACATGGATCAGTTCGATGCCGAGGTTGCGCCGGAAGGTTTCCACGACCTGGGTGCTCTCGCCCTTGCGCATCAATCCGGTGTCCACGTAGACGCACGTGAGTTGCGGTCCGATGGCTCGATGCACCAATGCCGCCGCGACGCTGGAATCGACACCGCCCGAGAGACCGCAGATTACCCGTTTGTCTCCGACCTGTCGGCGTACTGCGGCGATCTGTTCGTCGAGAATCGACCCCATGGTCCAGGAGTCGTCGCACCGGGCCAGACGATGCAGGAAGTTCTCGAGGAGGGCATTTCCGTACGGCGTGTGCACCACCTCGGGGTGGAATTGCACACCCCAGATCCGTCGCGCCGGATTCTCGAGAATGGCCACCGGTGCCCCGGGAGTGCTCGCCGTGGCGATGAATCCGTCGGGGACCCGGGTGATGGCATCGAAGTGGCTCATCCATACCGTCTGCTCGTCGGGGACGTCGTCGGTCAGCAGGGTGGACGAGATCCCGGTCAGCCGCTGCATCGGGGTCCGCCCGTACTCGCCGCGATCGCCCCGGGA
>JBJTYE010000065.1:0-3384 GCA_046082625.1 Actinomycetota bacterium | reverse complement strand
ACTCGCCACCCGCGTCGGCTACATCGGGGTCATGGGCAGCCGCAAGACGCACGCCAAACGGCTCGAGCGCCTGGCCGAGGTCGGTGTCACCGACCCGAAGGATCTGGCCCGGCTCATGTCGCCCATCGGACTCGACCTCGGTGGCCGCACACCGGAAGAAACTGCCATCGCCATCTGTGCCGAGATCATCGCCCAGCGCACCGGACACACCGCCGCCAGCCTGCGCGCCACCTCCGGTTCGATTCACTCCTGAATTCGCCACTGATAGGGCGTGGCGGCCCGCCATGTCGTGAACACGTCACCCAGGGAGGTCTACGATGGGCGCGTCCGATGTACAACGGTTCGAGTTGCATCTCGACCTCAAGAGAATCTTGGGGGACGACGTGGCCGACAATCTGATGGACTACCTACCGCCGACCAGTTGGAGCGATGTGGCCCGCAAACGGGACATCGACATCATCGATCGACGTCTCGATGGCCTCGAGCGGCGCATGAACGTCGCCATCACCGGCGGGCTGGCCTTCGCCCTGGCGCTCCTGGCGCTACAGGTGCAGATCGTGCTCAGCATCGCCAATCTCTGACGACGACTGATCAGACGTCGAGAACGGCCAGGCCGTGGTCGGCCCGGTTCATCGGGTCCGGCCCATCAGGCGTGGCAACCACGATGTCTTCGAGTCGCATGCCCCATCGCCCCGGCATGTAGATCCCCGGTTCGATGCTGAACGCGTGGCCCGGCGCCAGTGGCAAGGTGTTGCCGCTCACGATGTAGGGCTCCTCGTGGGCGTCGAGTCCGATCCCGTGTCCGGTGCGATGGATGAAGTACTCACCGAAACCGGCCTCGGCGATGATGCGTCGGGCGGTGGCATCCACCTCTTCGCACGGAGTTCCCACCACGGCCGCCCGCACCGCCGCGGCCTCGGCCTCGTGGAGTACCGCATAGGCCTCGGCAATGTCGCTCGGCACCGAGCCGAGATACACGCAGCGCGTGATATCGCTGCAGTAGCCGTTCATGGTCCCACCGAAATCGCAGAGCACGATCTCGTCCTTCTGAATGACTCGTGACCCTGGATGGTGATGCGGACTGGCGGCGTTCTCACCGGCGGCCACGATGGCGAAGTTCACCACATCGTGTCCTTCGGCCAGGATGCGCGCCGACAGATCGGCCGACACCTGGGCCTCGGTACGCCCCACCAAGGGGATCTCACCGGCCTGCAATTGGGCGGCGATGCGATCCACGGCCGCCCCGGCCGCTCGCAAGGCCTCGATCTCGGCGGTGTCCTTGTGCATCCGCAACGGCGCCATCACGTCCACGGCCTTCTTGAACGTGACCCCGGGCAAGAGCGGCAACAGATCCACCAGGAAGCGCGCCCACATCTGATCTCCGACGGCCACCACACGCGCCGAACCCACGAGACGCGCCGTCAGCGCCACCGGATCCTCGGTCTCGCCCCAGGGCAGCAGCTCGAACACATCGGGCAACGGCGTCACCCGCGGGGCTTCGAGTCGCGGGATGACCAGCGTGGAGCGTCCCTCACGCGGCAGCACCAACATGGTCAACCGCTCGAGCGGCATGGCGTCGTACCCGATCAGGTACGGCAGATCGAGCCCCACCGACAACAGCGCCACGTCCACACCTTGCGTGGCCATTTCGGCCCGGGCCCGTCGCACTCGCTCGGCGAACACCGCTGACGACATGGTTGCGCTGCTCACGAGGTCACCTTACCGGCGGGCCCCGATGGTGACCGGAACGGCATCGGCCGCTTGACGGGCGTGATAGCTCGAACGCGTCAAGGGGCTCGATTCCACGTGCCCGATACCGAGAGACTCGCCGACGTCCTTCCACCGACGGAATTCGTCGGGATGGATCCAGCGCGCCACCGGCAGATGATGCGACGTCGGGCGCAGATACTGACCGATGGTCACGATGTCCACACCGACGGCCGCCAGGTCCGCCAGACATCCGTCCACTTCGGCGACGGTCTCGCCCATGCCCAACACCAGACCGGATTTGGTCAGCAGGCCGGCAGCCTTGGCCCGCGACAACACCGCCAGACTGCGGGCGTAGCCGGCCGAGGGCCGCACGGCTCGCTGCAGGCGAGCCACCGTCTCGATGTTGTGATTGAACACATCGGGCCGGGCCGCCAAGAGCACCTCGAACGAAGTCGGATCACCCTTGCCGTCGGACACCAAGGTCTCGATGCGGGCATCGGGTTGCTGCGCGCGTATCGCTTCCACGCATTGCGCCACGTGGCCCATGCCGCCGTCCTCCAGATCGTCGCGGGCCACCATGGTCAACACCACGTGGGTGAGCCCCATCCGCGTCACCGCCTCGGCCACCCGAACTGGTTCGTCGATGTCAGGATCCAAGGGTTTGCGGGTGTCCACCAGACAGAACCCGCAGGCTCGTGTGCACCGCTCACCGAGCACCATGAAGGTGGCCGTCCCGTCCTTCCAGCATTCGGACAAGTTGGGACATCCGGCTTCTTCGCACACCGTCACCAGATTCAGATCCGAGAGGACCTTCTTGGTCTGCAGGACTTCCGGGCCGATCTCCACTTTGGGCCGCAACCATTCCGGTTTGCGTTCGGTGACGTCCAGACCCTCGGTCACCCCGCTGGCGGCCAGGCGGGCCCGCATACGTACCGGCTCGCCGGGTCCGGCACCACGGGAGAACAACGACAGATCCTCGGGACGATGCACCCAGGCCACGTCCTGGCGCTCACCGACTCCACCGCCCCACCGGTCGACGGCGAGAGCGGTCATGATCGCCACCACCTCGGC
The DNA here is from genome assembly GCA_046082625.1 of Actinomycetota bacterium. Classification (GTDB taxonomy): domain Bacteria; phylum Actinomycetota; class Acidimicrobiia; order Acidimicrobiales; family Ilumatobacteraceae; genus Casp-actino8. The sequence continues at coordinate 603 of JBJTYE010000065.1, read as the reverse complement.
CATGTCGGCCGTGCAGCCCTCTTCGGCGAGCGAGGTCACCGGGAACTCGCCGATCCCACACGGCACGATGTGCTCGCGCAGGTAGGTCATGTCCGGATCGATGTTGAGTGCGAATCCGTGCATGGTTCGGCCGTTCGCCAACCGCACGCCGATGGCGCAGATCTTGCGCTTGCGATCGGTCTCGGGATCCAACCACACCCCGGCGTAGCCCGGCAGTCGACCGGCCCCGCTCACCCCCAGTTGGTGGAGAGTGTCGATGACCAGTTGTTCGACATTGCACACGTGGTCGGTGGCGCCGAGGCGATTGTCCACGTTCAAGACCGGATAGCCCACCAATTGTCCCGGTCCGTGATAGGTGATGTCGCCGCCGCGCTTCACCGATACGAAATCGGCGCCCACCGCCGCCGGATCGCACTTCAAGTTGGTGGCGAGATCGGCCCGCGGTCCGTAGGTGAAGACGTGCGGATGTTCCTGGAAGAGCAGATACTGCTCACGTCTGTGATCGAAGATGGCTGTCTGGAGCGCCAGGGCTTCGCGATATGGCACCCGTCCCAACCAGCGGACGCGCAGCACGTCTAGACCTCGCTCGACCAGTCGCGGGTC
>JBJTYE010000064.1:0-7241 GCA_046082625.1 Actinomycetota bacterium | reverse complement strand
ATCTCCTATGGCACCATGGCACTCGGTGCACCCTGGTTGGTCTGGGCGACCGCCACCACGGGGGAGCCGTGGCGTCTGCGTTCGGCACTCGTCGGTGCTGGACTGGCCCTGTTCGTCATGATGGGTCTCCACTTCCTGAGTCGCGGAGGACTCGGCGACGGCGACGTGCGCTTCGGTCCGTTGCTCGGAATGTTCTCCGGCTGGCTGGGTGTTCCGGTGGTGGTCGATGCGCTCCTGGTCGGATTCGCCAGTGGCGCGGTCTGGGGTTCGACGCTGTTGATCATCCGACGCGCTGGTCGGAAGACCGCCATTCCCTTCGGACCATTTCTGGCCTGGGGCGTGATCGTGGCAGTGATGCTTCCGCGGCGACTCGCGTGGCAGTGATCCCGCGTCACCCCACCTGAAGGATTTCGTCGAACTTCCATGCTCCGTCCAGGGCGGCGTACAGGGCGGCGTCTGCTCGATCGGCGTCGGCACCATCGTCGAGGACACGCTTGTGGGTCTCGATCGCGCGGCGAAGGAACTCCGCCTCATCGGATCCGGCGGATCGAATGATCGAGCTCTCAGAATTCAGAGATGCCAGTCGGGCTCGGACGTGCTTGAGGAAATGCGCGGACTTCTCCACTTTCCCGACCAGTTCGAGTTCGAGAATGATGAGTTCGGACGGGATCGAGGTCAACTCGGTCATGCGGGCCCGAAGGCCGACCAATTGCGCCTCGAGATCGGCCACCCGCTGGCCGGTGGTCGTGTCGAGTTCGCGAAGTGCCTCTCGCCAGTCGTCGAAGTGCTCGGCCAGAAAGGCTCGTTGGTTCTGTGAGCACTGGCCTTTGACCTCATTGGCCGCGAGGTTGCGGAATGTTTCGTTGTCCATGTCGTTTCTCCTGTCTGGTCGGTTCTTCGGAATCGGTAGGGGTCGATCAGTGGTTGCTCAGTTGGATCGGGGGGTAGGTGATTCGGTCTCTCGCGCTGCGATACCGTCGGCGATGCTTCGGCACAGAAACGAGACGCCGGCGGCGGCCTCGTCGTCGATGAAGCCGCTTTGGAGCTTCTGGTAGACCTCGACGAATTGGATCGAGACTTCCGCCGGCAGGACCGGAAGAGCTCTGGCGAAGAAGTGCAAGGTTTCGCGAACTGGCCGACGTCCGGCGCTCCAGCGGTTCGAAAGGTCGAGAGCCTCTTGTGCGCTGACGGCCTGGCGCGGTTTGTTCCTGGTACGTCGTCTCCCGCCGACACATCCCTCGATCAACGTGGGCTTGAATTCTTCGAAGACGGAGGTATCGCCGGGAATGTCGATGAGGGACGACATGGGGACCAGAGACGCGAACTCCGATTCCTCCATGGGAACGAGGTCGAGAGGGTCGTCGCCGCCGCCGACCACCGAGATGGCCACGAGGACCATGTTCGTAGGCCGCGGACCCCGTCCGCGAGCGATGGCCCACATCTGGATGAGTGTGGATTCATCGGGTTGGTCGGGAATCGTGATTTCGAATCGTTCGAGAAAGGGTTTGATCCCCATGATGCGGGGTGCGGGAAGCGGTTCGAGGTGGTTCATGGATCGGGTCCTCCGTAGTTGGTGGTCGGGTTCGGTCGGTGATGATGGGGAATTGGTGGCAACGTGGGGCTCGGCGGCCTCGGTCGGGGCTCAGGCGGCCATCTGGAAGTCGTCGGACTCCTCGTCGGACTCCTGGGGTGATCGTTCAGGTTCCGATCCCGCCGAAGAGAACGCGCTCCCCCAAATGTTCAAGGGGTGCAGCCCGGCGAACTTGATCGCCAGTTCATCGGCCTTCCAGACCGTGATACCGATTTCGAGCCAGCGGTAGACGGTGAACCGGGTCATACCGATGGCACGGGCGAATTCGGAGACCCCCGGCAGGCCCATGGCTTCCATGAGCGGTCGGAGAGGGAGATTGAAGTTGCGGTTGGCTGGGCGGTTGGGCATCTGGGTCACCTTTCGTCGTGTTGCTCGGATATTCGGTGTCGGGCGGGCTGGTTAACTCTTGGCCGTTCGCGACCTTGGTAAAGATAGCAGGGGGGTGTTTGATAGTTGATTAGTGGTCAAGCGCACACCTCTGAGGCGAAACAAAACACCAGATCAGAGCCATAATCATGCCCTGCATCCCCCCTCAAGGGAATAAAGATGAGGAAATTATTACGGAATTGGATGATGAATTTTATGGTTCATTGCACAGGGGTCAGGTAAGGTCGGACCATGTTCGATCAACGATTCGTGGGCACCGTCTTGAAGGCGGGGCGAAAGTTACGAGGGCTTCGGCAAGGCCAGATGGCTGCCGAACTGGGGCTGACCTCGGCCGCCCTCAGCCACGTGGAAAGCGGCCGAAATGCGGCATCGCCTCGGGTACTCGAGACCTATGCGCGTGCCCTGGTGGGAACCGAAAGAGCACCGGCCCTCATGGAACTGCTGCTCACCGGCGATCCGCGTCGCCTCAGTGAGTTGGCGATCATGATCAGCCCCGACGATCCGCGGGAATTCCTGACCATCGTCGACGATCTGCGGGGAAGTTCCACTTTGCAGACACGTTCCAATGAGTGGAGGCAAATTTCCTCCTACGTGGAGCGAAAGCTCGATACGAGGATCGGGGAACGATCTCTGCTGGACCGCAAGAAAATGATGGAGCAACGCGAGCGGGCAGTCGAAGCGCTCCAGGATTTCATCAGAGGTCGCGGCGGGCGGGTCTTGATCTCCGGACGCGAATCGTCCGATTTCGGGATGGGATTTCCGCTCAGATGTGACCTCATCGAAACGACCAACTCGTTGGTCTTCGAGGTGAGGCAATCCCATCGGTTCGAGTCCCGCTTCGTTGCGGAGATGGTCGGTAAGGCAGTCCTGCTGAAGGAGCGTGGCTTCACCTTGGTTCTCTGTTTGTTCTCTCCACCGATGTCGAAGTTCGACGAAAAAGCCATCGAAGCCGTCCGTTCTCATGGTGGTCGTGTGACGTGGATCGATTCCGATCCGGAGTCGTTCGACGAGGTCGTTCGATTCGGTGGCGACGACCCATTCGGGGGGTGACCACCGGTCACTTCACGCCGTCGAGCACTCCGTACATCGCCGAAACCAGCGCCACGGCCACGAAGCCGACGGTGAGACCCACACCGACGATCATGGCCGGTTCGAACAAGCCGGTGAAGCGGCGGATGCGCTGGGTGAGTTCGGCTTCGAGATACTGACTCGTCGCCGTCAACTGACTCTCCAACGTTCCGGTCTCCTCGCCCACCCGGAACATGACGCACACCGCCGTCGGAAAGAGTCCGGTGTCCACGAGCGGGGCCGTGAATCCTCGCCCTCTCTCCATCTCGGAGCGAGCCACCGCCAGTCGCCGATGTACTTCGGTGTTGCGGGTGGATTCGGCGCCGATGGACAGACCGTCGGGGAGGGGGATACCGGCCTGAACCAGAGTCGACAGGATACGACAGAAACGTTCCAGGATCACGAACTGCACCACCTGGCGACCGACCGGAACACGCAACAGCCAGCGGTCGATGGCCCGTCGACCCCTGGCCGAGATCGCCGACCAGATGCCAGCGACGACGAGGCCGCCGAACGCGCCGGTGAGTATGAGGGCGCGGTCGGTGACGAAGTCGGATGCGCCGAGCAGCAGACGGGTGGGTGCGGGCAGCTCGGCATCGAGTTCGGCGAACAGTGGTTGGAACTGTGGCAGGACGTACCCGGTGAGGACGGCCACCGTGACCACGGACAGCACCACCACGATGCACGGATAGGCGAGTGCACCGACGATCGTGGCTCGGGTGTCGATGTCGCGCTGCAGATACTCGGAGAGATTCTGCAGTGCCTCATCCAGCCGACCGGTTCGTTCGGCGGCCCGTAGCAATCCGATGAAGTAGTGGGGGAACACCTCCGGGTGGCGGGCCGCGGCCCCCGACAGCGTCTCGCCCCGCACGATGTCGTCGATCATGTCGCCGAGGGCTCGTCGCAGTGCCCGATCCTCGCACTCCTCGTACTGGACGCGCAGTGCCTCCACCACCGGAATGCCCGAGCGAACGAAAACCCCCAACTGGCGCGTGAAGTGCACGAGGACCTTGCGTTTGGTTCTGGCCGGGGTGATCTCCACGTGCCAACGCGATTCCACGGCGGCCACGGATATCGGAACGAGATCGCGTTCCTGCATCCAGCGGTGCAGATCCCCGATGCTCCGACGTCGCTGCCGACCTTCGGTGGTGCGGCCCTCGGCGGTGCGGGCGGTGTAGTGGAAAGTGGTCATGAGTGGCAGAGAGTGCGGATCACGTCGTCGACACCGGTGATTCCCCGTCGCACCAGATCGACGGCTGCTCGGGTGAGAGGTCGCATCCCCTCGGTGATAGCGGTCGCTCGGATGTCCTCGACCGTTCCGTGGCGGAGCAGCAGATTCCTCACCCCGGTGGTGACGCGCAGAACCTCGTACACCCCGATACGTCCGTGATGCCCCGATCCTCCGCAGGCATCGCACCCCCGTCCCTTGGCCGTGACATCCAGGTCGCAGATCTCGGCCGCTCCCAGATCGGCGAGAAAGGCTCGTTCGGCGGGTGTGCATCGATGCGGCTGTCGACACTCCGCACAGACGCAGCGCAGCAACCTCTGCCCGACCACTCCCATCACCGCCGAGGCCACCAGGAACGTCTCGATACCCATTTCCACGAAGCGGAAGAGAGCGGCACTGGCATCGGTGGCATGGATGGAGGACAGAACCAGGTGTCCGGTGTGGGCCGCCTGCACGGCGAGACGGGCGGTGTCGGCATCGCGAATCTCGCCCACCAGGATCACGTCCGGGTCCTGGCGCAAGAGAGCCCGTAATCCGGAGGCGAAGGTCAGGCCGGTCTGCTCGTTGGTCTTGATCTGGTTGATTCCCGAGAACACGTACTCCACGGGATCCTCGATGGTGGTGATGTTCCGATGGTCGGCATCGAGTTCGAGGAGTGATGCATAGAGCGTGGTGGTCTTACCGGCGCCGGTCGGTCCGGCGCACATCACCATGCCGAAAGGCGAGTGCACGAGGGATCGGAAGGTGCGGTAGGTGTCGGGAGGCATACCGAGTTCGCCCAGACCCTTGGTGCGCTGATTCTTGTCGAGCAGTCGCAGCACCACCTTCTCGCCGAAGACCGTGGACACCGTGGCCAGGCGCACGTCCACGCCACGTCCTTCGACCGAGAACTGGCCGTCCTGCGGACGACGACGTTCCACGATGTTCATCCCGGCCAGGATCTTGAGGCGGCTCACCAGCCCCACGTGCTGATCGTGCGACAGGCGGCCGACTTCCAGCAGGGTGCCGTCGATGCGCAACCGAATGCGGACGTCGTCGACGAGCGGTTCGAGATGGATGTCCGAGGCCCGGGCGCGCAGTCCTCGTTCGACGAGTTCGGTGACCATGTGCACCGCCGAGAGTTCGTCGAGTTCGATGGGCAGGGTCGGGTCGGTCACGCCGAGTTGTCGGAGCCCGGTCGGTGCCACTTGAACCCGCACGCCGATCCGGAGAGGATCTTGACGGAGCGGATGATTCGTCGCCCACCCGGAGGCACAATGGAGCCATGACTCCCGACGAGCGACGCTCCGGCGGCCACGTGGTGCATCTGATCGACGGCACCTACGAGCTCTACCGGCAGTTCTACGGACAAGCGGTGCGGTCCTCGACGCCGTCGGGTCGGGCCGCCACGGTCGGAGTCCTGAATTCGACCATCGCTCTTCTGGCCGAGGGCGCAACCCACGTGGGTGTGGCCTCGGATCACGTGATCGAGAGTTTCCGCAACGACCTCTGGCCGGGATACAAGACCTCCGAGGGGATGGAACCCGAGATCAAGGATCAGATTCCCGTCATGGAGGAAGCTCTGACCGCCCTCGGGGTGACGGTGTGGCCGATGGTCGAGTACGAAGCCGACGACGCTCTGGCCTCGGCGGCCACCGTGGCCGATGCCGATACGTCGGTGCGGCAGGTGCAGATTCTCTCCCCGGACAAGGATCTCGGTCAGTGCGTCAAGGGTCGACGCGTGGTGCAGATCGATCGGCGCAAGATGATCAAGGACGGCTCGGGATTGATCGACGAGGACGCAGTGATCGCCAAGTTCGGAATCGGTCCGGCGAGCATCGCCGACTATCTGGGATTGGTCGGGGACAGTGCCGACGGTTTTCCCGGTCTCGAAGGATGGGGAGCCAAATCGGCGGCCGCCGTTCTCTCCCGGTACGGCCGCATCGAGGACATTCCCGACTCGCACGAGGACTGGGACATTCCCGGACTGCGCGGTGCCGTCAAGTTGGCCGACACCTTGTCCCACCAACGCGAGCTGGCCATGCTCTTCAAGAAGATCGCCACCACGGTGTCGACGGTTCCCGTGGGCACGGTGGGTTCGTGGCGCTGGACCGGTCCGACCGCGGACTTCGCTCGGGTCTGTGCCGAACTCGACGCGCCCCGCCTGGCGGCCAAGGTGGAATCCCTGGTCGCCGGTTCGGCGCCGGGGAGGTCCCGCTAGTCTGGCCTCGCTTCGTTCGGCATCTGCCGGGTGTGGTGACGGTTGGGTCCTGTGCAACGGGTTCCCGTGAAACAGGTCAGGACCGGAAGGTAGCAGCCTTCAGCGGATTCGCTCGTGTGCCGCAGACTGCCTAGCCGTCACCACAGCCGGCAGATGTCGTGTGGGGGACCTGGTCCCGTCGCACGGACGAACGGAGGAGTACGAAACAGATCTGGAAGGGTGCGAGAGCGGCCGAATCGGCACGCTTGGAAAGCGTGTGAGGTGCAAGCCTCCGTGGGTTCGAATCCCACCCCTTCCGCCATGGACATGCACGACGCCATGCGCGCCGCTTTGGACGAGGCCCGGGCCGCTGTCGTGCACGGCGACGTTCCCGTGGGTGCCGTCGTGCTTCGTGAGGGCCGCATCGTGGCCGCCCGACACAACGAACGCGAACCCCGCGGCGATCCCACCGCGCATGCCGAGGTGCTGGCCCTGCGCGACGCCGCTGAATCCTTGGGACGGTGGCGCCTCGACGACTGCACGCTGGTGGTGACTCTCGAGCCGTGTGTGATGTGCGCCGGAGCGTTGCTCAATGCCCGCATCGGTGCGCTGGTCTACGGCGCTGCCGATCTGAAGGCCGGGGCGACGGCGAGTCTGTACAACGTGTGCGCCGATCCGCGGCTGAATCACAATCCTCCGGTGACCCACGGCATCCTGGCTGGCGAGTCCGCCCGGTTGCTGGAGGAGTTCTTCGCCGCCCGCCGGTAACCTCGATCAGCGGAAGGGTG
>JBJTYE010000063.1:0-3535 GCA_046082625.1 Actinomycetota bacterium | reverse complement strand
AGTTCGTCGTCGAGGCTGAGATAGAAGCGACTCGATCCGGGATCCCCCTGACGACCCGAGCGACCGCGCAACTGGTTGTCGATACGCCGGCTCTCGTGACGCTCCGATCCGATGACGTAGAGGCCCCCGACCGCCCGGACTTCGTCGCCCTCGGCCCGGCACTCTTCGGAAATCTCGGCCAGCAACTCGGCATACCGCGCCTGGGCGGCGACGCGAGCGGCCCGATAGTCCTCGGGCATCTCGGCCAACGGGGCGGGGAGGGCGAACTCGTCGGTCAAGGTGTCGGCCGCGTGTCCCTCGGCCAGCACCGCCCGCCGGGCCAATCCTTCGGGATTGCCGCCGAGGAGGATGTCCACGCCGCGACCGGCCATGTTGGTGGCCACGGTGACCGCCCCCAGGCGGCCGGCCTGAGTGACGATCTCGGCTTCCCGCGTGTGCTGCTTGGCGTTCAGCACCTCGTGCTTGATTCCGACCTTGGTCAACAGGCGCGACAACGTCTCGCTCTTCTCTACACTGACCGTGCCTACCAGGATGGGTTGACCTTTGCCATTGCGCTCTTCGATGTCGGCGACGATGGCGTTGAACTTGGCGGTCTCGGTCTTGAAGATCAGATCCGGTTCGTCCATCCTCTTGACCGGCTTGTTGGTGGGAATGGGCACCACCTGCAGGTCGTAGGTGTTCATCAACTCGGCCGCTTCGGTCTGCGCGGTTCCGGTCATGCCCGCCAACTTGTCGTACATCCGGAAATAGTTCTGCAGAGTGATGGTGGCGAGAGTCTGATTCTCTTCTTTGATCTTGACACCCTCTTTGGCCTCGACGGCCTGGTGGATGCCCTCGCTCCAGCGTCGTCCCTCGAGGATGCGTCCGGTGAACTCGTCCACGATCTTCACTTCACCGGCTTGGACGATGTAGTCCTTGTCCCGGCGATAGAGCTCTTTGGCCTTCAACGCCACCTGGAGTTGGTGGACCAGATTGCGCTGCACCTCGTCGTAGAGATTCTCGACGCCGAGTTCCTGTTCGACGCGTTCGATGCCGCGCTCGGTCGGCATCACGACTCGCTTGTCTTCTTCGACCTCGTAGTCCTCGTCGCGTTTCAGAGCCCGGACGATCGACGCGAAGCGGTAGTACAGGTTCGCGGCATCGGCCACCCGGCCGGAAATGATCAGCGGAGTTCGTGCTTCGTCGATGAGAATCGAGTCGACCTCGTCCACGATCGCGAATGCATGACCGCGTTGCACCTTGTTCTCCTTGGTGGAGGCCATGTTGTCGCGCAGATAGTCGAAGCCGAATTCGTTGTTGGTGCCGTAGGTGATGTCGGCGGCGTAGTCGATGCGCTTCTGGTCCGGGCGCTCGCGATGTCCGGGAATGACCAAGCCCACGTTCAGCCCGAGCCAGCGGTGCACGCGGCCCATCCACTCCGAGTCGCGCCGAGCCAGATAGTCGTTGACGGTCACCAGGTGCACGCCCCGGCCGGAGATGCCGTTCAGATAGGCCGGCAGCGTCGACACCAAGGTCTTGCCTTCACCGGTCTTCATTTCGGCCACCCACCCGAAGTGGAGGGCCGCACCGCCCATGATCTGGACGTCGTAGTGGCGTTGGCCGATCACACGCTGGGCGGCCTCACGCACCACGGCGAAGGCTTCGATGAGGAGGTCGTCGAGCGCTTCGCCCCGCTCGAATCGCTGGCGGAACTCGTCGGTCTTGGCTTTCAAGGCCTCGTCCGACAGGCTGCGCACCGCGGCTTCCTGGGCGTTGATGTCGGGGACCAGGCCCTCCAGGGCCTTCAGCTTCTTGCCTTCGCCGGCCCTCAGGATGCGGTCGAGAATACTCATGCGGTGCTCCAGCCTACAGGTGCCGATTCCCGCCCCTTGGCCGGTCTTGAATGGGAATTGCCCCACCCTGGAGGGCAAAATGAGACCGTGACAGATGAGCGGGCGACGTCGAGTGCACAGGAACGCGCCTCGTCGGGTCGTATCGACACCGTCATCTTCGATCTCGGCGGCGTACTCGCCGTCAATGGTCGCCCCGCCGACGTCATTCGACGATTCCCTCACGATCCCTTGGACGTGGTGATGAACGTGGTGATGGGTGAGTACGCCGAGGACACGGACCATCCGTGGCATCGTCTCGAGCGCGGCGAAATCTCGATGGACGACTACCGCCGAGCGTTGGCCGGACTCATCGCCAGTGCGGGCCTCACTCCGGTGGCGACGCCGACGGACGGCTCCTCGGCGATCGATTTCCAGTTCGAACCGTGTGCACCGATGGTGGACCTGGTACACGATCTACGCCAGGCCGGGCTCAAGGTGGGTGTCCTCACCAACAACATCCGCGAGTTCCGTCCCCTCTGGTGGAACATGCTCGACTTCCCGAAACTCTTCCACGATGTGCTGGACAGCCACGAGGTCGGCCTCCGCAAGCCCAACCCGGCGATCTATCAACTGGCCCTGTCACGGCTCGAGTCCACTCCGCACCGCACGGCGTTCCTCGACGACGCGGTCAGCAACGTGAAGGCCGCCAACATGGTCGGCCTGCACGGGATCTGGGTCGACCGCGATCCCCTGCCGGCAATCCGGGCCGTCAGGCAACTTGCGGCACTCTGACCGACGCGACACCTCTTCGGGCGTGGCGGCGGCGGCGAACAGCAGCACCTTGGCCGCACCAGCCAACTCGAGAGCGTGTCCGGCTGCTCGCAACGTACTGCCGGTGGTGACGACATCGTCGATGACCAGCACCCGGCACGGTCGTCGCATCGGGCGGGCCGTGAAGGTCGGACCTTGTTCCAAGCGGTCATGGCGACTCCGTCCCGTCTGGGGGCCGCTGCGATCGCGGTAGAGGAGCCGACGGCAGGGAAGACCGAGGCGACGGGCGACGGCGCGCGCCAGCAGTTCGGATTGGTCGTACCCCCGACGACGGCGACGACGAGACGACGTCGGAGCCCAGGTGACCACATCGAAGGGCAGCCGGAATCTGGAGGAACGACCGGAGTCCTCCACTATGACGTCGGCGCGAATGACCCCGACCATCCGATCCGCCAATTGAGCCACGGCTCGGGTGTCGTTGCGGTACTTGAGACCGGTGATCAATCGCTGGGTCTCGCCGTCGAACGACTCGGCTGCCTGCCAGCGAAGCCGACTGCTGAACTTTGGCTCGGACCCCGGATCGCCGAGGAGATTCCGACACGTCGGACACAGTCGGCGCCCGTGGGTCAAGGCCGAGGCCGGTGAACGCTCCGGTCGAGGGAGGTCACCGGGCCGATACAGAGCGGCACACCGGTGACAGGCGACCACGGTGAAGCGGGACGTCGTCATGGGTCCAGTGGACCACCGGGGTGTGGCAGATTTCGGCGGAGCGATACTCAGCCGAGATGGCTGAAGAGGTAGCGGTCGAGCAGGGCCTCGACCAGATCGTTCCACCGGCCGTCATCGATGGGCTCATTCGAGATGTCGTCGAGGACCCGTCCCAAGGTGTAGGCCTGGATGAACAGGCTGGTGGCTCGGGCGTCGACGTCGGGGGCGATCCAGCCCTTGGCTTG
>JBJTYE010000062.1:0-16082 GCA_046082625.1 Actinomycetota bacterium | reverse complement strand
GGCCCAGTTCATCGGTACGCCACCCATGAACATCTTCCCCGTCGACTCTCTCGAGCGGTCCGGCTACCTGGTCGGTGCCCGGCCCGAACACACCGTGATCGTGGCCGACCATTCGTCCCACGACGGGGTCGCCGCCGAGGTCGTGCTGGCCGAACATCTCGGACACGAGGTGCAGGTCGTCTGCCACGTCGCACCCGACCACCGCGTGGTGGTGCGTCTGGCGGCCGGGGACGCCGCGCCGTCCAACGGATCGACCGTTCGCATCGCCGCTTCACCCGAGCATCGACATCGTTTCGACGCCGCGACCGGAGCGCGCCTGGATCGAACCCCATGAACGGATGCCGCTGATGTCGGTTCGTCGCCGCACCTGGCGCGATGCTCCTCTGGCTCTGGTCATGCTCGGTCCGTCACTGGTCGTCCTCGGACTCTTCGTTCTCTACCCGCTCGGCCGGACCGTGTGGCTCGGACAGCAGCGGTGCGACATCCAAGGAGAGAACTGCCGCTCGGTGGGTTGGGGCCAGTACACCACCGTGCTCCGCAGCGACGAGTTCCTCCATGCACTCTGGGTGACGGTGAAGTTCGCCGCCATCACCGTGCCCTTCGGATTGGCCCTCGGAGTCGGTCTGGCCATCCTGGCGGATCGACACCTGCGCGGTATGCGGATCTTCCGCACCATCTTCTCGAGCACCATCGCCACCTCGGTGGCCGTGGCCTCACTGATGTGGCTCTTCCTCCTCCAGCCGTCGGTGGGAGTGCTCGCCAATGTCGACTGGCTCAACCGGATCTTCCCGGTCATCAAGGAACCGGGACTCCTCAATGATCCGGGCACTGCTCTGTGGTCCGTCGGCATCTCCTCGGTGTGGGCCAATCTCGGTTTCACCTTCATCCTGGTGACCGCAGGTCTCCAAGGGATCCCGCGCGAACTCCAGGAGAGCGCCTACGTCGATGGCGCCAGTGGTTGGGCGCGATTCACCAACGTGACTCTGCCACTGTTGTCCCCGACTCTGCTCTTCACCACGGTGGTGCTCACCTCGCGCGCCTTCCAGGCCTACGGCGAAATGGATCTGCTCACCGCCGGTGGACCGGTCCCCCAGGACTCGACCACCACCGTCACCTATCTCATCTATGGCGGCACGTCGATCATCAAGAACAACGACGGCCTCCAAGCCGCCGTGGCCGTGTTGCTGTTCGTGGTCCTGCTCGGCCTCTCGGCACTGCAGTTCCGGGGTTTCGGACGACGGGTGCACTATGGCTCTTGATTCGGCACCACGCGGCTGGAAGTCGGCCGGCCGCTACGCACTCCTGACCGGAACGGCATTTCTGATCCTGTTCCCCGTGTACACCACGGTGATCGCGGCCCTGAAGCCCGGCAACAAGGTGCTGGAGAACCCCCTCCTCCCCGACGCCTTCACCCTCGACGTCCTGTCGAACGCCTGGACCGAAGGCCGACTGGGTCGATATCTGCTCAACTCGACGGTGGTGGCGGTGCTGATCACCGCAGTCCAAGTGGTGACGTCCATCGTGTCGGCCTACGCCTTCGCCTTTCTCAAGTTCCCCTTCAAGCGCACGCTCTTCGCCGTCTTCCTGGCGACTCTGCTCGTTCCTCTCGAGGTGACCCTGGTCGTCAATCGGCGGACCGTGGATTCCCTCGGCTGGCTCAACTCCTTCGCCGGTTTGACGGTGCCCTTCATGGCCACGGCATTCGGCACGTTCCTCTTGCGTCAGGTCTTCTTGCAGATTCCTCCGGAACTTCGGGAAGCCTCGCAGATGGATGGACTCGGACATTGGGGCTTCATGAAGGAAGTGGCCATCCCCCTGGTGCGGCCCACCATGGGAGCCCTCGGTCTCTTCGCCTTCCTGTCGAGTTGGAACCAGTACCTGTGGCCGACGTTGATCACCACCGAGGACGACATGAACACCGTCCAGACCGGTCTGCGCCTGCTGCGTTCCTCGGACCTCGACAAACCGAATCTGATCATGGCCGGCACCATCATCGCCGCCGTGCCTATCCTGATCGTCCTGATCGTTTTCCAACGTCAACTCGTCCGCGGACTCACCGCGGGAGCAGTGAAAGGCTGATATGCGTACCACCAACCGACCCCTCATCGCCGCGCTCGCCGTCTCCACCATGACCCTCGCAGCCTGCGGGGGTGGAGGAAGTTCGATCATCGACAGCGGATCCACTGCCGCCCCGGGCGGCGACTCCGCCCCCGAGACCACCGTCGCCACTCCATTGGCCGATCTTCCACCCTGTGACACCACGGCACTCGACACCGCCACCGGGCCGGTGAACCTGACCTTCTGGCACGGCATGAACGGAGATCTGGAGGATGCCCTCGAATCCCTGACCGCCGAATACAACGCCTCGCAATCGAAGGTCGTCGTGTCGCTCGAGAATCAGGGCGGCTACGAGCAGACTTTGGACAAGTACCTCCAGAGCGGCCAGTCTTCGCGTCCCGACATCGTCCAGGCTCCCGAGTACGCCGTCCAGGTTCTCCGCGACACCGATTCCACGGTGCCGGCGGGCGCCTGTATCGAATCATCCGGTTTCGACACTTCGGACATCCTGGCCAAGGCCCTCGACCAATACGCCACCGAGGGTGTGCAATGGTCGATGCCCTTCAACGTGAGCAACCCGGTCCTGTACTACAACAAGAAGGTCTTCGAAGCCGCGGGCCTCGATCCGGAGACGCCGCCGGCCAACATGGCCGAGGTGCGCACCATGTCGCAGGCCATCGTCGACAGCGGCGCCGCGGCATTCGGGCTGGCCCTCGACACCGGAGCCGACAGCGGTGGTGGCTGGTTCCTCGAACAGTGGTTCGCGAAGCTCGGCGAGTTCTTCTCGGACAACGACAACGGCCGCCTGGCGCCGTCCACCAAGGTCCTCTTCGACGGCCAGACCGGCATCGATCTGCTGACCGACTTGCAGACCTTGGTCGACGATGGTCTGGCGTACAACGTGGGCGACAACGCCAGCGGCCAGGACGCATTGTTGAAGTTGGCCGATCCCACCAGTGCCGCTGCCATGACCATTGCCACCTCGGCTGCTCTCGGCACCGTGCTGACCACGGTCGAAGGCGGACTCATTCCCGGCATCACCACCGCTGACATCGGAGTTGGGCCTATGCCGGCTCCAGGAACGGTGGATTCACCAGGTGCCATCGTGGGTGGAGCGTCGTTGTGGATCGTGAACCAGGACGATCCGGTGCGGGCCGCGTCGGCCTGGGACTACATCACCTACCTGATCAGCGCCCAGAGCCAGTCCACCTGGGCGGCCGAGACGGGCTACGTGCCCATCCGCTCGTCGGCTCTCGAACTCGATCCCATCGCCAGCACCTATGCCAACGACCCGCGCTTCAGGATCGCTTACGACCAATTGGTCGAGGTCCTCGAGTCGCCGGCCGCCATCGGTGCCGTGCTCGGTCCGCAACGCGAGATCCGCACCCTGACCGCCCGGGCCATCGCCACCGTGTTGCAGGGTGGGGACGTGGCCGAGACTCTCCTGGCCGCCGCCGAGCAGGCCAACTCCCTGTTGGCCGCCTACATCGCCAGCAATCAGTGATGCGGACGGGTGGGACGCCGAACGTCCCGCCCGTCAACCACTGATCGACAGATGCACTATGGTCGCCGCATGGCGACAGCGAACATCAACGGCACGTCGGTGTACTTCGAGGACAGCGGAGGCTCCGGATCGCCGGTGATCTTCAGTCACGGTTTCCTCATGGATCACTCCATGTTCGATCCGCAAGTCGAGGCGCTCCGCAAGTACCACCGGGTCATCACGTGGGACGAGCGCGGTTTCGGTGCCACGCCGGCACCCGGACCGTTCAGCTACTGGGATTCGGCGGCCGACGTGTTGGCTCTGATGGACCATCTGGGCATCGACACCGCTTTCGTCGGAGGCATGTCACAAGGGGGCTTCATCTCGTTGCGCGTGGCCCTGTCGGCCCCCGAGCGAGTGCGCGGACTGATCCTCATCGACACCCAAGCCGGCACCGAAGATGCCGACAAGGTGGAGGGCTACGGACAACTCCGCGACGCCTGGATGGCCTATGGACCCGAACCGGTGCAGGAGATCATCGCCGGCTTGATCCTGGGACCCGGTTCGTGGCCCCAATGGTTCACCAAGTGGGCGGCTCTCGACAAGGAGCAATTCTCCTTGGCCTTCGACTGCCTCATGAACCGCGACGACGTCACGCCGCGTCTCGGCGAGATCCAGGTCCCGGCGCTCATCGTCCACGGCACCGAGGACGCTGCCATTCCCGTGGCCAAGGCCGAAGTGCTCCGCAATGGCTTGGCCGGACCGGCCACCTTGGTCACCGTGGAGGGCGCGCCCCACGCGGCGAATCTCACGCATCCCGAACCGGTCAACGCCGCCATCAAGACGTTTCTCGCCGACCTGCACTCCTGATCGGACGCCGCTCCGAGCGACGATCAGCCGGGGTACTTCTCCGCTGACGCCAGGACCTCTGCGGCATCGGCCTCCAGAATGGCTCCGCTGGCGACCGCATCTTCGGTGGCCTGGGTCCAGCGCTCGATGAAGGCGTCCTTGGTCGGATACAGCGCCGCCAGTTGTTCGACGGTGAACGGTGTGGTGGTCCCGAACAAGCCACAGAAGCTTCCACCCTTCTGGCCGAGTCCGGAGAGCACCGCGACCGGTACGTCCACGTGCGGGGTCCGAATTCCTCCCACCGCATTGCCCAACTCGTCGAGGACGAATCCCTCGAGATTCGGGGTGGCTTCCAGGAGCGGAGTACTGGCCGGAGGTTCGCCGCTGCGGATCCAGGTGTCGAGAGCCACCAGAGCCGAACGGACCACGTAGGTGTGCGGTCCGGCGTTGATCGGCAGATCGCAGGTCAAGAGACCGAAGTACACCGACGTCGGCGGATTCACCATCGATGCGAACAGTTCGGATCCGCCCCGGCCCGAGCCGTCGTCGGTGTCGCCGATGCCCAGACTGTAGGTGTCGGCATGGGCGGTCCCGGCGATCTCCCAACTGCGGAAGACCTCGGTGTCGGGCTGCGCGGCCCGGCGGTATCCGAGGGCCTGACCCACCACGTCGGTCTCTGCCGACAAGGTCAGGACGGGACGGGTGACATCGGTGCGGATGCGAGCGATCTGGGGACCGGGAACGTCCGGTCCGGGTTCTCCCGACAAGGGAGCGCTGCGCGAACCGCGACTGTGCAGGAGATACCCGTTGAACACGTCGTCTTGCAGCGCCACCGCGTTCACGTAGGCCGTCAAGCGGAAAGCCGACTGCGATTCACCGATGGCGATGACCCGATCCGGTGCGGCCTCTCCGAAGAGACGGGCCGCGTCGCGCCAGATGGTCGCACCGACTTGGCTGAAGATGTCGTAGCTGTAGTTGTCACCAGGGTGGGACAGGGTTCCGTAGCGCTCCGGATCGGCCTTCTTCAGCACCCGACTCTCACCCAGGGGATTTCCGCCACCTTCGACACCGACGCGCTGAGCCGACACTCCGACCCAGATCGCCCCGGAGCGCATGATCTCCACCTTGGCGTACGACCAGTCCGGCGGCGTGTCCAGTCCGGCAGTGACGTTCAGCCACTCCACGAAGACCGTGCCGTTGAAGTCGGCAACATCTTCGGGCTGTCGCACCACGATGCGGGTGCGGTACTCGGCCTGGTCGTTGACTGTGACGTTCCACTGGCCGTCCTCGGACAAGGGCTCGGCCGAGGTGTACGAATCGGCCGTGCCGGAGATGAAGTATTCGGTCTCGCCGTATCCGAAGGCCGTTCCGTCGAAGGCGCCGGTTCCGATGACCGGGACGCCGAGTCCACCGGTCACGGGACCCTCGACAGTGGCCGCGGCGACATCACCGAGCGACGGCGGCACGGGCGCGAACGGAGGCTCGGTCGTCGGCGCCGACTCGGTGGTCGCGGTCACCGTGTCCTCGGACGTCGCAGCATCGTCGTCATCCCCGGCACAGGCACCCGACACCAGCACGACGGCCAGGACCGAACAGAGCACTCTACGACTGATCACTTTGGACATGTTTCCCCCACGAGTTCACGATTCGACCGACGTCTTCTCGCAACCTAGCCGAGACCTTCGTCCGACCCCGTGCGCAACTACATTCGTGTCCATGGACGAGGGGAAGTGATGGACCCGGCCCGACAGGCCCTCGAACGCCACGTCGAGTTCTGGAACGGACAGCAGCGCGACCGGTGGGTGGCGTTGTTCTCTTCGGCCATGGTCTTCGAGGACCCGGTGGGGACCCCGCCCAAGGTGGGCCTCGCGGCCGTGCACAACAGTTGGGATCGCTCCTTCACCCCCGGTCGACGGTGGACGCTGCATCCGCAGACGGTGATTTCGGTGGGCCAGGAAGCCGCGGTGCTGATGCTCAATTCCGGGGACCTCCAAGGCCGTCGGGTGGAGATCACCAGTCTCGAGACCTTCACCGTGGACGCCGATGGCCTCATCGTGCACATCAGGTCGTTCTTCGAGCAACCCCAGGATTTCGCCCTCGCCGACTACTTCACCCCGCAATGAGACGGGTGAACGAGGTGGGCTCATGATCGAGGTGATCCTGTGAACCAACCGGACCATTCCCGCAAACCGGCCTCCGACCACACTCGACGTCGCAATCTGGAGGCCCGCGCCGCTCTCGATCCGGCGGATTTCGATCGCGCCCGACGAGGTTGGATCGCCTCGATCCCGAGTGGCCGGGTGGTCAACGCCAGCGGGCGCACGGTCTCGGAGATCGCCGCCTACGAGTTCCTCCGAGACGATGCCCCCGACACGGTCGATCCGAATCTGTGGCGGCACGCACAGTTGAACGCCCACCATGGACTGTTCGAAGTGGCCGACGGGGTCTGGCAGGTCCGGGGCTACGACATCTCGAACATCACCTTCGTCCGCGGTTCAGCGGGTTGGATCGTCATTGATCCGCTCACCGTGGAACACACCGCCCGCGCCGCGTACGACCTGGTGTCGGAGCATCTCGGCCGTCGTCCGGTCACGGCGGTGATCTACACGCATTCCCATGCCGACCATTTCGGTGGAGTTCTCGGTGTCACCTCGGACGCCGACGTGGCTGCCGGACGTTGTCGGGTGATCGCGCCCGAGGGGTTCCTGCACGAAACGGTGGGAGAGAACGTGATCGCCGGACCGATCATGGCCCGACGCGCCACCTACCAGTTCGGCTCCTTCCTTCCCCCCGGTCCGCGCGGCCACGTCGACTGCGGGCTGGGCAACGCCACCCCCATCGGACCTCCCGGACTGATCGCTCCGACCGAGGACATCACCGCCACCGGACAGGAACTGATCGTGGACGGAGTCCGCATCGTGTTCCAACTCACGCCCGAGACCGAAGCACCGGCCGAGATGAACTTCTTCTTCCCGGATTCAGGCTGGCTGTGCATGGCCGAGAACTGCTCGCACACCATGCACAATCTGGTGCCGATCCGCGGCGCCCTAGTGCGCAACAGCCTGCAGTGGTCGAAGTACATCAACGAGAGCATCGAGCTCTTCGCCGATCGCACCGACATCCTCTTCACCTCCCACAATTGGCCCCGTTGGGGACGCGAAGACGTGCGCGGGTTCCTGGAGTTGCAGCGGGATCTCTACCGGTGGATGCACGATCAGACCATGCGGTACGCCAACCTCGGTCTCAATGCCACCGAGATCGCCGAGACATTGCGGCTTCCCGAGGATTTCCTGGCCCATGAACACACCCGGGGCTTCTACGGCGATCTCGTGCACAATGCCAAGGCGGTCTTCCAGCGCTATCTCAGCTGGTACGACGGGAATCCGGCCAACCTTCATCGCCTGCCGCCGAGTGAGGTCGGTCGCCGCTACGTGGACCTGGCCGGTGGTCCCGACCGACTGCTGGACGCAGCGCGCACTGCGTTCACCGCCGGTGACTACCGCTGGGTGGCCGAACTGGTGAACCATCTGGTCTTCGCCGATCCCACCAACGCCGAGGCCCGCGCCCTGCAAGCCGACACCTTGGAACAGCTCGGGTACCAATCCGAATCATCGACGTTCCGCAACGCCTATCTCACCGGCGCCCGCGAACTGCGCGACGGTCCGCCCAAACCCCTGAATCCCGTCGGCCGCGGTCGAGGTCTGCTGAACGCCATGACCATCGAGCAGATCTTCGACACCATGGCCATCCGCCTGAAATCGGAGAACGTCGGTGATGTCCGCCTGGCGGTGAACTGGACCTTCACCGACCCGGCCGGCACTCCCGATGAGCGGTGGATGCTGGCCCTTTCGCATCGCACCCTGTATTCGGTACGCGGCCGTCACGAACCGCAGGCAGCGGTGTCCATCACCATGACCCGGGCTCTCCTGATCACCATCGTGGCCCAGGAGACCACCTTCCTGGACGGGATCGCCCAGGGCACCATCGGCCTCGACGGAGACGCCCAGGCCCTGCTGACGATTTTCGGCAACCTCGAGGTCTTCGACGCCGGATTCGGAATCGCCGAACCGTGACGTCCGACATTTCCCGGGCGTGAGATCCATCGCCGTATCGGGTCCGACATCGGCCAGACTGGCGCCATGACCGCTCTCGCCACACCCCCCGCATTCGATTCCGCCGCCGCGGCGTCCCTCGTGGATCACCTCCGCTCCACCTTCGAATCCGGACACACCCGACCCCTCGAATGGCGGCGCCATCAGTTGCAGCGCATGATCGCCATGCTGGAGGAGAACGAGACCCGTTTCTTGTCGGCCCTCCGGACCGATCTCGGCAAACCCGAAGTCGAGGGCTACATCACCGACATCGCCTTCATCACCGGCGAGATCAAGTTGATGCTGAAGAACCTGACGAAGTGGAACAAGCCGGTGAAGGTGCCGACGCCGCTGGTGACCAAGCCCGCCAAGTCCCGACTCCTCCCCGAGCCCCTCGGTGTGGTGTTGGTGATCGCTCCCTGGAACTATCCGGTGCAGTTGCTGCTGGTTCCCGCAGCCGGAGCGCTGGCCGCCGGGAACGCCGTGGCCCTCAAACCATCGGAAGTATCGGCCGCGACATCGCAGGTGCTGGCCGATCTGGTGCCGAAGTATCTG
Source organism: Actinomycetota bacterium (assembly GCA_046082625.1). GTDB lineage: Bacteria > Actinomycetota > Acidimicrobiia > Acidimicrobiales > Ilumatobacteraceae > Casp-actino8. Next base: position 7,046 of record JBJTYE010000062.1, on the reverse strand, counting down.
GATCCGGCGGCCGTGGCCATCGTGGAAGGCGGGGTGCCCGAGACCACCGCCCTTCTCGAGCAGCGTTTCGACCACATCTTCTACACCGGCAACGGCACGGTGGGCCGCATCGTCATGGCGGCGGCGGCACGTCATCTGACGCCGGTCACACTGGAGTTGGGCGGCAAGAGCCCGGTCATCGTGGACGAGTCGGCGAACATTCCGGTGGCCGCCCGACGCGTGGCCTGGGGCAAGTGGCTGAACGCCGGCCAGACCTGTGTGGCCCCGGACTACGTGTTGGTGGCCGATTCGGTGAAGCAGAACTTCATCGACGAATTGGAAACCGCCATCCGCGACTTCTACGGTCCCGATCCGCAGACGAGCGACAGCTACGGACGGATCGTTTCGTCACGTCATTTCGATCGCTTGCGCCACCTCATGACCGGCGGACGCACGGTGATCGGTGGTGACACGTCGTCGGCGGATCGCTACATCGCGCCGACGGTGCTCGCCGATGTGGATCCCTCGTCGCCGTTGATGCAAGAAGAGATCTTCGGACCGTTGCTGCCGGTGATCTCGGTCCCGTCGGTCGATGCGGCGGTCTCGTTCATCACGGCGCGACCCCATCCCTTGGCGCTCTACGTCTTCGCCGAGAAGTCGTCGGTCGTGGACGACGTGCTGCGTCGCACCACCGCCGGCGGTGTCACCGTGAACGGCACCCTCATGCATCTCACCAGTCCGCATCTGCCCTTCGGCGGCGTGGGCGAGAGCGGCATGGGCGGCTACCACGGTGAGTCCGGGGTGCGACTCTTCCAGCATCTGAAGCCGGTGCTCTATCGGGGCACGAAACTGGATCCGGCCCTGGCCTACCCGCCCTACACCGAGCGCAAGAAGAGGATCATCAAGAAGTTCCTGTGATCAGGCCGGCGGGATCTCCGTGGTCCCGCCGCTCATGATGTACTCGAGCCACCAGCGCGGGGCTCGGTCCAAGAGATTGCCCAGGTGCGAGTAGTCGTGCCAGCGGCGGATGAGGCCGTCACGGACCTCCATCACCGAGGTGAAGGGGTGCACAATCATCTCGCCGGTGTGGAAGTGCCACTCCTCCTGGTGTTCGGTGATGACCACATCACCCTCGGCCAGCACCAGACCCGGGCGGTGCACCATCTTGGCCGTCGGTCCGAGGCCGAGTCGCAGGCGATCGGCGATGGCCGGTCCTCCCACCACCGGTGGCACGGCTCCGACGTCCATGTATTCGGCTTCGGGAGCGAAACGCGCCGCCACGTCGTCCCAGTCCTTGGCGTACATGGCGTACCAATGGGCCTCCACCACCGCCTTGTTGGCCTCTTCACGCGTACCCATGACCACTCCCGATCCGTTCAGTGTCCGTGGCGGGCCATGGCGTCGCGGATCTCCTGTTCGGCCGCGGCGCGACCTTCCCAGCCGCGCACCGTGGTGCTCTTGTTGGGCTCCAACAACTTGTAGGTCTCGAAGAAGTTGCCGACCTCGCCGAGCAGGTGATCCGGCAGGTCCTCGATGTCCAGGTACTTGCCGAAGCGCGGATCGGTGGAGGCCACGCAGAGCACTTTGGCGTCCTGGCCCTTTTCGTCCTCCATCCAGAACACCGCCACCGGACGCACGTGCACGTGACAGCCCGGAAAGGTGGGCTGGCTCAACCACACCAGAGCGTCCAACGGGTCACCGTCTTCGCCGAGGGTGTTCGGGAAGAAGCCGTAGTCGAGCGGATACTGCGTGGCCGTGAACAGGGTGCGGTCCAGCCAGATGTGGCCGGTCTCGTGATCCATTTCGTACTTGTTGCGAGATCCCTGAGGGATCTCCACGATCATCTCAACATCCACGGGCGATCGCGTCCAATGTGTCGTCCATGTTCCGGCGATTGTGCGTGGCCCGGTCCTTCACGCCGCTCACGATGCCTCCGAGCCACGTGGCGAATCCACTGCGACGGTCGATCCAAGAATGGGTGATCCGGGCGCCGGTACCCGTGGGTTCGATCTCGTAGACCCAGTCGCACCAGCGCGACGGCCCGACCATGAGAGCGAAAGCGATCTTGCGACCGGGATCCAGCTCCACCACCTCCACCACGGTCTTCCAATTCCTCTTGCCGTTCTGGTTCCGTCCCTTGAATCGCACGCCCACTGCCGGGCCGGTGGCGCCGTTCAGCCATTCACCACCCCGGTTCTCCGGTGACCATTCCCCCATCCGGGGCAGATCCGACACCATGGCCCAGATCCGTTCGGGCGGCGCGGCGACCTCGCGAGTGACCACCACCAGTTCGCCCTGAGCGGAGCGCGCCATCAGGACGGTCCGTCGAACATGCCGCCGTATTCCCGGCGCAGCACGTCGTTGTTCTCGCCTTCGTAGCGGGCGATCTCGTTGCGACCCACCACGTGCCAATGCACTTCGTCCGGGCCGTCGGCCAATCGGAGCGTGCGCTGGCTGGCGTACATGCGAGCCAGCGGCGTCCACTGGGACACACCGGTGGCGCCGTGCACCTGGATGGCTTCGTCGATGATCTTGCAGACCCGCTCGGGCACCATGGCCTTGACAGCGCTCACCCAGATACGGGCCTCGGCGTTGCCCATGGTGTCCATGGCCTTGGCCGCCCGCAGCACCATCAACCGGCAGGCCTCCAATTCGATGCGGGCCTTGGCGATCACTTCGGGATTCTTGCCCAGTCGCGCGATGGGCTTGCCGAAGGCGTCGCGGCTCAAACCGCGACGGACCATGAGTTCGAGCGCTCGCTCACCAGCGCCGATGGAGCGCATGCAGTGGTGGATGCGGCCCGGTCCGAGCCGCACCTGGGAGATCTCGAAGCCGCGACCCTCGCCGAGCAGCATGTTCGACGACGGCACGCGCACATCATTGAAGCGCATGTGCAGGTGGCCGTGCGGCGCGTCGTCCTCACCGAAGACCTCCATCGGTCCGATGATCTCCACCCCTGGGGTGTCGACCGGGACCAGGATCTGCGAATGGCGGCGGTGGGCCGGACCATCGGGGTTGGTGAGGAGCATGCAGATCATGATCTTGCAGCGCGGATCACCGAGGCCCGAGATGTAGTACTTCTCGCCGTTGATCAGCCATTCGTCGCCGTCCAGCACGGCGCGGCACTGCAGGTTCTTGGCATCCGATGAGGCCACATCGGGTTCGGTCATGGCATAGGCCGAACGGATCTCACCGGCCAACAACGGCTCCAACCACTGCTTCTTCTGCTCGGGGGTGCCGACGCGCTCCAGCACTTCCATGTTGCCGGTGTCGGGGGCGCTGCAATTCATGGCTTCCGACGCGATGGGGTTCTTGCCCAACTCCACGGCGATGTAGGCGTAGTCGAGGTTCGACAGTCCCTCACCGGTCTCGGCGTTCGGGAGGAAGAAGTTCCACAGACCGCGGGCCTTGGCCTTGGCCTTCAATTCGTCGAGGAGCTCGAGCTGACCCTTGCCGTAGGACCAGCGATCGACGCGCCCCTCTCCGAGGCGGTAATACTCGGCGGTGACCGGTTCCACTTCTTCGGCGATGAACTTCACCACGGCTTCGTAGAGCGGCACGGCCTTGGCCGACATGGCCAGGTTCATCGCATCATCGGTGGCGATTCCAGAGTGCATTCCAGGCTTGGGCATGCCCCAAACCTACTCCTCGTGTGCAGGAACACCCGAAGCCGATGTCGGCTCCAACCTGCGATTTGATGACGATGTTTCCGCCACTCAACTGGGCCGGTGTGGGCCATCCGCCTGAGGGAGCGGGCTGTTCCCCCACCAGGCTCGAACCCTGGATGTCGATACCGAAGAAGTCGGGCTTGTTCACCGTGGTGCAGGAGGACCTGCGGCCCCCGGTGCACACCGACGCTGTATCAGCACCGATCCCGGCCGGAATAATCTCGACATCAGCAGTGAGCCTCATCAGAGAGGTCCCGTAGAACCAATCTCCCGTCTAACATGCCCTAGTCATGACAGTGCAGACCTCCTCTACCCGAGGTCATCTCCGGTCCCTCGAAGCCGAGTCGATCCACATCATCAGGGAGGCCGTGGCTGAATCCGAGCGACCGGTGATGCTGTATTCGGTGGGCAAGGACAGTTCAGCCATGCTGCATCTGGCCCGCAAAGCTTTCTTTCCGGCACCCGTTCCGTTCCCGCTCCTGCACGTGGACACGACGTGGAAGTTCCAGGAGATGTACGCCTTTCGTGCAGCGACCGCCGAACGGTACGGAGTGGAGATCCTTCGTCATGTGAACCAGGACTGCGTTGATCGCGACATCAATCCGTTCGATCACGGGTCGTCGATGCACACCGACCTCTGGAAGACCGAAGGCCTCAAACAGGCTCTCGATCTCCACGGATTCGATCTCGCCTTCGGAGGTGCTCGTCGGGACGAGGAGAAGAGTCGCGCCAAGGAGAGAGTGTTCTCCATTCGCTCGACAGGTCACCGATGGGATCCCCGAGCGCAGCGACCCGAACTCTGGAATCTCTACAACGCTCGACACGCGCCAGGACAATCGGTGCGGGTCTTCCCATTGTCGAATTGGACCGAACTCGATGTGTGGGAGTACATCCGCGCCGAATCGATTCCGGTCGTCTCTCTCTATTTCGCCGCCGACCGCCCGGTCGTCGAGCGATCCGGAACCTGGATCATGGTGGACGACCATCGCATGCGCCTGGCACCAGGCGAAGAACCACGAGCGCGTCGGGTGCGCTTTCGTACCTTGGGTTGCTATCCACTCACGGGAGCTATCGAGTCAGCAGCCAACACATTGGACACAATCATCGATGAACTGCGAGCAAGTGAATTCAGCGAACGTCAAGGGCGCTTGATCGATCACGATGGTGCGAGTTCGATGGAGAAGAAGAAGCAAGATGGCTATTTCTGATCATCGCCGACTCGATCTTCTGCGCCTCATCACCTGCGGAAGTGTGGACGACGGGAAGTCGACGCTGATCGGCCGGCTGCTCTACGAACAACGAGCTGTCGCCGTCGATCAACTTGCAGTTCTGCAAGAGGACTCGCGTCGATACGGAACCCACGGAGATCAGGTGGACGTGGCGCTCCTGCTGGACGGCCTGCAAGCCGAGCGGGAACAAGGCATCACGATCGACGTGGCCTATCGACACTTCGCCACCGCCACGCGACGCTTCATCTTGGCGGATACCCCTGGACACGAGCAGTACACCCGCAACATGGTCACTGCCGCCTCCACCGCCGATGTAGCCGTGATTCTGGTGGACGCCCGCAAGGGCCTCCTTCGTCAAACACATCGGCACGCTCTGATCGCTTCTCTCTTGGGTGTGCGGGCGGTCATCGTGGCCGTCAACAAGATGGATTTGGTGGCCTGGTCACAGACGACCTTCGACGGTATTGCGGCGGCCTTTGCGGCCTGGGCCCGCGAACTGGGAATCGCTGCGGTGACCACGATTCCCATCAGCGCTCTCCATGGCGACAACGTCGTGTCACCTTCCGGTTCAGCGTCGTGGTACGAGGGTCCGACGGTTCTCGAAGCCCTGGAAGCGGTACCTCTCCACCAGAACGAAAATCTCGAAGTCTTTCGCTTTCCCGTGCAATGGGTCAATCGACCCCATGAATCCTTTCGCGGGTATTGCGGCACCGTCGCCGCCGGCACCGTCACAGTGGGTGCGAACATCATCGTCCAACCATCGCAGCAGCGATCCACCATCGCCGAGATCATCGGCGCTGAAGGTTCGGTGAACGAGGTATCGGCTGGCGACACCGCCACGATCGTGCTCACCGACGACATCGACATCGCTCGGGGTGACCTGTTGTCCGATGCCGCGTCACCGGCCGAAGTCGCCGACGTCTTCCAGGCCACCGTCGTCTGGATGCACCAGGAGGCTCTGATGCCGGGGCGAACGTACCTGCTGAAACTCGGCACCCGAACCGTCACCGCCACCTTTCACCGACCCAAGTATCGGATCGATCCGGAAACCCTGGAGCACCTGGCGGCCGACACCCTGGAGATGAACGACATCGGGGTCGGCACGTTCTCCACCGCCCAACCACTCTGGTTCGAGCCCTACGAACGCAATCGCACCATGGGCGGGTTCATAGTGATCGACCGCTACTCGAATGACACGGTCGGTGCGGGAATGCTCCACCATGCCATGCACCGGTCGCACAATGTTCAGCGACAGGAGCTGGACGTGGACAAGGGGGCCCGTCAGCGCCAGTCCGGACATCGATCCGGCATCGTCTGGATGACCGGGCTGTCCGGATCCGGGAAGACCACCATCGGCAATCTTCTCGAGACATCGCTTCACGGCCAGGGCGTCAGGACGTATCTCCTCGACGGTGACAACATCCGTCACGGCCTGTCTCGTGATCTCGGGTTCAATCCAGCCGATCGCGTGGAGAACATTCGCCGAGTCGGAGAGGTTGCCAAACTGATGGTGGATGCCGGACTGGTCGTGATCTGCGCGTTCATTTCGCCGTACGGATCAGAACGAGACGCAGTGCGCGAAATGGTGGAGCCCGAAGAGTTCCTGGAGATCTTCGTCGACGCACCCTTGCAGGTGGCCGAGTCTCGTGATCCGAAAGGTCTGTACGCCAAGGCACGGGCCGGCGAGATCTCGAACTTCACCGGAGTGAGCGCTCCGTACGAGGTTCCGGTCGATCCGGATCTGCGCGTCGACACCACGGCCTCCTCACCCAGCGAATCCGTGGCGGCGATCGTGGCTCTGTTGCGGAGCCGAGGAATCATCACCTGAGGCTTGCGACGCCACTTCTTCAGTGGTGATGCAAACTCGATGGAGTTCAGTCCTCTTTGAGAGTGCGCAGGTGGACACGCAGGGCATCGAACACATCGCCCAGGACGTCCAATTGCGCCGGGGTCAAGAGGTCGATGAAATGCCGCCGGACACTGTCCACGTGCTCGGGCGCGATCCGCTGGAGCAGGTCCCAACCCTTCGGGGTGAGCCCCCCCATGGTGACGCGACGGTCCTCGTCCGAGGGGCGGCGATTCACTGCTCCCATCGTCACCAGTCCGTCGAGACGGCGGGTCAGGCCACTGGGCGACAGGTGCAATTTCTCGGCCAGATCGCACATGCGGA
>JBJTYE010000061.1:0-4075 GCA_046082625.1 Actinomycetota bacterium | reverse complement strand
GCCTGCTGGAATCTGGGAACCCTGGTCGGGGCGGTGACCGGTACGGCCATCGATCCGGGGACCTACGGACTCGACGCCGCCTTCCCCGCCGGATTCGTGGCCATGATGTGGCCGCTGCTGCGGGATCGCACGGCCCGACTGGCCGCCGGTCTCGGAGCGGGAGTGTGTTTGGTGACGGTGCCCTTCACGCCGGTGGGGGTTCCGATCCTGTTGTCGGTGCTCGGCGTTCTGGTCGGTCTGCAGACACCGGTGCGCGGCGGTGACAGCGAATGAGTTGGGTATTGATCATCGCCTTGGCCATCGGGGCCTACGCCTTCAAGTTCACCGGACTCGTGATCCTCGGCGGCCGCACTCTGCCAGCGCCCTTCGAACGGTGTCTGGCGCTCATCCCGGCCGCCGTCATCAGTGCGCTCATCGTCAAGGACACCGTGACCCAAGGACGCGACATCGTTCTCGACGCCCGGGCCGCCGGAATCGCCGTGGCCGTGTTCTTGGCTTGGCGACGGGCTCCCCTCATCGCGGTCATCGTGGCCGGCGCGGCGGTCACGGCCCTCGTGCGCCAGATCTGATCGCTGTCCGTCAGCTCTCGACCAGGGTCTTCAACTTCTTGAGGTTGCGTCGCCAGATGGCCTTCATGACCAGGCCACCTCCGATGATCTCGCCGAGTCGACCTCCGAGCCACCACGGAAAAGTGAGCTGTTCGCTCCAGGTGAATCGGGTGCGCTGGCCGCCGTCCAAAGGAGCGAGGGTGAAGATGCCGGTTCCGGTGACCAGCCCGGTGTGCTTCACACCCATGGCCTCGCCCGGGATCCATTCGGTGATCTCCATCTGATCGGTCAGCTTGATGGGTCCGACCTTGGTGTCGCAGGCGAAACGAGTGCCGACGCCGCGTTGCTGATCGCCATGGAACCTGATGGCCACGGCATCGGCCATCCAGTCCACGTGACGCTCGATGGGTTCGACCACCTCCCAGACGAGCGACGGGGGTGCTTCCAGATCGATCGACACGGTGATGCGGCTCATGCCGACAGTGTTACCCAGATGTGGTGGACGCGCCCACTCGGCGCAATTCCGCAGCCGCCTGTTCCGGGGGAACGATGTTGATCATCACTCCGGTTCCTCGTTCGAAACCGGCCACGGTCGTGAGTTTGGGGAACAAGTGGATGTGCCAGTGGTACGAGCCGTTGTGATGGTGCGGAGCGGTGTGGAACACCAGGTTGAACGCCACATCGGTAAAGACGCCGTTCAGGTGCACGAGTGCGTCCCGGGTCACACGACCGACGGCGGCCAGCACGTCGTCGGACGAATCCGGTAGGTGCATGTCGTGATGCCGCGGGATGATCAGCAGTTCGTAGGGAGAGCCACTCCACCACGGACAGATGGCCACGGCGTCGTCGGTGGCCACCACGACCCGCTCTCCGGAGACCAATTCGGCTTCGACGGTGGCGCACAGGATGCATCCGCCCTCGAAACGGACGAAGGCTCGTTCCTCGTCGAGGATCTCGCCGGGAACGAAAGGTAGTCCGAGAAGTTGACCGTGCGGGTGGGCGAGCGATGCGCCGGCCTCGCGACCGTGGTTCACGATGGCTTGGGTGTAGCGGATGTTGTCGGTGGCGGCATGGTCGAGCAGGCGACGCTTCAGCATCCACATCAACTCGGCACAGGTGTCGTCGGAGAAAGAGTCGATGCGGGCCGAATGGCTGGGGGTGAAGACGAAGACTTCGTGGGTGCCGCTGGCCTCGGCCATGACGTGGACCGGTCCCAGATTGCGCACGGCCAGGGAATCCTCGCCGTCGAAGGCCGGGTACAGATTGGGGATGACCCGCATCCGCCAGTCGCTGTCCGGACCGAGGGATTCCAGGGCCGGCTTGGTCGAGTCCTCGCTGCCGGGGCAGAACGGACACGGTCGGGCCGGGCCGGATTCGACGGTCGGGGTGCGGGTGGCGAAATCGGTGGGGCGCATGGCCCGCTCGGCGACGATGGTGACCCATCGCCCGGTCAGTGGATTCAAACGCAGCTGGCTCACGGTGACTCAAGGATACGAGATGATCGGTCCGAAGACGGCATCTCCGCCGGTTCCGTTCAGAAACTGTAAACGGACACGTGATCCGACGACGTCTCGTCGAAGGGTGAGCGGTGCATGTCGCTCCAGCGATGACGAAGGTCCAGACCGGCCGCTCGGGCCATGGCGTCCAGTTCCGTGGGAGAGCAGTAGTGGATCGACCACGGACGCAGGCGGATCCCATCCGACTCGGTGAATTCGATGAACTGTCCGTCCACGGTTCGCTCAGTGGGGTCGTGCACGTCGACCGAGAGCACCACGCGGTCCGCGCTCAGGGAGCGGACTCCGACCGTTCCGCCTGCCGGTCGCTGCGGGTCCGGGACGGCGGCTTCCACCACGAACGACCCGCCGGGAGCGAGGCGGGTGGCCACCATGTCGAAGAGCGCCTGCTGTCGTCGGTGGGACCGGAGACTGAAGATGGTGTTGTAGGCGATGAAGACCACCTCGAAGGGTCCCGGTGGTTGGTCATCGACCATGTCGCCGTGCACCACGTCCAGGTGCGGACCGGACGCGTCGTTCTTCTCGGCCAAGCGATCCAACATGGCGCGACTGGCGTCGATACCGGTGACCCGTGCTCCGGTTCCGGCCAGAGCCAGAGCCAGCCGCCCCGTTCCCACACCCAATTCCAGATAGCGACCCTGGCCCCCGAGGTGACGCAGAGTGGCAATCGTCGCATCGATGTCGCTGACCGTTGCGTACCAATCGTCGTAGACGTCGGCGAAGGCGTCGCCGTACGTCGAGTCGTCGAAGTCCTTCATGAGGCGATCGCGCTGATCGACGTCCCGATCGATGTCATGTCCCGAACGGTACCCTGACGGCGTGACGACAGGCTTGGTGTACCTCGATCATGCGGCGACGACGCCCATGCGGCCCGAGGCCATCGCCGCCATGACGCCGTTTCTGGCCGAGGAGTTCGCCAATCCGTCCGGATCCCACCGCTTCTCGCGTTCGGCGCGCCGGGCTCTCGACGACGCCCGCGAGATCGTGGCGTCCGTGGTGGGTTGTCGACCCGGAGAAGTCGTCTTCACCGGATGCGGTTCGGAGAGCGACAACGCCGCCGTGCTCGGTGTGGTGCGGCGCCATGGCGGGGTGGCGGTGTGCCCGGCCGCCGAGCACCATGCCGTCCTGCACTGCGTGGAACATCTGGGGGGTCGCGTGGTCCCGGTCGACGCCACCGGAGCCGTGGACCTCGTCGAACTCGAGACGCACCTCACCGACATCGTCGCATCGGGCGAGAGCGTGAGCGTGGTGGCGGTCATGGCCGTCAACAACGAAGTGGGAACGATCACCGATCTCGAAGCGGTGTCCCGCGTCGTGCGTCGGTTGGCTCCGCGGGCCGTCCTGCACACCGATGCCGTCCAGGCCGCCTTTTGGTTGGACCTGCGCGGACTCTGGCCGCACGTCGACACCATGGCTCTCAGTGCTCACAAGTTCGGGGGACCCAAAGGCGTGGGCATCCTCGTCGTGCGCGACGGGATCACCTTCGAGCCCCTCGTGATGGGCGGAGGTCAGGAGCGGGATCGCCGCAGCGGCACCCACAACACCGCCGGCATCGTGGCCGCCGCCGAAGCGCTTCGTTCCACCGACGCCGAACGTCAGCGCGAACACGATCGGATCTCGGCGTTGCGTGATCGACTCGTCGCCGGTCTGGAGGCCATCGAAGGCGTCCGCCGGACGGTGCCCGCGGCGGTGTCGGTTCCGGGAGTGGTGCACGTCTGCATCTCCGGCGTCGAGAGTGAAGCCCTGCTCTATCTGTTGGACGAGGCCGGCATCTGCGCCTCCTCGGCCTCGGCCTGTGCCAGCGGAGCCATGGAGCCCTCCCACGTGCTGGCCGCCATGGGCGTCGACCGGCAGTGGTCCTCGGGTTCGCTACGTTTGAGCCTCGGACACACCACCACCGCATCCGATGTCGACCGTGCTCTCGACGTGATCACCGGTTCCGTCGAACGTTTGCGGAGTATGGCGGACCGACTCCGCCGCTGACGTTCGGCGTATCGCCGTAGCCTGGACCCG
>JBJTYE010000060.1:0-13033 GCA_046082625.1 Actinomycetota bacterium | reverse complement strand
TGGACCGATGAACACCGATGATCAGTGGGCGCAACGATCGGCCGATATCGCCGAGCGTCTTCGCACGGTCATCGAAGCCGTGGATGATCTCTCGTTCGATGTGTTGCGCCAAGCGGCTCGTGACGGCCGGGGGAGACCGGTGGCCGACAAGAAGCTTCTCCAGATCAGGCGGTCCCTGGACAAGGCCCTCCACCTGCTCGAAGGTTTCGAGCGCCGCTCGGAGCCCGAACTCGAGTGAGGGAACCGACCTTCGTCAGATCTTGGCGGCGAGTGCGTCGAGAAGGTCCACGAAACTGGCGGTGAAGGAAGCCACGCCCTCTCGTTCCAATTGGGCGGCCACGTCGTCCAGGTCGACGCCCACGGTGCGCAGGTCCGACCACACCTGGTGCATGGCGGCGTACTGGCGATCCACGGTGCGCGCCACCGTGCCGTGATCGGCGAAGGCCGACAGCGTGGCATCGGGCAAAGTATTGACCGAGTGCGGACCGATGAGGGAATCCACGTACAGGGTGTCCGGATACCGGGGGTTCTTGGTGCTGGTGGAGGCCCACAACGGACGTTGCACCCGCCCTCCGGCGGCGGCGATGCGATCCCATCGCGGCCCGCTGAAGGTTCGTTCGAAGAGTTCGTAGGCCAGACAGCCCTGGGCCACCGCCGCTCGGCCACCCAGATCGCGAGCCGCCGGCGTGTCGATGGCCTCCAGTCGCTTGTCCACCTCGGTGTCGACCCGGCTGATGAAGAACGAGGCCACGCTGGCCACCGTCGACACGTCGAGGCCGGCCGCCACGCGATCGGACAGTCCGGCGATGTAGGCATCCATCACCTGCTGGTAGCGATCCAAGCTGAAGATGAGGGTCACGTTCACGTTGCAGCCATCGGCGATGAGCGAACGGATGGCTGGGAGCCCGGCCGGTGTGGCCGGAACCTTGACCATGAGATTGCGTCGATCGAAATCGGTCCACAAGAGTCGGGCCGCGGCGAGAGTGGCCTCGGAGTCGTGGGCCAGCAGTGGGTCGACCTCCACGCTCACGTATCCGTCGCCTCCGCCACTCGAGACGTAGAGGGAGTCGAAGCAGTCGGCTGCGGCCCGGATGTCGGAGCGAACCAGGGCCCAGTAGATCTCGGTGGCCGAGCAGCCCTGGCCGCGGAGTTCGTCGAATTGAGCGTCGTAGTCGGCCGAATCCTGAATGGCCTTCTGGAAGATGGTCGGATTGGACGTGAGGCCCCGTACCCCGTCGGCGATGAGTCGGTTCAGTCCGCCGGAGGAGACCAAACTCCGCTTCAAGTTGTCGATCCAGGGACTCTGACCCTGTTCGGCGAAAAGTCGGTGCAGGCGGCCACCGTCGCTCATCGAGACGTCCCCAGGAGATCGAGGGTCTGGGCGACCACATTGGCCGGATTGATGCCGAGTCGATCGAGAACCACCGGTCCCGGTGCACTCGCTCCGAAACGATCGATTCCGATGCAGCGGTCGGCGAACCTCTCCCAGCCGAAGGTGCTTCCGGCTTCGATCGACACCGTGGGGAGACCGGGAGGCAGAACGGCAGCGGCTCGCGCCGGATCTCGCCGACGCAATTCCTGGAAACGATCCCAGGACGGCAACGACACCACGTTGCAGTGGCGACCGTGCTCGGTCGAGAGAATCTCGGCGGCGGCCAGAGCCACGTGGACCTCACTCCCGGTGGCCACGAGGACCGCCTCGGGTCGGTCGACCCGGCGCACGATTCCGGCACCCGCATCCACGGAGCTGCCGTCGGTGACCACCGGGATGTTCTGGCGGCTGAGTACCAGGGCCGTCGGGCCGTCATGGGAGATCGCGGCTCGCAGGGCCGCCACCGTCTCGTTGGCGTCGGCCGGTCTGATCACCTGCAGATCGGGAATGGAACGCAGCGCCGCCAGATGTTCGATGGGTTGATGCGTCGGTCCGTCCTCGCCCACACCGACGGAATCATGGGTGAACACGAAGATGCACGACGCTCGCGACAGAGCGGCCAGACGGACCGCAGGCTTCATGTAGTCGAAGAAGACGAAGAAGGTTCCGCCCACCGGCAGGATCCCGCCATGTAGGGCCATGCCCACCATGGCGGCCCCCATGGCGTGTTCACGGATGCCGAAGTAGATCTGACGGCCCTCGGGAACGGCGGCCGACATGGCGAGTTGGCCGCTCAACTTGGTTCCGGTGTTTCCGGTCAGGTCCGCCGAGCCGGCGACCAGACCGGGCAGAGCGGGAAGGGCGGCATCGAAGGCCTTCTGGACCGCCACGCGGGTGGCGATGTTCTCACCGGCTTCGAAGACCGGCAGGGTGCAGTCCGCTCCGATCGCGGCCGGCGCCCAGAGTCGCGCCCAGTCGTCACCATGGGGGGAGGATTCGAGGCGCGCCTTCCAGAGCCGGCTCTCGGTGGCACCTCGGTCGCGAGCCGTGGAGCGACAGGCAGTCACGACGTCGTCGGGGGACCAGAAATCCTCGTGTGGGATGCCCATGACGTCCTTGGTGCGACCGACGTCGTCGGCGCTGAAGGGATTGCCGTGGGCTTCGTGTCGATCGGTCCAATCCGGGGACGGAAACCCCACTCGGGTCGGAAGGATGAGCAATTGCGGCCGTCCGGTCCCGGCATCGCGGGCGGCGAGCAGAGCCGATTCGAGGGCGTCGAGGTCCTCGCTGATCGGGCCGAGACGATGGACGTCCCACCCGTAGGCACCGAAGCGCCCCGCCACGTCGTCGCTACAGGTGAGATCGGTGGAGCCGTCGATGGTGATGCGGTTGTCATCGAAGATCACGATCAATCGATCGAGGCCCTGATGACCGGCCAACGACGCCGCTTCGTGACTCACGCCCTCCATGAGGCAGCCGTCGCCGGCGATCACCCAGATGTGGTGATCGCACAACTCGGAACCGAAGCGGGCCCGCAGATGGCGTTCGGCCAGGGCCATTCCGACGGCGTTGGCGAAACCCTGTCCGAGTGGTCCGGTGGTGACTTCGACACCGGCGGTGTGGAGATTCTCCGGATGGCCGGGTGTGTCGGATCCCCACTGGCGGAAATTCTCGAGGTCGTGCTTCTCGAGTCCGTAACCCTGCAGATGGAGCAAGGCGTATTGCAGCACCGAGGCATGACCGGCCGAGAGGATGAAGCGATCCCGATCCGGCCACCGGGGATCGGAGGGATCATGGCGCATGACCCGGCTGTAGAGCACGTGCCCGAGGGGAGCGAGCGCCAGCGCCGTTCCCTGGTGGCCGCTCTTGGCCCTGAGCGGAGCGTCGAGAGCGATCCCGCGCACGATGTCGACGGCGGCCCGGTCCTGGGCGGGGGACAGACGGGACGGCACGATCGAACTGTAATCGCGCCCGGCGACACACACCTGATATGGCGGTGAATCCGGTTCAGACCGGGGGCAGCAAGGTGAACGGCACGAGGTGCCAGGGACCCTGATCGACACGACAGTGGGCGAAGATCTGGCCGTAGTCGGTGAACTCGAGTTCGGCCTTCACCAAGCGGTAGGTGAACTTGCCGGGATCGACGGTGAAGGGGCTCACGTTGCGGGCGAGTTGCTCATCGGATTCCAGAGGGCCGCGTCGGAAGACCACCTCGAAGACCCCGGCACCGCTCTCCTCGGGACGACAGAAGATGAGCGCCACGAGATGCGGGTCGATGGTCAGCGGAACTGGTCCGGGGGAGGCCATGGAGAACATGGCTCCGGTGATGTCGATACGGGTGCTGGGTCCAGGAGCCTGTCGGAGGGCGAAATTCTCCACGAAGAGGGTCGACACGATCTGCATACCGCTCATGTTGGCACGAACGGCTGGGATCGGTTCGGGTCACACCGGCTTGAGCTTGAGATCGGAGAGACGCACGCGGGCCAGATGGAGCAGGGTCATGGCCCGGATGCACCACCAGCCCGGATCGATCTCGAACCACCGATGCGACAATTTGGCCGACGTCGGTGCGGCGTGGTGATTGTTGTGCAGTCCCTCTCCGACCGTGAGGAATGCCAGCCATTGCAGATTCCCGGCCCGGTTCGGATACGGCCGACGTCCGAAGTGGTGGCCGATGGCGTTCACGGCCGCCGAACCACCGAGATACAGGTTCGTGTGCACCACGGCGGCCAGCAGTCCGGCCCATGGTCCGAGTACCACGATCAAGGCGGCCACGCCGAGACCGAGTCCGATCCAGGTGCGGTCGAAGAGCCAGCGGTCCCAGCGATCCCCGGGAAGGTCGCGGGCATACCGGGCCAGGGTGTCCGGGTTGCTCGCTTCGGCGCGGTACAGCAGAACGTTCGAAAGTTGCACCTTGCGCCAGCCGAGCAGAACCGGGGAGTGCGGATCACCGTCCACATCGGTGAAGGCATGGTGCTTGCGGTGGACCGCCACCCATTGACGCGGATTGATTCCGGTCGAGATCCAGATCAGGAATCGGAAGACGAAGGCCGCTGCCGGAACCAGCGTCAGTGCTCGATGCGAGAGTGCCCGGTGCAGATACACCGTGGTTCCCACGTTGGCGAGCAAGGTGACGATGAGACCGGCCACCAGACCGGTGATGAGGGTGTCCATGTCTGCACCATACAGCATCTACCTACTTGTCGGTAGGCACCTTGGAACCGGTAGTTTCGAGCCGTGTCGTCGATGGCGGAGACTCCCAGTACCCGGGAGGCCATCTTGCTGGAAGCGGGTCGCCTCTTCGCCGAGACCGGCTACGACGGGACCTCGCTCAACGACATCGCCGCCGGCGTGGGAATCCGTCGTCCGAGCCTGCTGCACCATTTCGCCTCCAAGGAGGACCTGTACGCCGAGGTCTTCGAAGAGCTCCTCTCGGGCTGGTTGGAGCGTCTGAACGCCGCTTTGGTCGTGGAGTCCGGAACCCCTGGTGACATCGACCGGTCCGGCACCGCACCACAGGGTTGGGCCATGGTCGAATCCACACTGGTCTCGGGATTCGGCTTCCTGGCCGAACACCCGGATTTCGTGCGGTTGATCCAGCGCGAGGCTCTCGACCACGGGTCCCGGGTGGGCGTGGACCTGGTCGGCGTCCTGCGCCCATTGTTCGACCGAGCAGCGGAGTATTTCCGCCGCGAGATGGAGCGTGGGACCTTTCGCTCCATCGATCCCGAACAACTTCTCTTGACCGGCTGGGGAATCCTCATGTCGTATTTCAGCGAAGTCCCATTCGTAGCGGCTCTCACCGACGAGGACCCGCTCGAGGAGGCCCGACTGGAGCGACGTCTCCAGCACATCCTGGATCTGTTCCGGGTGGCTCTTCTCGCCGATTGACGGCAGTTCTTCGTCGACCGATCGAATGCTGTGCCACAGTGAGGGCATGCCCGACGGAACGGTGACCTGATGATCGGACGTGCGGACGAGTTCGACGAGCTCGCTCCCGAAACGCGTACCCGCTGGATGAACTTCGGGCGTTGGTCCCGTCCGTACTTCCCACAAGTGGTCGGAATCGAGGTACTCGACGTCCGCCTCGACTATTGCCGGATGCGCTTGCCCTTCCGACCCGAGCTCGAACAACCCATGGGGATCGTGCATGGCGGAGCCATCGCCACGCTGATCGACGTGGTGGTGGTACCAGCCATCGGATCGGCTTACGAGGACGAGACGGGTTTCTCGACCGTCGATCTGCAGATCCAGTACCTGCGTCCGCTGGTCACCGAATCGGCCATCGCCGAAGGGATCGTCGTCAAACGGGGACGCCGGATCATCTTCTGTTCGGCCGAGGTGATCGGTGAGACGAGCGGCAAGCTCGTCGCACGCGGCGCATTGACTTACGCCGTGGGCTGAGACTCGTCGGCGAGTCCGAGAACGCGCAGCGCGTTCTGGCGCAGGAATTTCGGCCAGACCTCGGCCCGCAGGGGGACGTGGGGCATGTCTCCCATGATCCGCTCGTACGTGAGCCCCATGGGCCAGTACCCGGCGTAGATCACCCGGTCGGCGCCGCGCGAATTGGCGTAGTCGAGGATCCGCTGGTCGTAGTGCTTGGGAGCGAACGCACTGGTCGAATAGTGCAGGTTGGGCCATTTCAACATGAGCTTCACGGCCAATTCGGTCCACGGCTGGCATCCGTGCCGGGTGACGATGGTCAGTTCCGGGAAGTCGTAGCAGATGATGTCCAGAAGTTCGACCTTCTGACACATGCTCGGCACCCGCGGACCCGGGATGCCGGCGCAGATGAAGATCGGGATTCCCAATTCGGCGCACACGGAGTAGATCGGATACCAGCGCGCGTGGTCGATGGGAACTTGGGGAGTGCAGCCCGCCGGGAAGGTGCCGACCGCCCGCAGCCCGCATTCCTCGTGCAGGCGGCGGATCTTGCGAACCTCGTCCAGACCGCCGTTGGCATCGGCACTGCAGGTCGGAATGAAACGGTCCGGGAATTCACGCCACGCCCGCAGTCCCGGGTCGCCTTCGATGCCGATCATCGACCGCTCGATCCCGAAGTGGTTCATGGTGTTGATGGCCACCTCCACCGGATCCAGGTCGTCCGGGATGGCTCCCGGCACGTTCTGCTTGAACAGATACTCGACCGGGAACATGGTGGCCGCGCTCTCCTTGTCGCGAATGTTGCCCCGGAAGAATTCGTAGAGACGCCGCGGGTCGGGATCGGGGAATCCCATCATCGTCTCGATGATCCCGATCCCGGCGAAAGGTGTCTCGAGTCGGTTCACGATACGACTCTCACAGACTCAGGAACGTCAGCGCGTTCTCACGCATGATGCGCCGGATATCGGGTGCCGAGAAGCCCTCGAGGTCGTGGACGAAGGCCGTGGGTACGGCGAGACCTTCGGCATGCGGGAAGTCCGAGCCGAAGAGCAGACGGTCGACGCCGATGGTGTCGGCCAGGAGTGGGATGTCGTCCTCGTAGAACGGAGCGATCCACACGTGTTCGCGAAAGTCCTCCACCGGATCCTTGGCGAACATGAACGGCTGCTGCGCGTAGGCCTTCTTGAACTTCTTCACCAGGCTCGGAACCCAGTCGGCCCCGGCCTCGATGGAGGCGGCGCGCAGTTTCGGATGACGTGCGAACACTCCGTGGCTGACCAGGATGGCGAACATGTCGAAGGGGGCACGATCACTGGTCATGACCCGCATCGGTGAGGACTTGAAAGCCTCGAAGTCGCCATTGGGCTCCCAGTCGGAGATGTACTTGCCGTATCCGGCATCACCGGAGTGGAAGGCCACGGCCACATCGGCCTCGGCCAGGCGGGCCCAGAAGGGGTCGAAGACGGGATCACCCGGCGAACGCGTCGGACCCTCGGCGGTGAGCGCGGGTGAGGTGCGCATAACCACGACCTTGACTCCCTGTGAGATGGCCCATTCCGCTTCGGCCACCGCCCAGTCAGGATCGGCCAACGTGATGTACGGCGCCGCATAGATCATGTCCCGATAGGCGAAACCCCAGTCATCGTGGAGCCAGCGATTGAAGGACCGGAACGCCGCACACAGCGCAGGGACGTCGTGGCGGAGCGATTCCTCCATGCCGACCGCGAGAGTGGGAAAGAACATCGCTCCCTGCAGACCTTGCTCGGTCATGAGTCGGACGCGGGCGTCCCGGTCCCGATAGGCGGCGTCGATGGGATCGAGTTCACCGAACAAGGCCCGCATGTCGCCGCCGGACACCCGTCCGCGGAAGTAGGCATCGAGGGCGCCAGGCTTCGAGACGGGATCGAAGGTGGGATTGGGAATGAAACGATTGACGCGTCCGCCCACCAGTAGGCGCTTCTTGCCATCGACCACGGCCCATTGCATGCATCGCTTGGCCATGTCGCGGGGGATGTGCCGAGTGAATGCGTCCTCGGCCTCGTAGTAGTGGTTGTCGGCATCGAATGCGGCGAAGCCGAGATCGATCGGGGCGGTCGACTCGCCGCTCGTCAAGGTGTCCAGGGTCATGTGTGCGTCTCCTCGTCGGCTTTCACGGTAGCGGGTTCGCCATGTTCGACGACTGGCTCGGATGACGCGCCGGTCAGGGCGCCGCTACGGTGACGGCCATGTGCGGCCGGTTCACCTCGCTCACACCCCCGGCGGAGTTGTCGGCCATCTTCGAGGCCGAGGAGGTGCCGGCCGATGGAGCGGAAATGGCGTTCCGACCCAATTACAACGTTGCACCGACGACGTCGGTTCTGGTCGTGGCCCGGTCCGGGGACGGTCATCGTCGGCTGGGTCGGATGACCTGGGGGCTCGTTCCCGGTTGGGCCAAGGAGAGGCGTGGGAGCGGCCATATCAATGCTCGGGCCGAGACCGTGGCCGAGAAGCCGTCGTTCCGGCCATCGATCCGCACCAAGAGATGTCTCGTCCCGATGGACGGCTATTACGAATGGCGCACGGTCGACGTGGCGGCCTCCGGCCCGAAACGCGCCGTCTACGTGACTCGCCGGGACCGTCGTCCGCTCGCCGTGGCCGGTCTGTGGTCCACCTGGACGTCGCCCGATGACGGCGTGGTCCGACGTACCTGTTGCGTGATCACCACGGCCGCCAATCCGACCCTGGCCCGAGTCCATGATCGCATGCCGGCGGTGATCGAAGCCGACGATTGGGAAGCGTGGCTGGGGGAGGGTCAGTCCGCCGATGCCGAACTAGGACCCGTCCTCGAACTCCTGATCCCGGCCTCCGACGATGTCCTGACCATGGTCGACGTGGGACCCGCTGTCAATGCGGTGCGCAACAACGGGCCGGAGCTGATCGTCCCGCTCTGAGGTCTGCTCAGCGCACGTGGCGATGGCCGGCCTCGCGTAGTGCGCGGCGGATCGATTCCGCTGACGTCTCGATCGCCTGGCGGTCGATGGATGTCGCGGCATTGGCGAAGTCGAGTTGCGACATGGTGGTGGTGGGAAGAACGTGGATATGGAAGTGCGGAACTTCGTAGCCGGCGATGATCACGCCGACGCGCTCGCAGGCGAAAGCGGTCTTCTGGGCCACGCCGATGATGCGGGTGACGTCGAACAGGTGGCTGATCAAGGCCGGATCGGCATCCACCCAGTGGTCGACCTCTTGGCGCGGCACCACGAGCGTGTGACCGGGCGCCATGGGATTGATGGAGAGGAAGGCCACACAGGAGTCGTCGTCCCAGACGAAGGTTCCCGGCAGCTCGCCGGCGATGATCCTGGAGAACACGGTGGCCATCAGACCCAACCTCCCGAGACCGGAAAGACGTCGCCGACGCAGTACGAGGACTCCGGTCCAGCGAGGAATCGCACGACCTCGGCGAGTTCCTCGGCGGAGGCCATGCGGCCGATGGGTGTCTGCATGCGAATGCCGGCCCGGGTGACGTCGTCGAATGGGGCCAGTAGCGGGGTGTCGACCCAACCCGGACACACCACGTTGACCCGCACCCCGAAGGGCGCCACCTCTTGTGCGGCGGACTTCGTCAAAGCGATGATGCCGGCTTTGGCGGCACTGTAGTGCGCGGCCCCGGCAGCCGGACGCAGACCGAGGATCGAGGAGATGTTGACGACCGAGCCACGGCGCGCCGGGACCATGTGGCGGAGTGCGGCACGGGTGCCGAAGAAGGCACCGTTCAGATGGATCTGCAGCATGCGATTCCACTCGAGGTCGCTCAATTCGACCAGATCGTTGGTGGGTTCGAGTTCGTCGAAGCGGCCCTCCATGCGCTTCATCTGGTTGGCCAAGGCCCGTTCGACTCGTTGCGGGTCGCGCGGTGGCGCGATGCCGGCGTTGTTCACGAGGACGTCGAGGCGCCCGTGATGAGCGACCACGCGATCGATGGCGGCGTCGAAGGCCTGCGAATCCGAAACGTCGAAGATGCTGGCCTCTCCACCGACTTCGTCGGCCATACGGCCAGCCGCTGCTTCATCGATGTCGTTGGCCACGACATGCGCCCCGTCGGCGGCCAGACGGCGACAGAAGGCGCTTCCCATTCCCGACCCTGCACCGGTGACCACCACGACCTGTCCTTCGAGGATTCCCGAGTTCATGGCACGACACTACGACAGGAGTACTGTTGGGCCGTGGGTGAGGATCGGGCGAGCGATCTGGGAGTGGCCACGTGGCCGAACCTGATCACCTTGGTGAGGCTGTGTTGCCTGCCGGTCTTCGTGTGGCTGCTGCTCGGAGCCGAAGAGCCCGGGTTCGCCGCCTTGATCCTGGGAGGCCTGGGAGCCACCGACTGGGTGGACGGCTGGGTGGCGCGGCGCTTCGATCAGGTCAGTGAGTTCGGTAAGAAGTTCGACCCCACCGCCGATCGGATCCTGTTCATCGTGGCGCTGGTGGCGATCATGATCGATGGCTCGGCCCCGTGGTGGTTCTGCCTCCTGGTGCTGATCCGGGAGGTGGTCTTCGGGGCGGTTGTGGCGGTGCTCACCTTGGCCTTCGGGATGGAACGCTTCGACGTCTCGTACCTCGGCAAGTGGGCGACCTTCATTCTGATGTTCGTCTTTCCGGGTTTCGTCATGGGGGAGAGCGGCATCCCCGGAGACTGGTTCTTCACCTGGTTCGCCTGGATCGCCGGACCGATCGGTTTGGGCCTCAGCTACTACACCGCTTTCGGGTACGTCCCGGTCATTCGTCGAAGCCTGGTTGCGGGCCGCTCGGCAGGGGTCAGCCGGACCGACCGCAAGGACTAGATTGACGCCATGTCCGCATCCGGCACTCTGCTCTTCTCCAAGGATCACGAGTGGATCCGGATCGAGGGTTCGGTGGCCCGGATCGGCATCACGGATTTCGCTCAAGACGCTCTCGGCGACGTGGTGTTCGTGCAAACTCCCCGCGTCGGCGACACGGTGTCCTCCGGTGACGCCATGGGTGAAGTCGAATCCACGAAGTCGGTCTCGGACATCTATGCGCCGGTGGCCGGTCGGATCGTGACGGTGAACGACGCGCTCCAGGACGATCCGGCACTGATCAACTCCGACCCGTTCGGTGCGGGGTGGATCTGCGAAATCGAAGTGAGCTCCGGCGTCGATCTCTCCGCTCTCATGGACGAACAGGCCTATCGGCAGCTGGTGGCAGGGGCATGAGCAGTCCGGTCTTCTGCCAGAAGTGCGGTCACCGCAACATCGTCGATGCGTACTTCTGCAGTTCCTGTGGCGCTCCGCTCGAAGTGTCGAGCGACAAGACCGTGGTCATCGCCAAGCCGGATGCGCTGCAGGACACTTTCGGCCCTCAGGACAACGTGTCGATCAATCTGCGCACGCTTCCTCCCGATGCCGCCACTCTGATGGTGCGATCGGGCCCCATGGCGGGGGCGCGCTTCGAACTGGACGGGGCCCTCACTCGACTGGGTCGTCACCCCGACAGCGAGATCAGTTTGGACGACATCTCGGTCTCGCGTCGTCATGCCGAAATCGAACGCCAATCCGCTGAGTACGTATTGCGCGACATGGGATCGCTGAATGGAACGTATGTGAATCAGCGGCGCGTCGACTCGGTGGTGCTGCAGCAAGGTGATGAGATCCTCATCGGCCGTTTCCGACTGATCTTCCTCGAACCGAACGACGGACCGTGAGATTCGCGTCATGACTCAGAAGTCGTCGGTCGAACGCCCCTACCTGTCCATCGGAGAGGTGCTCGGGTTGCTCTTGGAGGAGTTTCCGGACGTGACCATCTCCAAGATCAGGTTCCTCGAGAGCCAGGGTCTGATCGTGCCGGAGCGGACGGCCTCGGGTTATCGAAAGTTCTACGACGAGGACGTGGACCGCCTGAGGTACATCTTGCGCGAACAGAAGGACAAGTACCTGCCTTTGCGCATCATCAAGGATCGCCTCGACACGCCCCCTGATGGCCTTGAGCGTCCGGCGCCACGCGGCATCAAGAACGTCACGAGCCTCCCCGAGGAGCCGGCCCCGGCCAATCATCCGGCGGCCGTTCGTGCCGTTCGTCCGTTTCCCATTCCCACCGAGGAGACCGAGCGGCGTCCGGTCCCGCCCGATCCCTCGGATCGCCTGGGTCGGCCGGCCACCTACAGCCGGGCCGAGTTGCGCACGCTGTCCGGGGTCGACGACGGCACCCTCGAGGAACTGGAGCGCTTCGGCATGGTCTCACCCCGCTCGGTGGGCCGCGAAGACCTCTTCGACGAACAGGATCTGGCGGTGTGCGAAGTGGCCAAAGGATTCGCCGACATCGGATTCGACGTTCGCCTGCTGAAGGCTTGGAAGACGGCGGCCGAACGCGAAGCCGGCCTCTTCGAACAGCGGGTCCTGCCGGTTCTGCGGCGACGGTCTCCCGAGGCCCGTCAGGAGTCGGAGCGCCTTCTGGCGGAACTCAACGATCTGGGCTCGCGTCTGCGGGCCATCCTCGTGGCGCGAGCTCTGGGAAGTCTGGGCGAGGGTCGCTGATCCGAGGCCCTCGCCCACGCGCGGTACGCTGATCGCATGGTTCCGCTCGAGTTGCTCGGAGTCCGCATGGAAGTGATCGGCAACGTCCCGGTGGTCTTTCTGCGCGAGCGCGAAGGCTTGCGGCGGCTCCTGCCGATCTACGTCGGAGTTCCGGAGGCCAGCAGCATCCAGTTGGCGGTGGAAGGGCGAGAGGCCCCGAGGCCGCTCACCCACGATCTGATGGTGAACGTTCTCGGCGCCCTCGGAGCGGTTCTGGACAAGGTCGTGATCACCGATGTCGACGACGGCACGTTCTTCGCCGAACTGCATCTCCAGACCCGGACCGGAGCGGTCACCGTGTCCAGTCGCCCCTCCGATGGAATCGCCCTCGCAGTACGGGCCGGGGCCAACATCTACTGCGAACCCGATGTGCTGGACGAGGCTGGACGGGTGGCCGATATCGAAGAGGTGGACGAGCAGCCGAGCGGTCCGGCCCCGGTCTCGGAGGAGACCCAGCGGGAATTGCTGGGAGAATTCCGCGATTTTCTGGAGGGAATCAACCCGGAGGACTTCCAGGCCTGAGAGAAACGTTGAAGTTTCGGTCGGCGGGCCGTACTCTGACCCCTCCGAACGACACTGCTGTCATTCGTCGTCAATCGGCCGGACGGAGGAGTACTGGGACATGACCTCTACGAAGACGAATTCGGACATCGGGGGCTATTCGGGAAATCAGGCGGCGTCCGTGGTGGGCATCACCTACCGCCAACTCGAC
>JBJTYE010000059.1:0-5692 GCA_046082625.1 Actinomycetota bacterium | reverse complement strand
GGGTTTCCCACAGATCGTCGTCATCGGTCCCGGCCACTGCGTCAGGTTACGACGTCGACGACGCGGGCTACTGTCGACGGCGCATGAAGTTCTCTCTCTGGCCCTCGCCCGAACGTCCCTGGACCGAAGTGCGCGACCTCGCCGGTTACGCCGAACGATCTGGCTGGCATTGTCTGTGGTACGCCGATCACTTCATGCCGAATTCACCCACCGACGAGATAACCGACGGCTCCGTCCACGAATGCTGGAGCGTGATCGCCGCCCTGGCCGCCACCACCTCGCGCCTTCGCCTCGGCTCCCTGGTCTCTCCCACGACCGTGCGTCATCCGGCGGTGCTTGCCAACGTGGCCGCCACCGTGGACCGAATCTCCGACGGACGCCTGACCCTCGGAGTGGGGGCGGGATGGCAGGTGAACGAACACCGCGCCTACGGCATCGACCTGCTCGCTCCCAAGGATCGCGTCGACCGCTTCGAGGAGGCCATCCAGATCATTCGATCACTCCTCGGCACCGAACGCACCACTTTTCACGGTCGACACTTCCACATCACGGATGCCCCGTGCCGACCGACGCCGATCCAAGATCCATTGCCCCTCCTGGTGGGCACCGGGGGGCCGCGCATGTCGGTCATCACGGCGCGCCATGCCGACCAATGGAACACCTGGGGGCACGTGGCCGAGGCCGGTCGACGTCTGACGACCATCGAGGACGCCTGTGCCCGCGTCGGGCGCGATCCGTCAAGTCTGCAGCATTCGGTACAGGCCCTGTTCTTCCGAGCCGACGACCCGCAATCAGCCGATCGTCTTCGTGCGGCGGCCCCGGCGGATCGTTCGATCATCGGAAACGCCGACACCATGATCGAGGCGCTGCGCGACTACCGGGAACTCGGTTTCGACGAAGTGATCGTTCCGGATTTCACCCTTGGTCGTGACGCCGCCGAACGACTCGACTCGTATCACTGGTTCGAATCGGACGTTCTTCCCAACGTGTAGCCACGACGAGGAATCTCATCGTCAACTCGTCGACCCGTCCGGGTGGAAATGCGCGTACACGGAGCGAGCCACGGAATCGGGAAGCCATGTCAGGGCCAGGAGATCGTCCAACGAGGCGGACTTGACGGCGTTGATGCCGCCCAGAGCCTTGAGCAGTCGCTTGCGACGGGCTTCACCGAGACCCTCGATACCGTCCAAGGCGCTGCTCACCATCCGCTTCTGACGGAGTTCGCGATGGAACGTATTGGCGAAGCGATGGGCTTCGTCGCGTATCCGCTGCAACATGAACAGCGCTTCGCTGCCGCGGGCCAACTCCACCGGATCCGGGCGTCCCGGAACGTAGACCTCCTCGAACCGCTTGGCGAGGGCGGCCACAGGAATCTCGTCGGTCAATCCCAAGGTCCGCACCACCTGCTCGGCCACCGCCAGTTGACCCTTTCCCCCGTCAACCAGCAACAATTGCGGCGGATAGGCGAAACGTTTCGGCCGGACTCGCTCCGGCGACTCGTCACCATCGATTCCCATGTCGGCGTCCCGCTCGTCCAGATACGCCTGCAGACGGCGCGTCAGGACCTCGGCCATGGCGGCGTAATCGTCGTTCCCCTCCACCGCCTTGACCTTGAATCTCCGGTACTCGCGCTTGCTCGGAAGCCCGTCTTCCATCACCACCATCGAACCCACGTAGTCGGTTCCCTGCAGATGGGCCATGTCGAAGCATTCGATACGCAGGGGTGCTTCGGGCAATTCCAGCATCGCTTGGAGTTCCGTCAAGGCTCGGCTGCGGGCGTTGTGATCACTCGATCTCTTGAGCCGATGCCGCACGAACTCCTGGGACGCGTTGGCCGTGACCAGGTCCTGAAGTTCACGTTTCGCTCCGCGTTGCGGAACCCGGACCTCCACCTTCTTCCCGGCCAGGAATCCGAGCCATTCCTCGTAGATTCCGAGATTCCCGGGAAGAGTCGGCACCAGAACCAAGCGCGGAATCCCCTGTACCGGCTCATCGCTGTAGAGCAGTTCGATGATGCGATCCACGAAACTCTCGTCGGACAGTTCCTCCATCTTGTCGTACACGAAACCCTTACGACCGACGATGCGTCCCTTGCGCACGAAGAAGACCTGGACCGCGGCCTCAAGCTCGTCGTCGGCTACACCGATGACGTCGATGTCCTCGTCGCGCTCGCCGACGATCTGCTGCTTCTCCATGGCCTGGGCGACCGACTGCAGACGGTCGCGGATCCGGGCCGCCCGCTCGTACTCCATGGATTCCGAGGCCGCCACCATCTCGTGCTTGAGGCGGTCGAGGATCTCCTCGGTGTCGCCATCGAGGAATCGGCAGAACTCCCGGACCAGCGTCGAGTAGTCCTCTGCTGAGACCTCCCCGACGCAAGGTCCGCTGCACTTCTCGATGTGGAAGAGCAGACACGGTCGACCCAGTCGCGCATGCTGGTTGAACTTTCCCTGACTGCACGTCCGGATCGGAAAGGTCCGCAACAAGAGATCCAGGGTCTCGCGGATGGCATGGGCATGGGGATACGGGCCGAAGTAGCGCGTGCCCTTCCGCTTCTGACCGCGCATGACCACGGCACGGGGCCACTCTTCGTCGGTGGTGACCGCCAGCAACGGATAGCTCTTGTCGTCCCGCAGCCGGACGTTGAAGCGCGGTCGATGCTCCTTGATGAGGTTGTATTCGAGGATCAGGGCCTCGACCTCGTTGCGCACCGTCAGCCATTCCACCGTCTCGGCCGTGGCCACCATCTGCGCCGTCCGAGGATGCAGTTGCTCCGGCGCCTGGAAGTAGTTCGACAGCCGTTGTCGAAGATTCGCCGCCTTGCCGACGTAGATCACACGACCGTGGGCGTCCTTGAAGAGATACGAACCGGGAGATTCGGGGATCGTGCCAGGTTCCGGCCGACGCACCATCGGGTCAGCCTAAGAGCGCAGGGATGCCGGCCGAGCGCCGAGGCGCGTGATCCAGACCCGGACCACCAGCCCACCGGCCGCCACCGTCGAGATGTCGGCGAGGACGTGGAATCCCCAAGCTTGCTTGACGAAGCCGGAACCGAAAGCCGCCAGTCCCCCGCACAGGCTCATTGCCAAGTCGGCGGTGCCTTGGACCTCCACTCGGGCGCTCGCAGGCACCGATTCGCTCACCAAGGTGGTGCCGGCGATCAACCCCACACTCCATCCGATACCCAAGAACAGCAGACCGATGAACATCAGACTCGGGACGTACCCGGCGATCACCGTGGACACGATGCCGGCCCCCAGGATCACGGCACCGATCTCGAGCGAGCGCAATCGTCCGACGTGATCGGTGAGCCGGCCGATGAGAGGTGAGAAGCCGTACATCCCCACGATGTGGAGAGCGACCACCAGGGCGGACAAGTCGGCGTGTCCGTGATCCTTCATGTGCGGAGGAGTCATGGTCATGACTGCCACCATGGTGGCCTGCGACACCACCATGGCCGCCAAGCCGGCCTGAGCCAAGCGCGATCCGGCGATGGCCCGCACGGCCACGCGCACCTGGGATCGCAACGGCGTTCGCTCCCCGCCGCTGGTCGTACCTCCGCTCACCACCAGCGGATCGGGCCGCAAGCGAATAGCGGCCACCAATGCCGAGAGGGCGAAGAACAGCGACGCCGCCAGGAACGGACCAACGAGTCGCGACAGTCCGAGAGCCTCGGCCAGGTTCTTTTCGACGGGCGTCAGGAGCGGGCCGAAGACCGCGCCCAAAGTGCCGACCCACACCACCGAAGCGATGGCCGACGCCTTGGCCTCGGTCGGAGCCAGATCGGCGGCCGTGTACCGACTCTGCAGAGCTCCGGCCTGACCGGCTCCGAAGATCAGCATCCCGATGACGAACACCGTGAGCGAACCGGTTTCCCCACCGAAGGCCGCCGCGGCCGCCCCCAGTGACCCCAGGCTGAACGCCGTCACCAAAGCCGGACGCCGACCTCGTCGCCGCATCATGGCAGCCAGAGGGACGGCGGTGAAGGCCGCCCCGAGAGTGGCTCCGGCACTGCCGATTCCGGCCAGCCGATCCGACCCCACCAGATCGGATGCCAACAGTGCCACCACGGCCACCACCCCGGCGACCGCCGCCTGACCGGGGATCTGCATCAACCGTAGGGACCGGATCGTTCTCCGCTGGAGAAAGACGAGATCGGGAGCCCCGGCGTGGGCGCTCATGCGTTCAGCAGCGGACGCAGAAAGGTTCCGGTATGGCTCGTCTCCACCTCGGCCACCACTTCCGGAGCACCTTCGGCCACCACCAGACCACCGCCGGATCCGCCTTCCGGGCCGAGATCGATCAACCAGTCGGCGGTCTTGATGACGTCCAGGTTGTGCTCGATGACCAGCACCGTGTTTCCCTGATCCACCAGACGCGACAACACCGTGAGCAACCGGCGAACGTCCTCGAAGTGCAGACCGGTCGTGGGTTCGTCCAACAGATAAATGGTGTGACCGGTGCTGCGTTTTGCCAACTCGGCCGCCAACTTCACACGCTGTGCCTCACCTCCCGACAAGGTCGGAGCCGATTGCCCGAGACGGACGTACCCGAGTCCCACGTCCACCAGCGTCTGCATGTGCCGCGCGATCACCGGCTGATTGGCGAAGAAATCCACGGCCTCCGAGATCGGCATGTCCAGGACCTCGGCGATGTTCTTGCCCTTGAAGGCGATGTCGAGGGTGTCCCGGTTGTACCGCGCCCCTTTGCAGACCTCGCAGGGAACGTAGACGTCGGGCAGGAAATGCATCTCGATCTTGATATTTCCGTCACCGGAACAAGCCTCGCATCGCCCGCCCTGCACGTTGAAGGAGAACCTCCCTGGCATGTACCCGCGCACTTTGGCCTCAGCGGTGGTGGCGAAGAGCTTGCGGATGTTGTCGAACACGCCGGTGTAGGTGGCCGGGTTCGATCGCGGAGTCCGACCGATCGGAGACTGATCCATGTCGATGACCTTGTCCAGGTGTTCGATGCCGTTGATCCGCTTGTGCTTGCCCGGCGCTTCCTTGGACTTGTAGATCCGCTGCATCAAGGTGGGTAGCAGGATGTCGCGTACCAGAGTGCTCTTGCCGCTTCCCGATACTCCGGTGACTGCCACGAAACACCCGAGGGGAATCTTGACCGTGAGATTCTGCAGGTTGTGCTCCCGGGCACCCACGATCTCGAGCCAGTTCGTTCCCGGCTGACGTCTCGATTGCGGAACCGGAATGCTCCTCTTCCCCGACAGGTACTGACCGGTCATCGATTCCTTGGCCTTGGTGATGCCCTTCACCGGTCCGCTGTAGACGACCTCCCCACCGTGTTCTCCGGCTCCCGGTCCTATGTCGACGATCCAGTCGCTTTCGCGAATGGTCTCCTCATCGTGTTCGACCACCAGCACCGTGTTCCCCAGATCTCGCAGCCGGATGAGGGTTTCGATCAAGCGCCGGTTGTCGCGCTGATGCAATCCGATGGAGGGTTCGTCCAGGACGTAGAGCGTCCCGACCAGACCGGAGCCGATCTGGCTGGCCAGACGGATCCGCTGGGCCTCGCCGCCGGCCAGGGTGCCGGCTGAGCGCGACAGGCTCAGATAGTCGAGTCCGACGTCCAGGAGGAATCCCAAACGTGCGTTGATCTCCTTGACCACGCGTTCGGCGATGATGCGTTCGCGGTCGGTCAGATCCAGATGGGCCAGGAACTTCGCCGATTCCCC
>JBJTYE010000058.1:0-10451 GCA_046082625.1 Actinomycetota bacterium | reverse complement strand
CGCCGCCGTTGCGCGCCCGGGGTGTCATCGCGCTCCGCGAAGACAACTGCACGGCCTGCATGCTGTGTGCCCGGTCCTGTCCGGACTGGTGCATCTACATCGAGGGTCACAAGGAACTGGCCCCGCCGCGCCGGGCCGGTGGCAAACCCCGCCAGGTCAACAAACTGGATCGTTTCGACATCGACTACGCGCTGTGCATGTACTGCGGCATCTGCGTCGAGGTGTGCCCGTTCGACGCCCTCTTCTGGAGTCCGGAGTACGAATACAGCGAGCCGCGAATCGCCGATCTCCTCCACGACAAGGACAAGTTGGGCGAGTGGATGGAGACCGTGCCCGAGGCCCCGGCGCTCGAGGCCGGAGCCGAGAAGAAGGGCAAGAAGTAGTGGTCGCAGCCGATCTCCTCGTGGCCCAGAACATCGGTTTCGGGATCATCTCGTTGCTGATGGTCGTGGGTGCGTTGCGCGTGGTGACGGTCAACAACGTGGTGCACGCAGCACTGTGGTTGGTGGTGGTGCTCTCGGGTGCCGCCGCTCAGTACCTCTTGCTGTCGGCCGAATTCGTGGCGGTCACCCAGGTGCTCGTCTACGTCGGCGCGGTCATGGTCCTCTTCCTCTTCGGAACGATGCTCACCCGAGCCCGCATCGGTGCCGAGAGCGATCTCAACAACAAGAACTGGCGTCTCGGGATTCCGGTGGCCCTCGTGATGCTCGGGGTCATGTCCTGGGTGATCATCGACGGATTCGGCGACGAGCGCTTGATCGAGGATCCGTCCGAAGCCGCCCAGATCCCCATCCAGCTCATCAGTGACGACATCTTCGGCCCGTATCTCCTGCCCTTCTGGGCTCTGTCCTTCGTTCTGCTCATCGCCGTCATCGGCGCCATCGTCCTGGCCCGAAAGGACTGACCGCACCATGTTGACGACCCAGTTCCTCCTTCTCGGCGCCGTGCTCTTCTGCATCGGCGTCTACGGGGTGCTCGCCCGCAAGAACGCCGTCATGGTGCTCATGTCCATCGAGTTGATCCTGAACTCGGTGAACCTGAATCTGCTGGCCTTTTCGGTACGCACCGGATCGGTGGACGGGAACACGTTCGCCTTGTACGTCATCGCCGTGGCCGCCGCCGAAGTCGGCGTCGGTTTGGCGATGGTGCTTCTCATCTACCGCAACCGGCGTTCCATCGCCCTCGACGAACTCTCCGAGATGAAGGGCTGACCGATGTTGGTGGCAGCGGCTGAGAAACCGATGAGCCTGTCGTCGGGCTGGTTCCTGGAGAACGCCTGGCTGATTCCGATCGTTCCGGCGGCGGCCTTCGTCCTGATCATCTTCTTCGGCAAGCGCCTGCCGCGAAAGGGCAGCGAACTCGGTGTGCTGTCCATGCTCGGCTCGCTGGTGCTCTCGGTCGGCGCGGCCTGGCAGTGGATCCAGCGGGTGAACGGAGCCTCGTCGCATTCGATGGAGGACATGGCCCACTCGGCCGCCAAGGCCGCGGGCAAAGCAGCCGAACACGGTGCCGGATTCGTCGAACCGGTCATCCGTGAATGGACCTGGTGGCAAAGCGGCGGATTCGAGTTCGGGATCGGACAGCACATCGACGGCCTCGCCCTCACCCTGCTCGTGGTGGTGGCCTTCATCTCCAGCCTGGTGCAGATCTACTCCCTCGAGTATCTCCGCGGCGACCGTCGGTACACGCATTTCTTCGCCGCTCTGACCCTGTTCTCGGCCGGCATGCTCTCGATGGTCCTGGCCCCCAACATGGTGCAGCTGATTCTCGGTTGGGAGATCATGGGCCTGTGTTCGTTCATGTTGATCGGGCACTGGTGGGAGGAAGAAGCCAACGCTCGCGCCGCCCTGAAGGCGTTCTTCACGGTGCGCGTCGGCGACATGGGACTGCTGATCGGCACCGCCATCCTGTTCTTCTCGGCCAACAGTTGGACGCAGGAGAACCTCGGTGTCAGCGGTTTCAACATCAGCGGTCTCGGTGCCTGGGCCATGTCGGGTGAGGCCAGTGGTTCGGCGCTCACCTGGGGTGCCGTCGCCCTCTTCGTGGCCTGTATCGGCAAGAGCGGCCAGTTCCCGTTGCACACCTGGCTTCCCGATGCCATGGCCGGTCCCACACCGGTCAGTTCGCTGTTGCACTCCAGCACCATGGTGGTGGCCGGTGTGTTCCTGGTGGCCCGGGTCTACCCGGTGTTCTGGGAGGGCATGAAGATCGGGGACACCAACCTCAACTTCATCGTGCTGATCGGTGGCATCACCATCGTCATCGCCGCCCTGCTGGCCTTCGTCCAGGTGGACATCAAGAAGGTGCTGGCGTACTCGACGGTCTCTCAGCTCGGCTACATGATGCTCGGTCTCGGCGCCGGAGCCTGGCTGCCGGCGGTGTTCCATATCTTCACGCATGCATTCTTCAAGGCCTGTCTGTTCCTGGCCGCCGGATCGGTGAGCCATTCGGGATCCCATCACTCCTTCGACATGAAGAAGGACATGGGCGGTCTGGCCAAGAAGATGCCGATCACCGCCACCACTTGGATCATCTCCACCTTGGCTCTCGCCGGTGTGTTCCCCTTGGCCGGCTTCTTCTCCAAGGACGAGATCATCGACAACGTGGGCCACAACGGCTACACGGCCTTCATGATCGTGGGACTCGGGGGCGCCTTCTTGACCGCGGCCTACATGACCCGAGCCACGTATCTGACGTTCTTCGGCGAGGCCCGCGGTGCCGCCGCCGGTGAACATCACGATGACGCTCATCACGGTGCCGGACACGATGACGCGCATCATGGTGCCCATGACGGCCATGACGTTCACGACAGCCATGACAGTCACGACAGTCACGACAGTCATGGGTCCCATGGTCCCCACGAGAGCGGCAAGTTGATCACCGTGCCCCTCATGATCCTGGCCTCGTTGGCGCTGGTGGCCGGTTTCGCCAACGCCACGCCCTTCGGATCCAGTTGGGAGCGATTCAAGAAGTACGTCGAGCCGAGTAGCGAGTACGTCGTGACCGACGCCGTGCTGCCGAGCGGTCCGGGCAAGAGCGTGATACTCGTTCGGGCCGAAGAGAAGGCCACCGAAGGCTGTGCCATCAGCGCTCCCGAACCGGGAACCGTCTGCTACTTCCCGACGGTGAGCCACGCCAAGTTCAAGTGGTCCAAGGCCGCCTTGTCCTTGGTCATCGTGGCCGCCGGCCTGGTCTCGAGTTGGCTCTTCTGCGTGGCTTACTACACCCGTCGCTCACGGCGGTTGGTGGGCCTGACCCAGCGCAACGCCGTGCTGCGCGGGGGTTATGCCTTCCTCTGGAACAAGTACTACCTGGACGCCCTCTACGAGCGGGTCATCGTGCGGGCCGTCGCCCACCCCATCGCCCGGGCCGCCTACTGGGTGAACCAGAACGTTCTCGACGGCGCCGTCAACGCTGCCGGGCGCATCTCGCGACGCACGGCCGGTTGGGTGTACCGCACCATCGATCAACGCGTCGTGGACGGCGCAGTGAACAGCTCGGGTGCCGCGGCCCGGGGAACGGGCGGAGCTCTCCGGCCCGTGCAGTCGGGCAAAGTCAATCAATACGGAGCGCTGCTGTTCGCTGCGGCCGCCATCGGCGCTCTCATACTCGTGATCATCAATACCTGAGGGGAAAGACGGCATGGACGTACTCCGCGATCAAAACTGGGTGCTCAGTGTGGGCACCTTCCTGCCGCTGGTCGGCGTGCTGGTGATGTTGTTCATCCCCAAGGCCGAAGAGGAACTGCACAAGCTGGTGGCCTTGGTGACGATGATCGCCACCTTGGCGGTCGGCGTCTACACCCTCACCAAGTTCGACTTCGATCAGGCCGGAACCCTGCAGTTCTTCGCCGAGACCGAATGGATCAAGGTCATCTCCAGCAACTACACGATCGGCCTGGACGGGATGAGCCTTCCTCTCTACATCCTGTCGATGGTGGTCACCCTTCTGGTGATGATCTACTCCTGGAACCACATCCCCTCACCGGGAAATCCGAAGGCCTTCTTGATCCTGATGCTCGTCCTGCAGACGGGTATGGCCGGCACCTTCATCGCTCAGGACCTGATCCTGTTCTTCGTCTTCTTCGAACTGGTGCTCCTGCCGATGTACTTCATGATCGGTGTCTGGGGCGGCGAGCAGCGGCAGTACGCGTCCCTCAAGTTCTTCCTGTACACCATGTTCGGATCGGCCCTCATGTTGGTGGCCTTCATCGCCCTCTTCTTCAAGGTGCGCGGTGAGCTCCCGGCCGGCGTGGAGGCCTCGTTCTCCATTCCCCAGCTGGCCGAGTATGGCGGCTTGCTCGGTCGGTCGGCCCAGATCTGGATCTTCGGTGGCATGTTCATCGGCTTCGCCGTCAAGGTGCCGATGTTCCCGTTCCACACCTGGTTGCCCGATGCCCACACCCAGGCGCCCACTCAGGGGTCGGTCATCCTGGCGGCCATCCTGCTGAAGCTCGGAACGTACGGTTTCGTGCGCATCGCCATTCCGATCCTGCCCACGGCGGCCAAGGAGTGGGCACCCTGGATCGGACTGCTGGCGGTCATCGGCATCATCTACGGAGCACTCGGATGTCTGGCCCAGACCGACATGAAGAGGCTCATCGCCTTCTCCTCGGTGGCCCACATGGGCTTCGTGATGTTGGGTATCTCGACGCTCACCCCGATGGGATTCAATGCCGCGGTCTTCGGCATGGTGGCCCACGGATTGATCACCGGCATGCTCTTCTTCGTTGCCGGCAGTGTGAAGGAGCGGTACCACACTCTCGAGATCTCGCGGCTCGGCGGCATGCTCAAGCAGATGCCGCGTCTCGGTTGGATCCTCGGCTTCTGCGCCATGGCCTCGCTCGGCCTTCCCGGCCTGGCCGGCTTCTGGGGTGAATTCCCGGCCATCCTCTCGGCGTACTCGCCGGCGGACGGTCTGCCCGAGGAGACCTTCCGCACCTTCATGGTCATCGCCGCTCTCGGTACGGTGTTCGCCGCGGCCTACTTGTTGTGGATGTTCCAGCGCACCGCCTTCGGCGAACCCAAACCCGAGTTCGCCGGTCACGATCACGGCCATGATCACGGACACGGCTCGTCGCACGGTGACGATGATCATTCCTCGGATCTGCACGATGTGAACACCTTCGAATGGATCGCCTGGACTCCGTTCCTGGTGGCCATCGTGGTCTTCGGCGTCTATCCGCAGTTGCTCTTCGAGATCATCGATCCGGCGGTGCAGGTCAGTCTGAAGGCGTTCGGAGGCTGATCCGTGCTGTCCACCCTCCTCGCCGCGGTTCCTTGGCAGTCGCCGACCATCGACTACCACGCGCTGGCGCCCGAGATCGTGCTGGCGGGCGGCATCTGCCTGGTGATCCTGGTCGACTTGTTCACGAGCGATGCCAAGAAGTGGCTCACCTCCACCCTCACGGGATTCGTGCTGCTCGGTGCCTTGATTCCGGTCCTGACGCTGGCGGTGGCCGATGAATCGGTGCGTTCGATGTTCGACGGCCGATATGTCGTGGACGAGTTCGCCCTCACGCTGAAGGCTCTCTTCCTCATCGCCGGGTACGTGGTGGTGCTGCTCTCGCAGAACTACGTCGAAGAGGGCGACTACTACCAGGGCGAGTACTACGCCTTGTTCCTCACCTCGGTCACCGGCATGGTGCTCATGGCCTCGAGCCGCGATCTGGTGAGCGTGTTCGTGGCCCTCGAGATGCTCAGCATTCCGGCCTACATGTTGGCCGCCTGGCGCAAACGGGATTCGAAGAGCAACGAAGCCGGCGTGAAGTACTACCTGCTCGGGGTCTTCGCCTCGGCGGTGATGCTCTACGGCATGAGCCTGCTCTATGGAGTCACCGGGTCCACGCTGTTGAGTGACATCGGCGCCCGTCTCACCGGCGAGGGCGACCTCGGCGGGGTGGAGATCCTGGCCGTGGTGTTCGTGGTGGTGGGCTTCGCCTTCAAGGTGTCGGCCGTGCCCTTCCACACCTGGGCCCCCGATACCTACGAGGGAGCCCCCACACCGGTGACGGCCTTCCTGTCGGTGGCCAGCAAGGCTGCCGGATTCGTGGCCTTGGTGACGATCATCTACGTGGGCTTCCCGCAGGCCGAAGACGTGTGGCAGCCCTTCTTGTGGGTGATGGCCGCTCTCTCCATGACCGTCGGCAACGTGTTGGCCCTGCGCCAGACCAACATCGTGCGCATGTTGGCCTACTCCTCGATCAGCCAGGGCGGTTTCATCCTGATGCCCCTGGCGGTCGCCGGAACCGGCGATGCCGCCGGACCGGCTCTGCAGGCCGTGGTGGTCTACCTGCTGGTGTACGCGGCCATGAACCTCGGCATGTTCGCCGTGGTGATCGCGGCGGCCCGCACCACCCGCAGCGGCGAGATCAGCAGCTTCGGCGGGCTCTTCTCCTACGCGCCCGGCCTCGGTTTGATGATGACCGTCTTCCTGGCTTCGTTGGCCGGCATTCCGCCGCTCGGTGGATGGATCGCCAAGTTCGCGGCCTTCCGAGCGGTGCTCGAAGCCGGCAATGGCTGGGCCTACGGCATCGCCGTGATCGGCGCCGTGAATTCGGTGATCGCCTTCGGTTATTACGGCAACGTCATGCGCGAAGTGTGGATGAAGCCCACGCCCCATGGTGAATCGACCGCCGCTCGCACCCCGAGTTCATTGGTGGCGGCTCTGGCGATCACCACCGCGGCCACCATCGTGCTCGGCGTCCTGCCGGGAACGGTGCTGCGCTTCGGAGATCTGGCCGATCTCACCGGCGCCTTCGGCGGTTGAACCGGTTCGGATCGCCGTGAGCGCGGCGGCGGATCTCGCAGCGCGGATCGATGCCGCCGGAGGAGCGATCCGCTTCGATGCGTTCATGGAGCTGGCGCTCTACGGCGACCACGGGTTCTACTCCTCGGGCATCGGTCGGGCCGGCCGACGGGGCGACTTCATCACCAGCCCCGAAGTCGGACCGCTCTTCGGTCGGGTTCTGGCGCGAGCCCTCGATGCGTGGTGGGAAGAATTGGGTTCTCCGGAGGACTTCGCCGTCTACGACGTGGGTGCCGGCCCGGGAACTCTGGCGCGTGCCGTGCTGGCGGCTTCGCCACGATGTCTCGCCGGCGATCCCGGTCGCTACGTCTGCGTGGAGATCTCCGCCGCGCAACGCGCCATGCATCCCGATGGCGTGACCTCGACACCAGTCCTGCCCAATGGCACGCTGCACGGAATCGTCGTGGCCAACGAACTGCTCGACAATCTGCCGTTCCGACTGCTGGTCCATGACGGCCATTGGCGCGAGGCCTGGGTCGTGCGCCGGGACGACGACCTGGCCGAGATCCTGCGCCCGATCGAGGGCGTGCCGCCGTCCTTGCCGACGGCCGCGCCGCTCGGGGCGCGCCTGCCCTGGCAGGAACGAGCGGTGTCGTGGGTGCACGATGTGTCGGGGCGACTCGACGGTCGACTGCTGTTCATCGACTACGCCGTGGCGACCACGGCCGAACTCGCCGTCCGTCCATGGCGGGAATGGTTGCGGACGTACGCCGGTCACGGTCGCGGGGAGCACTATCTGCACCGCGTCGGGGACCAGGACATCACTGCGGACCTGTGTCTGGACCAGATCGTGTCCGGGAACGGAGAACCCGAGGCCGTGCGGTCCCAGTCCCAGTTCCTGCAGCGCTGGGGGATCGAGGACCTGGTCGCCGAAGGTCGGCGAGTCTGGGAGGAAGAGGCCGCCCGACCGGATCTGCGCGCCATGACCATGCGGAGCCGGATCAGCGAAGCCGAGGCCCTGTGCGATCCACAGGGGCTGGGTGGGTTCACCGTGGTGGAATACCGGGGGCGAGGTCCCCGAAACTGAACAGGCAGCTCGCGTCGGCCGCGAGGGTTTTTTGCATGGGCCACTACAGTTCGGACGGTTCATGAGGCACCGGAAATCGGGAGTCGTGTTCCGCGGTGCACGAAAGCGGGAGGTAGCAGTGTCGGACAAGAGCACACCTCAGGTGAACATCGACGATCTGCTCCTGGAGAGCCGGACGTTCCCGCCGTCCCGGGAATTCCAGGACCAGTCC
Organism: Actinomycetota bacterium; assembly: GCA_046082625.1. Classification (GTDB taxonomy): domain Bacteria; phylum Actinomycetota; class Acidimicrobiia; order Acidimicrobiales; family Ilumatobacteraceae; genus Casp-actino8. The sequence goes on along the minus strand of JBJTYE010000058.1, from coordinate 2,406 downwards.
TTGGCAGCCGGGACGTTCCTCTACGACGAAGCGGCCCGGGACGATCAAGGTTTCTGGGCCCGGCAGGCCGCCGAGCTCCTCGACTGGGACCAGGACTGGCACACCATCTGCGAATGGAACGTTCCCGATGCCAAATGGTTCGTGGGCGGTCGGTTGAACGCCTCCTACAACTGTCTCGACCGGCACGTACTCGCCGGTCGCGGCGCGAAGGTGGCCATCCACTGGGAAGGTGAACCGGGGGACACGCGCACCATCACCTATGCCCAATTGCTGGACGAGGTGCAACGGTTCTCGAACGTGTTGAAGGGACTCGGCGTGGTGGCCGGGGATCGCATCAACATCTATCTGCCGATGGTGCCCGAAGCCGTGGTGGCCATGTTGGCGTGCGCGCGCATCGGTGCCGCCCACAGCGTGGTCTTCGGCGGGTTCTCCTCCCAGGCGCTCGCCGACCGCATCAACGATGCCCATGCCAAAGTGCTGATCACCGCTGATGGTGGCCATCGACGCGGCGAGATCTTCCCGCTGAAGCCGGCCGCCGACGAAGCACTGGCGTCGACACCGACCATCGAACACGTGGTCGTGGTGCGACGGGGCCAGAACCCGGTGTCCATGCAGGACGGCCGGGACCACTGGTATCACGACCTCATGGCCACGGCCGATCCGGTGTGCCCGGCCGAACCGATGGACAGCGAGCAACTGCTCTTCCTGCTCTACACCTCGGGAACCACCGGAAAGCCCAAGGGCATCATGCACACCACCGGTGGCTACATGACCCAGGTGGCATTCACTCACAAGTACGTCTTCGATCTCCATCCCGATACCGACATCTACTGGTGCACGGCGGATGTGGGGTGGGTGACCGGCCACAGCTACATCGTCTACGGACCACTGGCCAACGGAGCCACGCAAGTGATCTACGAAGGATTCTCCAACCACCCGGGCAACGATCGCCTCTGGTCCATCGTGGCCAAGTACGGGGTGACCATCTTCTACACGGCGCCGACGGCCATCCGCACCTTCATGAAGTGGGGTGACGACGAACCGGCCAAGCACGATCTCTCCTCGTTGCGCGTTCTCGGTTCGGTGGGTGAGCCCATCAATCCGGAAGCCTGGATGTGGTACCGCGATGTCATCGGCCGCGGCGTCTGCCCGGTGGTGGACACCTGGTGGCAGACCGAGACCGGCGGCATCATGATCAGTCCCTTGCCGGGAGCCACCACCTTGAAGCCCGGTTCGGCGACCTTCCCGCTGCCCGGTGTGAGCGCCGAAGTGGTCGACGATGCCGGCCAGCGCGTGGAACACGGTGGCGGGTATCTCACCCTGACCCGGCCATGGCCGGGCATGTTGCGCGGCATCTGGGGCGACTCGCAGCGGTTCCGCGAGACCTACTGGAGTCGCTTCCCGGGTCGGTACTTCGCCGGCGACGGAGCCAAGGTGGATGCCGACGGGTACCTCTGGTTGCTCGGACGCGTGGACGACGTGATGAACGTGAGCGGTCACCGCATCTCCACCACCGAAGTGGAGAGCGCGCTGGTCTCCCATCCGGCGGTCGCCGAGGCCGCCGTCGTCGGGGCCAACGATGCGACCACCGGTCAGGCCATCATCGCCTATGTCACCCTGCGGGGTGGATCCACGGTGGGGGAGAACGATCTGCGGGCCCATGTGGCCAAGGAGATCGGTGCCATCGCCAAACCCAAGACCATCTATTTCACGCCCGATCTGCCCAAGACCCGCAGCGGCAAGATCATGCGCCGACTCCTGCGCGATGTGGCCGAGGGACGCAACCTCGGCGACACCACCACCCTGGCCGATGCCAACGTGGTGACCGAATTGCAGCGGCGGGCCGCCGAGACGCCGACCGAGGATTGAGGGTCCGCGTCAGTCGCGGAAGTTCTCGAACTGCAGGGGGATGCCCAGATCCTCGGCTTTGAGTGCCGCGATGACCGTCTGCAGATCGTCGCGTTTCTTGCCGGTGACCCGGATGGATTCGCCCTGGGTCTGAGAGCTCAGGCCTTTCGGACCCTTTTCCTTGATGAACTTGTTGATCTCCCGGGCTTTGTCCGAGGAGATGCCCACCTTGATGGTCACCGTCTGACGCACGGCATTGTGGGCGGCCTCTTCGACCTTGCCGTAGTCCAGGCCGCGCAGCGAGACGCCCCGCTTCACCAGACGCTCCTCGAGGACCACTTTGAGGGCGTTGAGGCGATCCTCGGTCACCGACTTCATGGTGATGACCAGGTCCTTCTGTTCGATCGAGGAGTCGGTGTTCTTGAAGTCGAACCGCGTGGAGATCTCGCGCTGGGCCTGATCGACGGCGTTGCGGACTTCCTGGCGGTCGACGTCGGAGACGATGTCGAAACTGGGCATGGGTTCAGGGTAACGGTTCGGGTCGTCGGGTTCGGCGGC
>JBJTYE010000057.1:0-2985 GCA_046082625.1 Actinomycetota bacterium | reverse complement strand
CGGTTCCGGAGTCACCGGAGTGGAGTTCGTTCACATGTTCGAATCCTTCGGTTCCAAGGTGACCTTGGTGGTGAGTCGACAGCAGGTGCTTCCGGGCAAGGATCCCGAAGTGGCCGCCGTGTTGGAGGACGACTTCCTGCGACGCGGTGTATCGCTGTTGAAGGGCGCCCGAGCCCAATCGATCGAACGCGAGGGCGACGACGTGGTCATCAAGTGCGATGACGGCCGCCAGGTCCGTGCCAGCCACGCCGTGCTCGCCATCGGATCGGTGCCGAACAGCGATGGCCTCGATCTGGCGGCGGCCGGGGTCCACATGGATGGTGGGGGCTACATCCCCATCAATCACCATTGCGTGACCAATGTCGAGCACATCTACGCCGCCGGCGACGTCTCCGGCAAGCTTCCGCTCTCGTCGGTGGCTTCCATGCAGGGACGCAAGGTGGCCGAACACGTCATGGGTCTGCACACCCGTGAGCACCGCCATTTGGACTACGACAAGGCGGCCTCGGCCATCTTCACCGAACCGGAGATCGCCGACGTCGGCCTGGCCGAAGCCGAAGCGTTCTCCTCGGGTCGCAAGATTCGCGTCACAAAGGTGCCGTTCTCGGCCACGCCCAAGGCCCTCATCAACAACGACTCCCGCGGCTTCGTGAAGATCATCTCCGACCCGGCCACCGGCGTCGTGCTCGGAGGATCGATCGTCGGACGACACGCAGCCGAACTGATCAGCGTGATCGCCCTGGCCGTCACCGCGAATCTGAAAGTGTCCGACATCGTCGAGAGCTTGCTCGTCCATCCCGCTCTGGCTGAAGCATTGGCCGAGGCCGCCGAATAGGAGTCCTCACCCATGTCCGCATTCGATCCTCCGTCGCCGTCCGAACGGCCGTCCGTCACTTTGGGCGGCATCGGCATGCGCGCCGTGGCGCAGGTGCTGGACGGGATCATCATCGGTGTTCCGCTCTTCGTTCTCACGCTGGCCATGGGTATCTCGCTGACGGATGAGAATTTGACCGACAGTGAATTGCTATGGATCACCGTTCTCTGGGTCGGGGTCTCACTCGTCTACAACACCTTGGGCGTGGCGCTGTGGGGAACCACCCTCGGCAAGCGCATCGCAGGACTGAAAGTGGTGAATCGCGTGGACGGAGGCCCGGTGTCGTTCAACTACGCCGCAGTGCGGGCTCTCGTGCCGACGGTCGTCCAACTCGTCCCGGCCATCGGCCCAGGTCTGGCCATCGTGGTCTACTTGCGAGCCGTGTTCCACCCGATGCGCCAAGGTCTGCACGACGCCGCGGCCGGCACCTTGGTGATCAAGCGCTGAATCTCGCGTGAGGCCGGCATCGGCCACTGTGTCGGCCACCGTGGCGGACGTCAGGCGATGACGACGACCACGTCGCCCGAGCCGACGGTGTCTCCGGCCTTCACCTTGATCTCGCTGACCTTGCCGGCCTTCTCGGCCAGGATCTGGTTCTCCATCTTCATGGCCTCGAGGACGCAGACCGCCTGACCGGCTTCGACGTCCTGGCCCACTTCCACCAGCACCTTGACGATGGTGCCCTGCATGGGCACGGCCACCTGGCCCGAACCGGCACCGCCACCGGCGCTGCTGGAGGCCGACCGGGCCGGCTTCTTGGCCTTGGCCACGCTCGACACGGCCACTGCGGTCTGTTCGGGCACCCACATCGACACGTCGAAACGCTTGCCGTTGACTTCGACCGTGGTGTTGCGGCGCACCAGCGGTTCGGCGTCGTCGTCGGTCGCCGCCGGCGCCGGGGCACCGATGCCTGAGAGATCGAGGACTTCTTCGACCCATTTCGTGGAGTGCTTCATCTCCTGGAAGTCCGGATGCTGGAGGATGGCGATGTCGGCCGGAATGGTGGTGGCCACTCCTTCGACCACCATCTCCTCGAGGGCGCGGATGGTGCGGGCGATGGCCGTCGGACGGTCCTTGCCCCACACGATCAACTTGCCGACCAGGTTGTCGTAGTACTGGCTGATCTCGTCGCCGCTCTCGTAACCGGAGTCGAAGCGCACCCCGAACCCGTCGGAGGGAACCAGCTTGGTGATCTTGCCCGGAGAAGGAAGGAACTTGCCTCCGGCCGGATTCTCGGCGTTGATGCGGATCTCGATGCCGTGGCCGTTGCGACGGGCCGCCACGTCCTTCTGCGTCATCGGCAACTTCTCTCCGCCGGCGACGCGGATCTGCCATTCGACGAGGTCGATACCGGTGATGACCTCGGTGACCGGATGTTCCACTTGGAGGCGGGTGTTCATTTCCAAGAAGAAGAACTCGCCGTCCTGATAGATGAATTCGACGGTGCCGGCGTTGAAGTATCCGACGGCCTTGGCCGCTTTCACGGCTGCTTCGCCCATGGCGTCTTCGACGCCCTTGGCCATGGCCACCGCCGGAGCCTCCTCCACCAGTTTCTGATGGCGGCGCTGCGCCGAGCAGTCGCGCGTCGACACCCACACATAGTTGCCGTGCTGGTCGCCGACCAACTGCACTTCCACGTGACGCGGCCAGGTGAGGTACTTCTCGACGTAGATCTCGTCGCGACCGAAGAAGGCCTTGGCTTCGCGCTGGGCGCTGTCCATGGCCTCCTGCACCTCGTCGGCGCTGCGCACCACTTTCATACCGCGGCCACCGCCGCCGAAGGCTGCCTTGATGGCGATGGGGTAGCCGAACTCGGTGCCGAACTTCTTGATCTCTTCGGCCGAGGTCACGAATTCGGTCGTGCCGGGGACGATGGGAGCACCACCGCGCAGCGCGGCCTTGCGACTCGACACCTTGTCTCCCATTTCGCGGATGGCATCGGGCGGAGGTCCGATGAAGGCCACGCCCATCTTGGTGATGGCATCGGCGAAGTCGGCGTTCTCGGAGAAGAATCCGTAACCGGGGTGCACCGCGTCGGCCCCGCTCTTGCGGATGGCGTCGAGGATGGCCTCGGTGTTGAGGTAGCTCTCGGCCGCGGTCTGCCCCCCGAG
>JBJTYE010000056.1:0-16024 GCA_046082625.1 Actinomycetota bacterium | reverse complement strand
CTGGATCGACTCCTCGTGGAAGAGTCCGATGGATTTCTGGATGCGGATCAGCAGTTCGGCGTTGTGGAAAGCCTGCTCGGGCACGCCGTCGGCGGCCAGTCGAGCCGAGCCGAACTGATTCCTGCTCCAGGAATACAGAAGATAGAAGAGGCCCATGATCAGAGCCTCCTTCCACCAGTAGGTGCGATGGACCCGGCGGGGAGCGGTGCCATCGGTGGCGACCTCCACCACGGCGTGGTCGGTGGTGGTTCTCTCGCCGGTCGTCCCCTCCACGGCTCTCAATCTATTCAGTTCCCGTGAAGCCGGGGTCCCGGTGGTCGCGGGGCGTCGATTGCCATCACCGTCAGGACCGCTTTCGGATCGAAATGTAGGCTGGCCGGGTGATCGACAACGACGTGTTGGAACGAGTCCTGGCCACTGCTCTCACCACCGGAGCCGATTTCGCCGAGATCTTCGCCTCGGACTGGCGGGGAACCGGTGTGGGATTGGACGACGGACGGATCGAACAACTCTCGACCGGACGCAGCCGTGGTGCCGGCATTCGGGTGATCAAGGGTGACACCACCGGCTTCGCCCACACGGCCGACCTCTCCGAGGCCGGTCTGCGAGCGGCGGCCCGGGCCGCGGCCGAGGCCGCCAGCCGGGGGACTGGTGGCGTGCAGGTGGTGGCGCTGACCGCCGAACCCAAGCGCATCGTGAGTCCGGTCGAGATCGATCCGTCCTCCATCGGCAAGGCCAAGAAGGTGGAGCTGTTGCGCCGCGTCGACGAGGCGGCCCGCGCCACCGGTGGAGCCATCACCCAGGTGTCGGCGGGATATTCGGACGGACGCACACGCGTCCTGATCGCCAACAGCGACGGCCTGCTGGCCCAGGACGAACGGGTCCGCACCTTGCTGCGGGTGAGCGCGGTGGCCAACGGCGACACCGGGATGCAGACCGGCTTCGATTCGGTGGGACACACCATGGGCTTCGAGTTGTTCGACAAGGTGCAGGTGGAAGACATCGCCCGCACCGCGGCCCAGCGAGCCCTCACCAAGTTGAAGGCCCGGCCGGCGCCATCGGGATCGCTGCCGGTGGTCATCAAGGCCGGTAGCGGCGGAGTGCTCTTCCACGAAGCCTGCGGACACGGGCTGGAAGCCGATCTGGTGGCCAAGGGGGCCAGTGTCTACAAGGGCAAGGTGGGCGAACTCGTGGCGTCGCCGCTCGTGACCTTGGTGGACGACGGCACCATGACCCATGAATGGGGGGCCATCGCCATCGACGACGAGGGCCATCCGACGCAGTACAACGTATTGATCGAGAATGGCGTGCTCACCGACTACATGTGGGACTACCTGAGATCCCGCAAGGAGGGCCGGGCCCCGAGCGGCAACGGTCGTCGGCAGTCCTATCAGGACCTCCCCATGGTGCGGATGACCAATACATATGTGTTGAACGGCACCGAGGAGCCCGAGGACATCATCAAAGACACGGCACACGGCGTCTACGTGGCCCATCTCGGTGGTGGCAGCGTGAACACCGCCACCGGGGACTTCGTGTTCGGGATGACCGAGGCCTACTTGATCGAGAACGGCGAGATCACCGAACCGCTGCGCGAGGGCAACCTCATCGGGAACGGACCTCAGGTCCTGCGCGACATCGACCGTCTGGGCAACGACTTCGCAATGGGCAATCCAGGCACTTGCGGCAAGGACGGCCAAGGCGTGCCGGTGGGGGACGGTCAGCCGACACTGAGGGTCAAGTCCTTGACCATCGGTGGCACCGCATCATGACCTCGAGCGATCGCAGTCAGGAACTGCTGGCCATCGCCGACCGGGTCATCGCCATGGCCCGTCCGGACGAACTGCTCGAGGCCTACGTCGGTCGCAGTCTTTCCACGGATGTGCGGATCTACGAAGGCGAAGTCGAGCATTTCGTGTCGGCCCAGACCGAAGGCATCGGCATCCGGGTCATCCGCAACGGAAGGACCGGAACTTCCTCTTGCGGAACACTGGATCCGACCGAGATCGCCGAGGTCCTGGCCGAGGCCCGTGACAATCTGGAGTACGGCGAGCCCGACGAGTGGGCCGGGATGGCCGAACCGGACGGCGTGCCGGTGGTGCCGCAGAACCTGTGGAACGAGGCACTGGCGGCGACGACCACGGCTCGCAAGATCGAACTGGCCAAGTCCTTGGAACGCCTCACGCTCGCTCGCGATCCGCGGGTGCGGGTGGACGATTCCAACTATTCGGATGCTTTCTCGGAAACGGCGGTGGCCACCACCACCGGTATCAGGGTCGCCGGTCGCGAGAACGGCTGCTACCTGAGCGTGGGGACCTTGGCCGACGACGGGGACGAGACCCAGACCGGCTTCGGGTTCGCCGTGGGACGCGACGTGGAGGAGTTGGACGTGGAGCGAGCGGCGTCGGAAGCCGTGGATCGGGCCACCCGACTGCTCGGGGCCACCAAGCCCGACAGTCGACGGCTCACCGTGGTCCTCGATCCGTTCGTGACCGCGCAATTCCTGGGCATCATCGGCGGAACGCTGAGCGGTGAGAGCGTGGTCAAAGGACGCAGCCTCTTCGCCGAGCGCATCGGGGAGCAGGTGGCCACGCCGCTGTTCACACTGGTCGACGATCCCACCAACCCTTTGGCCTACACCGCCACCGACATCGATGGCGAGGGATTGGCCGCTCGACGTAACGTCCTGATCGAGAACGGCACGTTGAAGATGTTCGTGCAGTCGTCGTATTCGGCGCGTCGTATGAAGACCTCCACCACCGGCAACGGAGTGCGCGGGGGATACGGCGGATCGCCGAGTTCGGGATGTCTGGCCCTGCAGATCGTCCCCGGGTCGCGAACCCAAGAGGAATTGATCGCCGGAGTGGACGACGGCATCCTGATCCAGCAGGTCCAGGGACTTCACTCCGGTGTGAATCCGGTGTCCGGAGACTTCTCGACCGGGGCCGCCGGGATCCTCATCAAGAACGGGACTCTCGGTTCCCCGGTGCGCGAATTCACGATCGCCTCCACGCTGCAGCGCATGTTGCAGGACATCGCCGAAGTCGGAGGCGATCTGGAATGGCTGCCGATGCGGGCCACGGGGGTGTCGTTGGTGATCCACGACGTCACCATGAGCGGAGCCTGAGCGGCGACACGTGCCCCTGCTCCACGCCATCGTCCTCGGCATCGTGCAGGGTCTGACCGAATTCCTGCCGATCTCCTCGAGCGGTCATCTCCTGATCGTGCCGTGGTTCTTCGACTGGAACGATCTGGCCGATGCGTCGGTCAAGAAGGCCTTCGACGTGGCGCTGCACATCGGGACTCTGGCGGCGGTGCTCGGGTACTTCCGCCGTGATCTGCTGACCTACGGACGGGCCGGGATCGCCGATGGATGGGGATTCGTGCGCGGCCGCCGCGAGACCTGGAGCGCTGACGGTCGGATCGCCGGGTTCCTGGTTCTGGCGAGCGTCCCGGCGGCCGCCGTCGGCGCATTCTTCGAGAACTGGATCGACGACACCTTGGGGACTCCGGCCATCATCGCCGCGTCCCTCATCGGATTCGGAATGGTGCTGGCCTGGTCGGATCGACGGAGCGGATCGCAGTCACTCGACTCCATGACCTGGCGTCAAGCCGGACTGATCGGGGCGGCCCAGGTGCTGGCCCTCAATCCGGGGACCTCGCGTTCGGGGATCACGATCTCGGCCGGACGATTCCTGGGCCTCGATCGCTGGTCGGCAGCGCGGTTCTCGTTCCTTCTAAGTGTGCCGATCACCGCCGGCGCGGCGCTGGTGAAAGTCGGGGGATTGGCGGCCGACGGAATTCCCGATGGTCTCCTGGTACCGATGATCGTGGGCGTCCTGACCTCGGCAGTGGCCGGCTGGCTCGCAGTGGCCGGACTCCTGCGCCTCATTCGCACCTCGACGTTCACCATCTTCGTCGTGTACCGGGTGCTCCTCGGAGCGGTGATCCTGACGGTGGTGGCCGCCGGCTGGCGGTCCTGATCGGCGACGGGATCCGTCAGGTCGACGTGGTGGAAGCAGCGGACGTGGACGACGTCGATGACGTCGTCGACGAGGCGTTCGCGGTGGACGATGACGATTCCGTGGACGACGAGGTCGAAGTGCTCGACGACGATGACGAGGTCGAACCGGAGTCGCCGGAGCTGCTCGAGGATCCGCCCCGACTGTCGGTCTTGTAGAAGCCACCACCTTTGAAGGTGATGCCCACGGGCAGGAAGACCTTCTTCACCGGGCGCACCGTGCCGTCGCTCGGGTGCGGGTACTCGGTGAGTGCTTCGTCGGTGAAGGCCTGCTGAACCTCGATGGTCTCGCCGGTGTCGATGAACTTGTAGACGTAAGTCGGCATGGGGGTGATCTCCGAAGCCCGAAGTCTAGAGTCGAGGTATGGCGAACACCCACCGGATTCGCACGGCGGTGGTGCCGGCGGCAGGTTCCGGGACGCGCATGTTGCCGGCCACCAAGGCCGTTCCGAAAGAGTTGCTGCCGATCGTGGAACGACCGGCCATCCAGTTCATCGTGGACGAAGTCATGGGAGCCGGAGTCGAGCACCTCGTGATCGTCACCAGTCGCACCAAGCCGGCCATCCAGGACTACTTCACGCCTTCTCCCGATGTGGAGGCGGCCCTCGAACGACAAGGACGCGACCACCTGGCCGAACAACTTCGGCGCGTGGGACGAGATCTGCGGGTGTCCTTCGTGTACCAGGAGGCGCCGCTCGGTCTCGGGCACGCGGTCGGGTGTGCGCGTCCAGCCGTCGGCGACGAACCCTTCTTCGTCCTCCTGCCCGACGAACTCATGGCTGATGCCTCGCTGCTCGTCGACATGGCCGATCTGCACGCCGCCACCGATCGAGGTGTCGTGGCGTTGAAGGCCATGGAGCGGCGCCATCTGTCGCGATACGGAATCGTCACCCCGGTCGGTGAACGCCGACGGTCCGGCGCCGGGACGGCCCTGCCGATCGCTGGGATCGTCGAGAAGCCCGATGTCGAGGCGGCGCCGAGCGACCTGGCCATCATCGGTCGCTATGCATTGACCGCCGACATCTTCGAGATCCTCGCCGATCTGCGCCCGAGTCCATCGGGTGAGATCCAACTCACCGATGCCTTGAACGTCCAAGCGGACCGTCATCCACTCACGGGTTTCGTCTCCGAGGTGGGTCGGTGGGACATCGGACATCCGCGAGGTTGGCTGGAAGCGGTGATCACCTTCGGTCTCGCCGATCCGGATGTCGGGGACTCCTTGCGTGAGTGGTTGGCCGACGCTCTGCAGTGACGGTCACGCGGTGCGGGTGAATGCTCCCGGGAGATCGAGCGGTAATCCGTAGTCGTCGACGGTGAATTCGTGACTGGGGGCGCCGTCGTCACGATGCACTGCCCAGAGACGCCCGTCGAGTCGGGTGTAGTTCAAGCGGGCCCGACCGATGGTCAGAGTCTCGGGATCTACCACGACGCTCTCGACATCGGACGACGCCGAGATCGGCAGTTGAAGACGGCGGATGGCGAGCACGCGAGTGACGGCCGAGCATCGGATGTCGATGTCTGCGCAGCCGCCGAGGTCCCGGCGGCGCGCTCCGTTCACCTCGCCCCAGGCTCCGCGGCCGTCGGTGGCCAGCCAGAGATCGGGTTCGTCGAGGTCGCGGAAGAGCAGCATCTGCTGGACGTGCCATCCGGCGTTCAGGCGCACCACGTAATGGACGTCGGAATGGGCGCGTGCACTGGTCACGATCCCCTCGACGGTCCAGGCCTCGTTCTGGAAATGCACCAGAAGTCGCTCGACGGTCGCGGTCTCGTCAGATCCGACGCTGGCCCAGGTGGCAGTGAGGCCGTCATGGGGGAGATGCTCATATCCGTTCTCACTGACCACCCGACGAGTGTGCCAGCAGATCGCGCCGGACCGGTGGTCATCGGGCGGTACCGTGATCGATGTGGCGTTGACCCCGATCGAAGCAGCTCAGGACTTGGTGCTGTCGCGGTGCGTCCCGAATCCGATCGACCACGTGGACGTCCGACAAGCCCTCGGAACGGTGACGGCCGCTGACGTCGTGGCCACCGAGGACGTTCCACCCTTCGACAACAGTGCCGGGGACGGCTACGCCGTCCGGTCCGCCGATGTGCAGGGAGCGACAGTGAGGTCGCCGGTCGAGTTGGTGGTGATCGGGGAGACCGCTGCCGGTGGCGGTCCGGGCCCGACGGTGGAGACCGGACGGGCGGTGCGCATCATGACCGGTGCTCCGATGCCGCAGGGTGCCGATGCCGTGGTCATGGTGGAAGACACCCAGGTGGTGGGTGACCGGTCGCGATTCGACGGCAGTCAACGCGTGCGGATCGCAGCGGCGGTGACTGCCGGTGGCGCGGTGCGCTCCGCTGGCGACGACGTGCACCGTGGCGACGTCGTGGTCACTGCTGGCACCGAGATCACTCCGATGATGGCCGGCGTGTTGGCCATGGTGAATTGCTCGCGACCGACGGTGCACCGCCGGGTCCGGGTGGCGGTGCTCTCCACTGGCGACGAATTGGTCGACGACGGCTCACCCCTGCAGCCGGGTCAGATCCGCGAGAGCAATCGCACCATGTTGCTCGGGATGGTGGATCGGTGCGGTGCTCTGGCCGTGGACTTCGGCATCGTGCGCGACGACGAAAGTCTCCTCGAGCGGACCCTGCGACGAGCCGCCGAGGAATGCGATGCCGTGATCACGAGCGGGGGCGTGAGCATGGGTGATTACGACGTGGTGAAGGCGGTTCTCTCTCGCATCGCCACCATGGAATGGATGCAGATCGCCATCAAACCGGCCAAACCGTTCGCCTTCGGAGAATTGCGTCGAGCCGATGGCGGCACGGTGCCGGTGTTCGGGTTACCGGGCAATCCGGTGAGTTCCATGGTGAGCTTCGAACTCCTGGCCCGACCGGCCCTGCGCAAGATGGCCGGTCATCCCGAGAGTCAGTGGCACCGGCCGACCGTTCTGGCCGTCGCCGATGCGCCCTTGCGTCGATCCCGCGACGGAAAAGTTCACTATCAGCGACTGGTGGCGCGTTTCGCCGATGACGGCCGCGTCCACGTGAACACCGTACGGGCCCAAGGTAGTCACCAATTGGCGGCCTCGTCACAGGCCAATGCTCTGGCGGTCCTGGCCGACGGCGACGGAATCGACATCGGACAGGACGTGCCGGTGCTCCTGCTCGTATCCTGAGCCCATGAGCGCGGACGTGCGTGATCTGGTCGACCCGTTCGGTCGCACCATCCGGGATCTCCGGATCTCGGTGACCGATCGCTGCAACTTCCGCTGCACCTATTGCATGCCGGCCGAGGGCCTGGTGTGGCTGCCCAAATCCGAGGTCCTGACCTTCGAGGAAATCGAGCGTCTGGCGGGGATCTTCGTGGGACGGTTCGGAGTGGACGGCATTCGCCTGACCGGTGGTGAGCCGACGGTGCGAGCCCATTTGGCGAACCTGGTGACGCGTCTGGCCCGCTTGGTGGTTCCGTCCAATTCCTCGTCGCCGTTGGCCGGGGAGCCGATCGATCTGGCGATCACCACCAATGGAGCCACCCTCGCGGCTCAGGCCACACCATTGCGCGAAGCAGGTATCCGTCGGATCAACATCAGCCTCGATTCCCTGGTGCGCGAGAAGTTCGAACGTATGACGCGACGCGACGAGCTGCACAACGTATTGGCCGGAATCGAGGCGGCGGTCGAAGCCGGCTTCGAACAGGTGAAGATCAACACCGTCGTCGAACGGGGTGTGAACGACGACGAGATCGTGGACCTCGCTCGGTTCGGCCGGGACATGGGCGTCGAGGTTCGTTTCATCGAATACATGCCCCTCGATGCTCAAGGGCATTGGATGAACGATCTGGTGGTGAGCCAGGACGAGATCGTGGAGAAGATCTCGGCCGTGTTCCCCTTGGAGCCGGTGCCGGCCCGTGGCGCGGCTCCGGCCGACCGCTGGCGCTACACCGACGGCCGAGGAACCGTGGGAGTGATCCCGAGTGTCACCAAACCCTTCTGCGGGGACTGCGATCGAGTGCGGCTCACCGCCGATGGCCAGTTCCGCACCTGTCTGTTCGCCACCGACGAATTCGATCTGCGAGCACTGATGCGCAACGGGGCCGATGACGATGCCTTGGCCGCCGAGATCGAGAGGGCGGTCGGCACCAAGTGGGCCGGCCACCAGATCAATCAGGTGAACTTCGTGCGGCCCAATCGGTCGATGAGCCAGATCGGCGGCTGAGGCCGCGCTCAACTCAGGCGTTCGAGACCGAACACCGTGGTGGAGACACCCGGGCTGTAGTGCAGAAGAGGTTCACCCTGCGGTGCGGGTAGGCCGGCGGCCACGAGCAACTCGTCGTCGAGATCCAAGAGTTCGGCGGACCGCAGTGGCCAGGGTTCGTGTTCCACGGGGCCGTACCACACGGCCGGTCGCCGTCCGAAGAACGATGCGGTGGCCACCAGTCCCCAGCGCGCTGTCAGGAATTCACTGAGAGGAGACGTCTCCACGGGTTCGCCGATGCGGACCGCCAGCGACGACCGCGCCCGGTTCGGCCACCGACGTTCCACGCTGCTGGCCAGGATCGAACCCGGGGCGGAGCCGGTGACGGTCACCGAGGCCCGCGCCCAGCAGTAGGGCAGGCGGAAGGCGGTGCGGGCCACCAGGGTGGGCAGGATCTGAGGTGTGTCGAGGGAGAAGAACCACACCGCCGGTCGACCGCGGTGGGTCACGTAGGTGCGGACGTTGATCTCCGGGAAATTCGCGGTGGTGGGAATGGGTGGGAGTCCGCGCAGGCGGAGATCGCACATCTGGAACGGGACCAGTCCCACATAGGCCCGACCTTCGAAGGTGTCGAGCTCCACGCCTTGCTCTCGCAATTGCGGGGGCAGGAGGTTCTCCACCACCGCCGGGTCGTAGGACCAATGGGCGAAGAGGAGATGCCGCCAGTCCTGGGTCATGACGCGCATCGGAAATCCTTTCGCCGTCGTTCGTTTCTCTCGTTCCCATGGTGGAGGAGGGGAGGCCGGAGCATCGCACCGGAGGACCGGTTCGCGCATGCCAGACGTAACATTGAAGGGTGACCGGAGAGCGAGAATCCGCGGGTTTCACGCACCTCGACGAGCGCGGTCGGGCGCGGATGGTGAACGTGGGTGGCAAGGACGCCTCGGTTCGCCGGGCCGTGGCCCGTGCCCGGGTGCACATGGCCCCGGAGACGGCTCGGGCCATCGCCGAGCAGGCGGTGTCCAAGGGTGACGTCCTGGCGGTGGCCCGTATCGCCGGCATCCAGGCCGCCAAACGGACCAGCGAGGCCATTCCCTTGTGCCATCCCCTGATGCTCAGTTCGGTGGAGGTCGACTGCTCGGTGGGGGAGGCGGCCGTGGACATCGAGGCCCGGGTGGAGGTCGTGGATCGCACCGGAGTGGAGATGGAGGCCCTGCACGCCTGCGCCGTGGCGGCCTTGACGGTGTACGACATGTGCAAGGCCCTCGACAAGGACATGGTCATCGGGGAACTGGCCCTCTGGGAGAAATCCGGGGGGCGATCGGGCCTCTACCAGCGAGGCTGAGCCGGCTCGGAGACCTCGTGACCGCCGTCACAAAGAGGTCGGAAATCAACCGGATGGTTGCGACAACCAGGCATTTGTTGCAGTAGTGTGACATATGTACGTGGTCGTCGTCACGGAAACGTAGCGAAAGCCACCGGTCCAGCCGAGGTGCTGGTTAGCGTTTCGGGCTGAGAGTTCGAGGGGAGGACGTACACGTGGGAAAGATTGTGCTGGTACTCGTGGCGGCGGCGTGGGCCGCGGTCCTGTTGCCACCCCTCCTTCGTGGACGTTCCGACGGCCGTCCGGCCTCCTCGGTGGTGGACTTCCGTCGGCAGTTGTCGACGCTCCAGCGGTCGACCCCGATGCGGGGCTCGTCCATGCGGGCCATGGCCCGTCCGTTGGCACCGGCTCCCACTCGTCAGCGGGGATACGACGCCTACGGCTACGACCAGACCGGTGCCCGTCGTCGCGACCACGGCGCCGACATGGGTCGCCCGGAACCCGGTCGTGACCGTGAATTCGCTCGGGATCATTCGCGGTCGGTCACCCGTCCGGTCTCGGTTCGTCAGCGGCGCCAGAACGTTCTCATGAGCCTGGCCACCGTGACCACCGGTTCGGCCTTCATCGCCTTCACCACCAAGAGCGATCTCTTCGTGTACGTGTTCGTGTTCTCGGCCATGGCTCTGGCCGGCTACTGCTATCGCTTGTCGCAGATGCGCCGGTACTCGCGGGCTCCGCAGTCGTACCGACGTGACTGGATCCGAGCCGCCTGAGGGCGGTCGGTCCATCGTGATCTTCCGAGCCGCATGAGGGCGGTCGGGCCATTGTCATCTTCCGAGCCGCCTGAGGCGGCCGGGCAGGGGTCATCGTTTCTCCGCTAGAGTTCTGACTCCCTTGGGGGTGTAGCTCAGTTGGCAGAGCGCTACGTTCGCAATGTAGAGGCCAGGGGTTCAATTCCCCTCACCTCCACCAAGGTTCCCGAATCCGGCCGGCGATTAGGGTCGAGTCCATGTCCGGTCCTCTGCACGGCATCAAGGTCGTGGAACTCGGCGTCTGGGTGGCCGGTCCGGCCGCCGCGGGAGTTCTCGGCGACTGGGGAGCCGAGGTGGTCAAGATCGAACCCCTCAGCGGTGATCCGGCCCGCACCTTCCAGCGCATGTTGGGCGGGGACATGCCTAACAATCCGGTCTTCGAACTGGACAATCGCAACAAGCGCAGCATCGCTCTCGACATCACCACCCCCGAGGGCCTCGAGGTGGCGTACGCCTTGCTCGATTCGGCCGATGTGTTCGTGACCAATGTGCGGGTCGAGGCCTTGCAGCGAGCCGGTCTGGACTACGACACCGTGCAGGCCCGCAACCCCCGCCTGGTCTACGGCCAGATCACCGGGTACGGGCTGGAGGGGCCCGACGCCAATCGGCCCGGGTACGACATCGCCGCCTTCTGGGCCCGGTCCGGTATCGCCCATCTGCTGACTCCCGACGGCGGGGCTCTGCCGTTCCAGCGGGGCGGAATGGGTGATCACTCCACCGGGGTGACCTTCGCCGGGGCCATCTCGGCGGCCCTGTTCCAACGCGAACGCAGCGGCCAGGGACAGATGGTCTCGACTTCGTTGTTGCGCCAAGGCGTCTACACCGTGGGGTTCGACCTCAACATGGTCCTCGGCTGGGGGCAGCACCCGGCCATCGGCCAGCGGGAATCGATGATGAACCCGTCGGTCAACAACTACCGAGCCGGAGACGGCAAGTGGTTCTGGGTGGTGGGACTGGAGGGCGACCGCCACTGGCCGCCGCTGGCCCGGGTCGCCGGACATCCCGAATGGATCGAGGATCCCCGCTTCGACACCGCCCTGCATCGAGCCATCAACCACAAGGAACTGATCCCCCTGCTGGACGAAGCCTTCGCCGCCAAGCCGCTGGCTGAGTGGGCGGCCATCTTCGAAACCGAGCCCGACATGTTCTGGGCTCCGGTGAACTCCGCCGAAGAGATCCTCAACGATCCGCAATTGGCCCACGCCGGGGGCCTGATCGAGGTGCCCGACGAATACGGCACGACGACCATGATCGCCTCGCCGGCCGACTTCCACGGCACTCCGGGAGCGCCACGTTGGATCGCGCCCACATTGGGCGAACACACCACCGAGATCCTGCGCGAAATCGGCCGCAGTGACGAACAGATCGCCGCGCTGGTGGCGGCGGGTGTGGTGACTCAGGCCGAAAACTGACTCAGGCGAGTCGGTCGACCAGGGCGTCGACGAGCTCGGCCACTTCCACGGCACAGGAGATGAAGTCCTCCACTTCCTTGCCTCCCGGATCGACCACTTCTTCCCAGTCTTCGAGATCGACGTCGCCGAGCGACATAGTCATGAGGCGATCATTGAGCGGCCCGGCAGTCCCGAGGTGGCGAACCAAACGCTTCAAGGTGGCGGTGCGGTGGGCGGCCTCGGGATGATGGCGGCGCATCCAGTGCACGTGTTCGGGGGCCAACGCGATCACCAGGTCAGCGCGATCCACGTGCGCCACGTCGATCTGCTTGCTGCGATGGTGGGGGGCGGCGAGTCCGAGACGGGTCAACGCTTCACGGGTGCGCCAACTGATGGGCTGTCCATCGACGGTGAAGGTGCCAGCGGTCGCGACGGCGAGCTGGGGTCGACGATCCGCGAGAACGGCGCCGGCCATCACCGAGCGCGCCGCATTACCAGTGCAGATGACCAGGATGGACACGTGTCAGTTGATGTCGGCCATGGTGGTCCGCGGCCGAGCGGCGGCCAGGAGCGGACGGATGGCCGCATCCACGTCCTCGGGTTCGGCCGGGGGTGTGGTGATGGTCGGACCGCGGCGCCATCCTTCGGCGATGGCCAGGAACATGCCGTTCGATTCGATGACCTGCCCGGTGACATCGCGGGAGAGCGGTGAGGCCAACCAGGTCACGATGGGGGCCACCCAGCGCGGATCGAACTTGGCCAGCATCTCGTCGGGGAGAGCCAGGTCCTCGGTGAGGCGGGTGAGAGCTCCCGGGGCGATGGCGTTCACGGTGACGCCGTAGCGCACCAGTTCCTGGGCAGCGATCTGGGTGAAGGCGGCGATACCGGCCTTAGCGGCCCCGTAGTTCACTTGTCCCGGATTGGCGTACAGTCCGGCCACCGACGAGGTGTTGATGATGCGGGCGTCGTTCGTCTGGCCGTCCTTCGAGCGATTGCGCCAGTATTCGGCGGCGAAACGGCTGGTTCCGAAGGTGCCCTTCAAGTGCACGGTGATGACGGCGTCCCATTCCTGCTCGGTCATGGAAAAGAGCATGCGGTCGCGCAGGATGCCGGCGTTGTTGACGACCACGTCGAGTCCGCCGAAGGTGTCGATGGCCTGATCGACGATGTTCTTGGCGCCGGCCCAGGAACTGATGTCGTCGGTATTGGCCACGGCCCGTCCGCCGGCGGCGACGATCTCGTTCGCCACGTCGTGCGCCGGACCCTGATCGCAACCCACGCCGTCACGGGAGGCACCGAGGTCGTTCACCACCACCGCCCCACCCTGGGCGGCCAGCATCAGGGCGTATTCGCGGCCGATACCACGGCCGGCGCCGGTCACGATGCAGACGCGGCCCTCGACCATGTTGCCCGATGAGGTTGTCGCAGTTCCTGAAGTCATGTGGTCAGGTTAGTGAGGGGCCGTCGCCCGTACCGGTCATGAGCCCATCGCCCGTACCGGGCTCATCTGCAGCGGATCGATGTATTCGTCGAGTTGGATCACCAGACCATCGTCGTTCAGGGTGGCGATCATGCAAGTCTGGGCGCGCAGTGGCCCACCAGGTGCGGTGCCGGTGATGGCGGCCTGCCACACCCAGCCATCGGCGGTCGCGGTCACCTTGCGAGTCTCCCAGGCGATATCGGGCACCTTGCGGTGCAACCAGACGAGGCTCTTGCCGGTGTCGGCGTAGGGAATGGACTGATCGTCGTAGTTGTGCCAGACGATGGCCGCATCGGCACACAACACGGCGGCGTCTTCTGGTCGACCACCGGCGGTGGCGGCAGCGAACCGTTGCTGGTGTTCCAACTTCTGGGCGTCGGTCAGGGACATGGTTCTCCTCGGCGATGATCAGGTGGGGACGCCGCCGTCGACGGTGAAGACGGCGCCGGTGGTGTACGACCCGGCATCACTGGCCAGGAAGAGGGCTGCGCCGACGATCTCGTGGGGTTCACCGACGCGCTTGGCGGCGATGCGCTTCATCGATTGATCCACGAGATCCCAATTCCAGGCCTTGGAGATGTCGGTGCGGAACGAGCCGGGCATGATGCAGTTCACTCGCACGTGCGGGCCGAAGGTCTGAGCGAGTCCGATGGTGATGGCGTTCAATCCGGCTTTGGCCGCGGTGTAGGGAAGGACGTCCGGGGTCGGATGGATGGCGGCGATTGAGGAGATGTTGATGATCGATCCACCTCGCCCAGTGGCGCGGCTTCGTTCCACCATGCGAGAGCCGACCAGCGCGCTGAGGCGGAAGGGTCCTTTCAGGTTCAGCCCGAGCACCGAGTCCCAGAGTTGTTCGTTGATGTCGAGGACCGTCTCGTACAGCGGCGACTTGCCGGCGTTGTTGACCAGGATGTCGAGACCGCCCAGTTCGTTCCAGGCGAAGTCGGCGAGACCTTCCAATTCCGACCAGCGGCCCACATGGCAGGCATACGGCAGGCACCGACGGCCGGTGGCGGCTTCGACCTCGCGGGCCGTTTCCTGACAGGACTCGAGCGAGCGGCTGGCGATTACCACATCGGCGCCTTGACGAGCGAAGGCGAGGGCCATCTGGCGGCCGAGACCCCGACTGCCACCGGTGACGAGGGCGGTGCGACCGGTGAGATCGAAGAGGCGGGCCGGATCGGGGACGGACTCATCGTTGGACGCGGGCACGGGTCGACCTTAGGCGGTGGCCCAGGCGGACCCGACGGTCGCGGATTACCGCGGCGCAGTGACGGCAGGGGAGACTGACGTATGGATTTCGACGAGTCGCCGGAGGTGTCCCGGTTCCGCCAGGAGGTGCGGGCCTGGTTGGCCGCTCATCTGGTGGGGGAGTACACCAAACTCGGAACCTCGGCCGAGATGGGGGCATCCGACTGGCCGGTGCGGGTGGCCTGGGAACGAGAACTCGGTCGAGCGGGATGGTTGGGTCTCACCTGGCCTCGAGCCTTCGGCGGACGGGAAGCCTCGGTGGCCGAAGAGTTGGTTTTCGCCCAGGAGTACACGGCGGCCAACGGACCCCAACGGGCGGGCTTCTTCGGCGAGAGTCTCCTCGGGCCGACGCTCATCACCTTCGGCACGGCCGAACAGCAACAGCGGTTCCTGCCGCCGATCCTGCGCGGTGAGGAGTACTGGTGCCAGGGATTCAGCGAGCCGGGTGCCGGTTCCGATCTGGCCGGGGTGCGCACCACGGCGGTTCTCGACGGGGACTCCTGGCGAATCGACGGGCAGAAGGTGTGGACCAGTCAGGCCCAATTCGCCCAGTGGATCTTCGTGCTCTGCCGCACCGAAACCGAACAGGTGGCCCATCGTGCCCTTTCGTATCTCTTGGTGCCCATCGACCAACCCGGTGTGGAAGTGCGCCCGCTCGTGGAGATGACCGGCAACGATCATTTCTGCGAAGTGTTCTTCGACGGGGCGGTGACGGCGGCCGACATGGTGGTCGGTGGTCGCGGCAACGGATGGAAGACGGCCATGGGCACGCTCGGCTTCGAACGCGGCACGGCCTTCATGGCCCAGCAGATGCGTTTCGCCCAAGAGTTCGACCGTCTGCGCGCGTATACCGACGAGCGAGGCTTGCTCGGGGATCCGGTGCTCCGTCAGCGATTCGCCGAGCTCTACGCCGAGTTGGAGATCATGCGCTGGTCCGGACTGCGCAACGTCACCCGCTTCATGCGCGGTGAGCAGCCGGGTCCGGAAGGTTCCATCGGCAAGTTGTTCTGGTCGCGATGGCATCAGCGTCTCGGACTCCTGGCCACCGAGATCATGGGGGCGGGGGCACTGCACCATCACGAGGACGCGAGCGACGAACACGGCTTCCTGCACACCTTCATGTTCAGCCGAGCCCACACCATCTACGCCGGGTCTTCGGAGATCCAACGCAACATCATCGGCGAGCGGGTCCTCGGACTGCCGCGGGAATGAGTCGTCGCTCAGTCCCCAGCCGGTCCGGTGAAGTGTGGCGGACGTTTCTCGCGATGTGAGGCAACGCCCTCGGCGGCGTCCGGACCACCGAAGCCGTAGAACTCGTAGGCCAGTGAGGCATCGAAGGCCGGCATCATGGCCCGATACCAATGATTGAGCGTGTGCTTGGTGAACCGCAGAGCCGCTTGGGCGCCACCGGACAATTCGTCGGCGATCTCGAGAGCAGTCGAGAGCACTGCCTCGTCGTCGACGCACAGCGACACCAAGCCGATGCGTTCGGCTTCTTCACCTGACAGCGGACGACAGGTGAGCAGGTAGTACTTGGCCTTGGCCATGCCGGCGAGCAGG
>JBJTYE010000055.1:0-8191 GCA_046082625.1 Actinomycetota bacterium | reverse complement strand
ATCTCGACGTCCACGATGCGCTTCTCGCTGTTCATGACCCTCTCCGTTCGGTCGATCCCTCGTGCAGGATCGACCAGATCTTCTCCGGGGTGACCGGCATATCGATGTGCTCGACTCCGTGATCGGAGAGCGCGTCCACGATGGCATTGACCACCGCCGGAGGGGCGCCTACCGAACCGGACTCGCCGATTCCCTTGGCTCCGAGCGGGTTGTTCGGGCACAAGGTCGTGGTCCGACCGGCTACGAAGTCGGGGAGATCGGCCGCCGAGGGAACGAGGTAGTCGAGCAGATTGGCCGTGACCGGCTGTCCGGTGCCCGGGTCGTAGATCACTCCTTCGAAGAGGGCCTGGGCGATCCCTTGCGCCACGCCTCCATGCACCTGACCTTCGGCGAGCAACGGGTTGATGACCGTCCCGCAATCGTCCACCAAGACCATGTCGCGGATCGTGACCCGGCCCGTCTCGCGATCGATCTCCACCACACAGGCGTAGGCGCCCGAGGGATACGAGAAGTTGGGCGATTCCTGGAAGAGGCGCTCTTCCAGCGAGCCGGCCTGCAGTTCAGGGGGAATGCGCAGAGGTTGGAACGATGCCCACGCCACGTCGCTCCACCCGACCTTCTTGCCCGGTGAACCGCGCACGTTGAAGGCGTCGTCGGCGACTTCGAGATCTTCCTCGGCGGCTTCCAGCAGGTGGGCGGCGATGCGCTTGGCCTTGTCGAGCACTCGCGCCGAGGCCACCTTCACTGCCGAGCCTCCGGTGGGCACGCCCCGCGATCCCATGGTGCCGATGCCCTGCAGAACGGTTTCGGTGTCACCGGTGACCACCTTGATGCGATCGAAGGAGATCCCCAGTTCGTCGGCGGCGATCTGCGCGAACACGGTCTCGTGACCTTGTCCGTGCGGGGAGGATCCGGCGAAGACGATGGCTGAACCGTCGGGCTGGATGCGGACCTGAGCCGACTCCCAGGACGCCAGATGTCCGAATCCTTCGAGGGAGCCGTTGGGTCCGAACCCGGCGATCTCGAGCCAACACGAGAGGCCGATACCGAGGAGTGGCTTGGTGGTGTCATTGCGACGGGCGCGCTGCTCGGCGCGCACTTCGTCGTACTTCACGAGGCGGAGGCACTCGCGCAGTGCGGCGGGAAAGTCCGCCGAGTCGTACACCACGTTCTCGTTGTGGGTCTCGTAGGGGAAGGCCGACGGCGGGACGAAGTTCTTGAAACGCACCTCAGCCGGATCGAGCCCGGTACGACGGGCCACGAGGTCGACGATGCGCTCGATGGCATAGGCGGCCTCCGGCCGACCGGCACCGCGATAGGCCGCCACTGGAGTGGTGTTGGTGACCACCGTGCGATGGGAGGTGCTCACTTTCGGAATGCGATAGGCGCCGGCGGCCATCCACGAGGTCAACACGGCCAGTCCCAATCCGGTCGGATCGGCATAGGCCCCCAGGTTCTGGGAGACCACCAAGCGCAGGGCCTTGATGGTTCCGTCCTTCATGAAGCCCACGTCGATGTCGTGGATCTGGTCACGACCGTGCGTCATCTGCATCATGGCCTCAGTGCGGGTCTGGCAGAACTTCACCGGTCGGCGAGTCCATTTGGACAGCAGTGGTGCCAGGAAGAACTCCGGGTACCAGACGATCTTGGCACCGAATCCTCCCCCGACGTCGGGAGCGATGACGCGACAGTGGATCTGGGGGATGTCGAGCCAGGTCGCCAGGTAGTTGCGCAGATGGTGGGGAGCCTGGAAGGTGGCCCACACCGTGAGCCCGTCGGGCCGCCAGTCGGCCAGAACGGCCACAGGTTCGATGGGGACGGCCGCGCACCGCTGATTGACCAAGTGCAGATGTGCCCGATCGTCGCACTTGTCGATCTCGCGTTCGAGATCGTCCATGGTCGGCACGATCGTGAGCACATTGGAACCATGACGCGGGAACAATGCGGTGGCATCGGGAGCCGTGGCGCTCTCGATAGTGGTCATGATCGCAAGCGGCTCGTAGGTCACCGCGATGGAGGCCACCGCGTCGGCGGCGATATAGCGGTCCTCGGCCACCACCACCGCCACCGGCTCCCCGACGAAGCGAACGGTGTTGCGCGCCAGTGCCGGACGCTCCATGTGCGGCAGACCGCCCGGAAGATTCGGGTACTCGGTGATGTCGGCGGCCGTGTAGACGCCGAGGACTCCCGGCATCGCCAACGCATCGCGCACGTCGATGGAAACGATGGTGGCGTGGGCTTCGGTGGACGTCACGAACGAGGCGAACGCGCATCCGGTAGGTGACAGATCGTCCACGAATGTCCCGGTTCCGGTGAGGAGTCGAGGATCTTCCTTGCGCAGGACTTTGGCGCCGACGAGGCTCATGGTCGTTGGTTCTCCCTCATGGCTTGATGTGGTGACCTTGGCGGTCTTCGGGGTCGAACCACCATTGCTGGGCATTCACTTTGGATTGCTCGGTGCGCGGGCTGCCCCAACGCAGGAGACGACCGAGGAAGTAGTCCGGTCCGCTCTCTTCGCGACGCCACCATCGGCGCTGCCCGCCATGGACGCGTTTGCGGTACGCAGAGAAGCCGACGGCGACGATGAGAGCCACTCCGAAGAAGAGGCTCTCCACCCAGGTGGAGCTGACCCCGGCCAATTGCAGACCCTTGACTCCGGACTGGAGGACGAAGACCGCCAGCACCGTCCCCCAGACGTTGAAGCGACGCTTGAACTGCGTGGAGCCGAGGAATGCCGCAGCGAAGGCCGGCAGGAGATACGGGGCTCCGGACTGGGCCTGGCTGGATCCGAACTGGGAGGACAGCAGCACTCCGGCCAGGGCGGCGAAAGTGGCCGAGGTGACGAGCGACCCCCAGAGATAGCGATCGGTCTGCACCCCGGCCAAACGGGCGGCCTCACGAGCCCCGCCGGTGGCGAAGAGATACCGGCCGAGGGCCGTGTGCTCGAGGACGAACCACATGACGACGGCCAGGACCAATCCGACGAGCACGGTCTTGTTCAAGCCTCCGAACCATTGGGTGGAGAGATCGTTGAAGGCGTCCGGAAATCCGAGCAGCGAGCGATTGTTGGAGCGCCACACGGCATAGGCAGTGAGGATCGAGCCCATGCCGAGCGTGGCGATGAACGAATCGATGTGGATCTTGACCACCAGGAATCCGTTGATGCTTCCGACGATCACCCCGACCAGGAGGGCGGCGAGGATGGCCAGTGGAATCGGCCACTTCGGCTCGATCAGGAGCCAGGACACCGTGACGGCCGAGGCCGAGACGGTCCCGGCGATCGAGAGATCGAACACCCCTGCCGACAGGGGGATCAGGAGTCCGAGGGCCACCACCAGCAAGATGGCGTTCTGATTCATGACCGACCGATGCGTCAGCCACGTCAGCCAGGTGTCGGAAATCCAGGTGCTGAAGATGAGCCAGGTGAGACCGTAGAGATACAGCACACCGATGTTGCGGGGATGGAAGGTGCGCCACTTGATGGGCGATCGTCGTTCGTCGAAGCGGCTGTCGATCTTCTTGGTGCGCTCGACACGCTCGTAGACCACGCGATGTCGACGGAGAACCTTGTTCTTCTTGAGAACCGGCTTCTTGACCACGTCCCCGGTCTTGGTGTCGATCTTGGCCTGCTTCATGATCTTCCTCGGAGACGGTCGGCGGTGCGGCGCACCCATTGCGCGAATTTTCCACCTCGGGCCACGTTCTTGGCACGTGCCCTCTGGAGATCCGAACCGTCGCTGGGGGTGACGGTGATGGCGTCCCGCCGGTCTCGGATCACCTCGAACGTAATCGGATCCAGATTGGTGCGCATGTTCTTGCGGTGTGACGTGGCTCCGAGGGTCTCGGCGATCAGACGTTCCTCGGTGAGGGATGGTCCGACGAGTTCAGCGGCCACGGCACCGCTGCGCATGATCAGGACCCGGTGGCAGAGGTGCACCAGTTCCTCGGCATCGGAGGACGCGATGACGACGCCCAGTCCCTGCGAGGCGGCCTCGGTGATCTGGGTATAGATCGATGCCTTCGCCCCGACATCCACACCTTGGGTGGGTTCGTCGAGCAGGAGCACCTTGGGTTCGGTGCGCAGCCAGCGCGCCAGTACCGCCTTTTGCTGGTTGCCGCCGCTGAACTTCTCCATGCGCCGTCCGAGGATGGGCGGTTGCACGTCCAGTCGTTCGACCCACTGCGCCACGTCGCGCCGCAATCGCCGGTGGCGGAGCCGTAGACGTCTCTGCGCGGGCCCCAGGCGGGGGAGAGGTACGTGCTCCACCAGACGTTCCTGCGGGTCCAGTCCGACACTCTTGCGATCGGCGGGCACGTGGGCCAATCCGGCACGGATGGAGTCCCGTGGCGTGGCGAAGATCTTGGTCTTGTTCAAGAGGACCTTTCCGGCGAAGCGCGGTGTGGCGCCGAACAAGGAACCGACGACCTCTTCGCGTCCGGAGCCGACCAGACCGGCGAATCCCAGGATCTCTCCGGTGTAGAGCTTGAAGGTGAGTCCGCGCAGGGTGATGCCGAAGACCATTTCGGCCTCCAGGAGTTCGCGACCCACCTCGGGACGGTTCGACGGATACAGGTCGGTGGCCTTGCGGCCGACGATCAGCTCGACGAGCGCAGCCGCGTCGAGCGAGTGGGACTCGACTCCGGAGGCCACCACGTTCCCGTCGCGCAGCACCGTGACACGATCGGCCAATTCGAGGACCTCGTCGAGAGCATGGCTGACGAAGAGCACCCCGACTCCCAGTTCGGCCACTCGGCGCACCTCGCGAAAGAGAGCGTCGACCTCGCCGCGATTCAGCGATGCCGTGGGTTCGTCCAGGATCAACAGGCCCGGCGTATCGGCGTCCCAATCCTGCAGGGCTCGGACGATGGCCACCGCGGCGCGTTCGGCGGCCGAGAGTTGGCCGACGGGTCGGCGGACATCGGGAGCGAGTCCGAAGCGAAGCAGGAGCTCCTGGGAGCGGCGCACTTCGCGACGCCACAGCAGTCGGCCGGCGAAACCTCGCGCGAAACCGCGGCCGAGTCCGAGGTTCTCGACGGTGGACAGCGTCGGGACCAGTCCGAGATCCTGGTGGACGATTCTGATCATGCGTCGGTCGTCGTTGGACATCGACCACAGATCGACCGTCCGGCCGAGGAGACGAACGTCGGATCCGTGGTCGGCTTTGACGTAACCACCGAGCAACTTGATGAGGGTGCTCTTGCCCGAGCCGTTCTGGCCGACCAGGGCGTGCACTTCGCCCGGACGCACTTGCAGGGTGGCGTGGTTCAACGCCACCTGTCCCGGGTAGGTCTTGGAGAGATCGCGGACATCAAGAACGAGGGGACCAGCGTCGCCGCTGGTCCCCTCGCTGACTTCCGTGTCGGTCAACATGCTCTCATGCTGGCATGAGCTCGTGTCCGACCGACCAGGACATCGGACGTCCCTGACGTCGGATCACAGACCCCAGAGAGCCGTGAACTTGTCCTGGAATCCTTCGACTCCCGGCCACAGCACGCTCGGATCGGCGATGGAGTCCGCCTCCAAGATCTGCAGGGGCAGACCGCCGGACAGGATGTCCGGGTGACCCTCGATAATGGCCTGCGGCGGGGTCTCGGCCCGACCGGGTCCGCTTCCGAGCAGCACGCGGGCCGCGGCGTCGACGGCGCGCCAGCCGAGGAGCTCCGAAGCCAGAGCCACTTCGGCCACCTGATGCTTGCCACTGGCGATGAATCCGAAGTTCAGCGGACCACCGGCCTGCGACACGGCCTTGGCCTGATCGAGGAGACCGGCCGCCTCGAGGGCGTCAGGCACTCCGAAGAGCATGCCGCCGAAGGCGTACACGATCATGTCGAGTTCAGGATCGGCCTGGAGCAACGACACCACCGAACCGGGAAGATTGGTGCCGATGTCGGTCACCGCCACTTCGGTGATCTCCACCGAGCAGTCCGGGCAGGCCTTGGCGATCTCGTCCTCGAAGCCCTGCTGCACGGTCGACAGCACCGGGAAGGTGGGCAGACCGATGAACTGGATCTTCTTGTTCACGGTGTTGACCGCGGCGTAGTCGGCCATCAACACACCGTAGAAGTAGTAGTCGTCGTTGCTGAGCAGGTTCACGGAGATGCCGTCACCGGGCTCGTAGGCCTCCGGGAGGGACCAGGAGACCACCGGGATCTGTTGCTCCTTCAGAGTTGCCAACTGTGCCGAGAACCATTCGCGGGGATTACCGCTGGTGAGGATCACATCGGGTGCAGCGGCGATGGCGGCATCGAACGCCGCGGCCACGGTCTCAGGGGTGTCCTGATGCGATGCGGTCTCGTAGGTCCAGCCGGCAGCCTCGGCGGCGGCCTTCACGCCCACGGAGATCTCCTCGCACACGGCGACGGAGCACTGGACGTAGAACAACTTCTTGCCGGTCGGAGCGGTGATGGGCTCGCTCAGCGGAAGTTCGGTCACCGGCTCGAGGAACGCGGCCACGCGGGCCTGAGCGTCTTCGCTCACGCCGCCGGTCTCGCCGGCGGGTTCGGTGGTGTCCGACGGAGCCTCGGTGGAGGCGGCTTCAGTGGTCGACGACTCGCCGTCGTCGCCACCACAGGCTGCGATCACCAGTGACGATGCGGTGATGGCGGCAAAGACCCACCGAAGGCGGGACGAAGTGGATGTTCTCATGTAGGTATCCCCCTGGATTCACGTGGGCCCATGCCCACGGAGAGGAAAACGATATCGGAAGATCCGAGCGTCGCTAGGGGCCTGACGCCGGAAACCGCCTCCAAATGGGCCATCCATTAGCGTGACACCGTGTCGAAATCCGCTAGCCAGAGCCACGGCGATCAGGGCCTCTCCAGCGATGGTCCGATCGGCATGTTCGACTCCGGCTTCGGCGGACTCACCGTGGCCCGGGCGGTGATCGACCTGTTGCCGCACGAGGATCTCGTCTACATCGGCGACACCGGCCGCTATCCCTACGGCGACAAACCGCTACCCGACGTGCGGAACTACGCCCGCGAGTTGGCATGGAGTCTGGTGCGCGATCACGGTGCCAAGGCCGTGGTGGTGGCCTGCAACACCGCGGCGGCCGCTCTGCCGGTTACGGACCTGCAACGGGAATTCGCCGCCGCCGGATTGGAGATTCCGGTGGTCGGCGTCATCGAGCCCGGAGCCCAATCGTTGGTGCGCGCCACCAAGAGCGGCGTGGTGGGTGTGATCGGCACCATCGGCACCATCGGTTCGGGGGCGTACTCCACCGCCGTGGCCCGGGCCTCCCTCGGAGCGCGGGTCACGCTCGTGAGCGCGTCGTGTCCGGGTTTCGTCGAGTTCGTCGAGCGAGGGCGCACGTCCGGTGACGAGATCACGGTGCTGGCCGAACGGCTGCTGGCACCGATCAAGTCCGCCGGGGTCGATGCGCTCCTGCTCGGCTGTACCCACTATCCCTATTTGGCTCGGGTCATCTCCGAGGTCATGGGCGGGTCGGTCACGTTGGTGTCCTCTGCGGACGAGACGGCCTTCGCCCTGCGTGATCGACTCGACGACATCGGGATGCGGCGCGCCGGGCGACCGGGACGTCACACCTTCTTGTCGAGTGGCGACGTGGCCTGGTTCCGCGAGCTCGGCACCCGTTTGCTCGGACCCGAACTCATGCAGGCGGATTCCTGGCAAGCTTCGGAGTCGATACGCGAAATCTTGGCCGACGGTCCGGACTCTCGATCGATTCCGGCGAACACCACAACCCTCTCGGAGGCTCGACCATCATGACCAGTTCCATCACCCGTGCCGATGGGCGGCACACCGACGAGTTGCGACCCATCTCCTTCGAACGGGATTTCACCGAGATGTCGGCCGGCAGCGTGTTGGTGACTTTCGGGAGGACTCGCGTCCTGTGCACCGCCAGTATCGACGAAGACGTCCCCCGCTGGATGAAGGGCAGCGGAAAGGGATGGGTGACCGCCGAGTACTCGATGCTGCCGGGATCATCGACCGAGAGAGTCGATCGGGAAGCCGCCAAGGGCAAGCAGACCGGCCGGACCGTGGAGATCCAACGCCTCATCGGCCGCAGCCTGCGCGCCAGTTGCGACATGTCTCTGCTCGGCGAGCGACAAGTGGTGGTGGACTGCGACGTGCTGCAGGCCGACGGCGGAACCCGAACGGCCAGCATCTGCGGGGGATATCTGGCTCTGCACGACGCTCTCAGTCGGGCCATGCAATCCGGTGCCGTGG
>JBJTYE010000054.1:0-8539 GCA_046082625.1 Actinomycetota bacterium | reverse complement strand
CTTCGACGTTCCATCTGCAGTCGACTCCAACCTCATCGCCAGAAGGTCGTGCTCGACACCTGGGATCTGGCTATCGAGAAGACCGGTGGCTATCTCTACAGCCGGGCCCTGCTCGCCGGATTCTCGGCCTTGATCCACTGGATCGCCTTCCAGTCCCTCGGGACGGCGGCTCCGGTGGCCTTGGCCATTTGGGTGGGGTTGATCTCGCAGTTCATTCCGGTCATCGGCACCTACATCGCCGGCGTCCTGCCGATCCTGATCACCTTCATCGATTCACCGGTGAAGGCCTTGGTGGTGATCCTGGTCATCATCACTTATCAGCAGGTGGAGAACTTCCTCATCTCGCCCCGCATCACGGCGCGCACCATGGAGATCCATCCGGCCATTTCCTTCGGTGCGGCCATCGCCGGAGCGTCCTTGCTCGGACCAGTGGGTGCGGTGCTCGGTCTGCCGGTGGCGGCCATGGCCGTGGCATTGGCCAGTGCCTACGGCGAGCGACACGACCTGATCGAGAATGCCTTGGTGGCTCTGCCGGAGACGCGCGTCAAGGAGAAGAAGGCCCGACTGATCAGCGCTGGCAAGCATCTGCGCCTCCGGCGCGGCCGCGGTCGATGAAAGCCGAAGCCGTCGTTCCTCTGGCGGCGACGTATCGCAACGACACGCTGGAATCCCTGCATCACGGGGTCCTGGTGGTGCTCGACTGCGCCGGTGACGTCCAGATGTCTTTCGGTGATCCGACGACCACCGTGTTTCCCCGGTCCAGTTTGAAGCCCTTGCAGGGATACGCCATGGTGCGGACCGGTTTGGAATTGCCCGACGACCTGATGGCGTTGGTGTGTGCGAGTCACGATGGGGCACGGATGCACGAAGACGGTGTTCGGCGCATCTTGGCCGGCGTCGGACTCGACGAGTCGGCTCTCGCCAACACGCCGGATCTGCCCTTGGACCCGACGCGGGCCGAGGAAGTCCTGCGAGCCGGCGGCGCACGCACCTCGTTGCAACAGAACTGTTCCGGCAAGCACGCCGGCATGCTGGCCACCTGCCGACATCACGATTGGCCCTGTGATTCCTCGTACCTGAGTCTCGACCATCCTCTGCAGACCTGTATCACCGCCGGTGTCGAGGAGCTCACCAGAGAGGCGGTCCGGGCCATCGGAATCGACGGATGCGGCGCGCCGACGCATGCTGTGTCGCTTCTGGGATTGGCTCGCGCCTTTCGCCACGTGGCCGCCACACCCGATGACCCGGCGGCCCGCACCGTGTATCGAGCGATGACTTCGTGTCCGGACATGGTCGGAGGTCCGACCAATGTCACCACCCGCCTGATGCGGAGCATCCCCGGACTGATGGCCAAGGACGGAGCCGAAGGCGTGTTCGCTCTCGCACTACCCGACGGGCGAGCCATGGCTCTCAAAGTGGCCGACGGCGCGAACCGGGTCCGACCACCGATGATTCGATTCGCCCTCGAGGCCATGTCGGTCCCTCTCGATGGCGTCGATCCCGACATCTTCGCCTCGGTGATCCTCGGACACGGACGGCCGGTGGGCGATGTGCGTAGTGTCGCGACCATCGCTGGTTCGATGAATGGGGGATGAACGCATGGCTGGTATTCCTTTCGTCGGTCCCATCGATCCGTTGCGTTATGCCGACGTGGAAACCGTCGGGCCGCGAGTGCGACGGGTGATCGCCCGCAATCCGTCGAAGTTCACTTTCACCGGAACCGGGACCTACATCGTCGGGGCCTCCACCGACGTGGCCGTCATCGATCCCGGTCCCGATCTTCCCGAACATCGCCAGGCGCTGCAGGCCGCTTTGGAGGGCCACAAGGTGCGAGCGATCGTCATCACGCACTGCCACAGCGACCACGTGGGTTTGGCGTCATGGTTGCGGGATCTCACCGGTGCTCCGACCGTGGCCTGGAAACCCCATGGTGACGTGGGACCCCTCGACAACGAGGACGACATCAAGGTGATGGAGGACCTGAAACCGCCGCCCAAGACTCCTGAAGAGATCGAGGCCGAACGCGAAGTGGCGCGGGCTGCCGGGCTCGACCACGACATGGAACTTCGCGAGACGGTGGACACCGATTTCGATCCCGACGTCCGCGTCGAGGACGGTGAAGTGGCGGCTCACGGAGACGGCTGGACCTTGACTGCGGTCCACACGCCGGGCCACACATCCAATCACATGTGCGTGGCTCTGGTCGAAGATCAGGAACTGTTCACCGGCGACCACATCATGGGTTGGAGCACCACCGTGGTTTCACCCCCCGACGGCGACATGCGCCAGTACCTGGATTCACTCGACAAGGTCCGACGACGCGCCGATCGCGTGCTGTGGCCCACCCATGGCTCGCCGATCACCGACCCCCGAGCGTTCCTCGATGCCTACTACGAACATCGACTCGGTCGGGAAGCCCAGGTGCTGGCCGCCGTGGCCGCTGGACTGGACACCGTGGCACCGATGGTGCGGCACATGTACGCGGCGGTGATTCCGGAGTTGCACATTCCGGCGGCGCGCAGTGTGTTGGCTCATCTCATCCAATTGGTGGAGGAAGGTCGACTTCTGGTGCGCGGCGGCGGGGCCGCTCGCCTGTCCAGCACCTACGAGCTGCCCTCCTGATCGAACTGGAGGATCGCGGTCCGGGCGACCGTCTTCGTAGAGTGAACCGATGGAAATCCTGCGCACCCCCGACGATCGATTCATCTCGTTGCCCGACTGGCCGTACGAACCGCGCTACACCGACGTCCCCGCTGATCCGGCCGATCCGTCGGGTCCGACATTGCGCATCCATCACGTGGACGTCGGTGATCCGTCGTCATCGGAGACGATCCTGTGTCTCCATGGCGAACCCACCTGGGGATACCTCTATCGAAAGATGATCCCGGTGTTCACGGCGGCCGGACATCGCGTCGTCGTTCCCGACTTGGTGGGCTTCGGTCGCAGCGACAAACCCGGTGCCGTCGAGGACTACACCTACGAGCGGCACGTGTTCTGGATGACGCGCTGGCTGGAACTGAATGACGTCACCGGTCTCACCCTGGTGTGTCAGGACTGGGGTGGTCTGATCGGTCTGCGTCTGGCCGCCGCCATGCCGCAACGGTTCCGGCGCATCGTGGCCGCCAACACCGGTCTGCCCACGGGTGATCCGCCTCCCAACGAGGCCTTCGTGGCCTGGCGAACTTTCAGCCAGACGGTGAAGGAGTTCGCCGTGGCCCGGATCATCGAAGGTGGGTGCGCCACCAAGCCATTGGCTCCCGAAGTGCTGGCGGCCTACGACGCCCCTTTCCCCGACGATCGGTACAAGGCTGGCGCACGGATCTTCCCCTCGTTGGTCCCGGCGTCGCTGGACGATCCGTCCTCGGCCCCCAACCGGGCGGCCTGGGGGGCGTTGGGTCGTTGGGAGAAACCCTTCATCTGTGCCTTCAGCGACCAGGATTCCATCACCCGCAACGGCGAGTGGGCCTTTCGCAAGGCCGTGCCGGGGGCGGCGAACGCGCAGCACACCACCATCGAAGGTGGAGGACATTTCTTGCAGGAGGATCGCGGGCCGGAGTTGGCTGCCTTCATCGTTCGAGCCTTGGCACAATGACCGAGTGATCGGCCGCTTCGCTCCGTCTCCGACCGGACCGTTGCATCTGGGCAATCTGCGCACGGCACTTCTGGCCTGGCTGTTGGCCCAGCTGACCGGAGGCCATCTGCTCCTCCGGTTCGAGGATCTCGATCGCGCCAACAGTTCGCGCCAGAACGAACGACGCCAACTGGACGAACTGGCCGCCCTCGGGATCGACCACCAGGGAGAGGTTCTGCGCCAGAGCGAACGGTTCGACCTCTATGGCGAGGTGCTCGACGACCTGCGAGATCGGGATCTGGTGTATCCCTGCTACTGCTCGCGCCGTGAGATTCGCGAGGCGATCCGCGCCCCGCACGGATCGAATCCGGACGGTGTCTATCCGGGCACGTGCCGCACCCTCGGTCATCGAGAGAGATCGGCACGCGAAGAAGCCGGTCGCACTCCGGCCTGGCGTCTGCGGGCCTCGGCCGAGGAGATCCAGGTCGATGACGCGCTGTGCGGGCCGACCGTGTCGGTGGCCGAGGACATCGTGCTGCAGCGCAACGACGGCGTTCCGGCGTACAACCTCGCCGTGGTCGTGGACGATGCAGCCCAGGAGGTGACCCAGGTGGTGCGCGGTGCCGATCTGCTCGCCGTGACCGGCGGACAGATCCATCTGCAGCGGCTGCTGGGATATGCCACCCCGCAGTACGCCCATGTGCCATTGGTGCTCGGCCCCGACGGCGAACGACTGTCCAAGCGACACGGAGCGGTCACTCTCGAGGATCTGGCGAGTGCGGGTACCTCCTCCACGGCCGTTCTCGGCGTGTTGGGTCGGAGTCTGGGTTGCGACCGCGAGGATCCTCGCTCGGCTGCCGATCTTCTCGGCGACTTCGATCCGGGGCGTGTGCCTCGCACCCCGTGGACCGTGCCCGAGCACTGGCAGACTGGTCGTCCATGAACCCGTCACCAGGTACGGCCACCGGCGAACTGGATCTCGTTCTCGGATATCGCGGCGCCATCGACGATCGCCGCAATCTGGAGATGGTGGCACCCGAGATCCTGCTCCTGCCGTTCTGGACACCGGAGATGTGCACCGCCGTCATCGGTGCCGCCGAAGCCGTCGGTGGCTTCGCCGCTCAACCCGGTGATCCCGTCCCCGGCTACGAGATCAGCCTGGCGGCCATCAGTCCCAAGTTGTACGAGAACCTGGAGAACGATCTCGGCGAGCGCGTTTGGCCGCAGTTCCAGCACGTGTGGCCCCTCATCGACTACCACGGACTGAAGGATGCCTTCGTCATCAAGTACAGCCTGGATGCCCAGACCTCCCTGCGGATCCATCACGACGTGGCCCAGGTCTCGGCGTCGGTGAAGTTGAACGACGACTACACCGGAGCCCAGTTGGACTTTCCCCGGCAGTCCTTCGACAACGGCTCGGTTCCCGTCGGCGCCCTCTTGGCCTGGCCGTCTCTCGTCACGCACCCGCATCAGACGCGGCCACTGGTCAGCGGTGTGAAGTACGCACTCACCATTTGGTTCGAGATTCCCGAGCAGTACTCGTGACGAGAACATCCTCCCGAGGACACCGTCCATGGTGGTGAAGGCGTTCTCGGCGCTGCGCCCGTGGAACGATCCGGGTGTGGTGGCGATCGGCCGCCTGCCGATGCGGCAGACGCTTTCGTCGTTTCCCGACGTCGACAGTGCTCGCGGTCGACGCGAGGACGGCCCGTGGTGGAGCGATCTGAACGGAAAGTGGCGACTGCGACTGTGGTCGGATCCGGATGCGGTGCCGCCGGGTGCGGTCGGCGCCGACGAACCATCGTCGACCGGCTGGAGAACGGTGAACGTTCCCGGCAACTGGACCGTGCAGGGATTCGACGATCTGCCCCACTACACCAATGTGCAGATGCCTTGGCCGCTACGGCCACCCGAAGTCCCCGAGGAGAACGCGACCGGCGTGTATCGCCGGACCTTTCGCGTTCCGGCGGCCTGGCGAGGTCGGCGCGTCGTGGTGCACATCGGCGGAGCCGAAAGCGTGCACGCGGTCTTCGTCAACGGCGAGTTCGTCGGGTACGGCACCGACAGTCGGCTCCCGAGCGAGTACGACATCACCGATCACCTGCGACGCGGCGTGAATTCCCTGGCCGTTCTGGTGGCGCGGTACAGCGCCCAGTCGTATCTCGAGGATCAGGATCAATGGTGGATGGCCGGACTCCATCGTGAGGTCTTTCTCGAGGCCCGCGCCGAGATCGGAGTCGAGCGCATTCGAGTGCTCGCCGACTGGGACGCCGGCACATCGTCGGCGTCGATCACGTCCACGGTCGAGATCGCTGGACGCCACACGACCATCGGACCTGGATGGCGGGTGCGGATGTGGGTGGAGTCCCTCGGCGGTCGCCGTCTGGGAACGGTCCAGACCGTGGCCGTCCCCCATCGTCATCTGACGCCCTACGCCTTCAGCGGACACGTGGCCACTGCCACCTGGGACGTTCCCCAGGTCGACCCGTGGACGGCCGAGACCCCGCAGCTGTATCGGCTCATGACCGAACTGGTGGACCCCGATGGATCCACCGTCGAGGTGGTCCCCCAACGGATCGGATTCCGCCGGGTGGCGATCGTCGACGGTCTGGTGACGGTGAACGGCCGGCCCATCACCATCATGGGAGTGAACCGGCACGACCATCACCCGGACCGCGGCAAAGCGGTGACCGTGGACGACATGCGCCAGGACCTCCTCACCATGAAGCGCGCCAACGTCAACGCCGTGCGCACGTCCCACTATCCCAACGATCATCGCTTCTACGATCTCTGCGACGAGTTGGGTCTGTACGTCGTGGACGAGGCCAATGCCGAGAGCCACGCCTTCAACACCAGTCTCTGCCACGATCCGACGTATCGGGCGACCTGGCTGGAGCGAATTTCGCGCCTGGTGGAGCGCGATCGCAACCATCCGAGCATCATCATGTGGAGTCTCGGCAACGAGTCCGGATTCGGCGAGATCCACGAGGCCGCTGCCGCTCTGGTGCGATCGATGGATCCGAGTCGACTGCTGCACTACGAAGGGGCCGTCTTCCACGCCGGATGGAGCACCGGCGGTCTGGGAGTCACCGATGTGGTCTGTCCCATGTACGCACCGGCCAGCGCCATCGAGATGTACGCCGCGTCGAACTTGGGGACGCGTCCACTGATCCTGTGCGAGTACAGCCACGCCATGGGCAATTCGAATGGGGGTCTGGCGACCTATTGGGACGTGATCGATCGTCACCGCAATCTGCAGGGCGGGTTCATCTGGGAGTGGAAGGATCACGGACTGCGTCAAGACGTGGGTGATGGTGGCCAACGCTTCGCCTACGGCGGTCAATTCGGCGACGTTCCCAACGACGGGAACTTCGTGGCCGACGGCCTGGTGTCCCCGGAAGGCGTTCCTCATCCGGCGATCCAGGAAGTGCAGTGGGTCCACCGACCGGTCGCCGTGGAAGCAGCCGGTTGGAAGGTCCGGGTCCTGAATCGCCAGTCGTTCCGGGATCTTTCCTGGCTGACGGCCACCTGGATCGTGACCGTCGATGGACACGAACACTCCCGAGGTGGCTGGTCACCCCAGGTTCCGGCCGGACAGTCGTCATTGGTGGATTGGCCGGTCGATCTCAACGGTCCCGACGAGCCGAGTGGCGAAGTGGTGGTGACGTTCCAGTTCTCGGCGCGCGCCGCCATGCCGTGGTGTCCCAAGGGCCATCTGGTGGCCTGGGACCAGATCGTGGTCGAACCGGCCGAGACGCGTTCCCTGCCATCGCCGGCGTCGACGACGTCCCCGGTGGATCAGGTGGTGACCGTCTCGCCGCGACTGCACCTGTGGCGAGCCGCCACCGACAACGACGGTTTCAAGCTGATGCCGGACCTCGCCGAGCGCATGGGCATCGGCGGTCGGGCGCTCTGGCGCTGGTCGGATCAGGGTTTGGCCACCAAGGATCCGGACACGCTGGTTCGTCACGAACACCGGTCCTACGTCGACGGGTCCGGTGGTCGCGTCCACGAGCACGCCGTGTTCGTACCGCAAGCTCTCGAGGATCTGCCGCGTGTCGGCGTGGTCTTCGAGCTCCCGGGTCGCTTCGATCGGCTGCGGTGGTACGGCCGCGGACCGCTGGAGAACATGCCCGATCGATGTCGCGGGGCCATGCTGGGTGTCTGGGAAGCGCCTCCCGACGAGTTGCCGTATCTGGTTCCTCAGGAGTTCGGATTGCGCACCGACTGCCGGTGGATGGAGATCCGGTCGACGCGCCGCGGACCGGCACTGCGCATCGAAGCCTTGCATCCGGTCGGCTTGCACATGTCGGCGGTGCGATACCGAGACGCCGACCTCTTCGCGGCCGCCGATGTCACCGAACTCGAGCCGATCGATGGTCTCGTGGTGCACGTGGACGTCGCCCATCGCGGTGTAGGCACCGCCAGTTGCGGTCCCGACGTGGAGCCGGAATTCCTGGTGCCGGCCGGTGAGTACCGGTTCGCTTATCGACTCTCGATCGTGGACTGAGTCGTCATCGGCGACGGATACGCAAGGACCGATCCTCGGCATTGATGCAGCGACCGGATTCCAGATCGAATCGCCACCCGTGCAGGGTGCAAACCAGTTCATCGCCCTCGATCACTCCGAAGACCGAGAGGTCGGCCTGTCGATGCGGGCAGAAACGTTCCATCACATATCCGTCCAGTTCGATCTCGGCCGACGGAGCCGGTGGTGCCAACTTCCGTCGCGCCTCGGCCTCGGTGCGCTGCATGCGTTCCACCGAGAGCGATTTGAAGAAGTTGTAGCGGTACTCGTTGTAGGCACCGGCGCGCCAGGCCGTGAAGCGACAGGACAGGAACAACTTGTCGCTCCAGTCCACGGAACCGTTCGCCACCACCGTTTCGACGAGTCGGCGATCGATGTCGAAGCGGAAGCCGTACTGCTCCCCGGCGAAGGGTCGCACCTGGCCGCGAGGAAAATCGATC
>JBJTYE010000053.1:0-10354 GCA_046082625.1 Actinomycetota bacterium | reverse complement strand
GTCGGCCGCCGGGAATGCCGCTCCGGCGGCATTGAACAATGCGGTGATTCCCGATGCCACGCCCAATCCGGCGAAGAGGCCGAGCACGGTGGCGATGACGGCGATCACCAAGGCTTCGCCGATGATCATCGAGCGGATCTGGCGGGTACTGGCCCCCACGGCTCGCAGCAGCGCCAGTTCGCGCATGCGTTGGCTGATGATGATGGCGAAAGTATTGAAGATGAGAAAGGCGCTGACGAAGAGCGAGACGGCGGCGAAACCGAGGAGCACATTTCCGAAGATGTCGATGATGTCATTGATGGCTCCGGCAGTTTCCTCGGCGGATTGCTCCCCGGGGATGACTTCGATGGTGGACGGGAGCAGTTCGGCGATGTCGGCGCGCACGTCGTCGCGCGACACGCCCTCTTCGACTCCGACGTAGATCGACTCGGCCAGGCCGTCGGCACCGAGGAACTCGTCGGCGGTGACGGGATCGAAGGCGGCGATGCTGGCACCACCGCTTCCTGAACTGGTCTTGGTGCCGGTGAGGCCCACCAAGGTGAACTCGCCCTTGCCCGTGGGTCCGACGATGGTGACGGTGTCACCGAGGTCGTACTTGGCACGTTCCACCGACCGTTGATCGATGGCCACTTCTCCAGGTCCGGTCGGAGTGCGGCCTTCGAGGAGAATGCGACCATCCAGGCCGTCGGGTCCGGTCCAGGAGATCCCGAAGGCCGGCCCGGAGGTGCGCAACGGATCGCCATCGATATCAATGATGGTGGCGGCGGCGATGATGTTGGCTTCGGCCAGAGCGACTCCGGGTACGGCGGCGATGTTGTCGATGAGCGACACCGGTACGGGATCTCGCTCAGCGGTGGCCTCGTCGCCGAAGGCGATGGTGCTGCGGATCTCGAGATCGATGTCCCCGCGCAGCTCTTCGAAGATGCTGCTGATGGCCGACTTCACACTGTCGGTGAGGATGAACGCCCCGGACACGAAGGCCACGCCGCTGACCACGGCGAGGATGGTCAGCAGGATGCGGAACTTGCGGGCCAGGACGCCGCGCAGGGTGAGGCGGGGGAGAGGAGTCGACATGTGGTCGGCGGTCAGCTGCCGAGTCGCTTCATGCGGTCGAGAACTTCGGCCGCCGTCGGGTCGATCAGTTCGTCGACCACCTTGCCGTCCCCGAGGAACACCACGCGATCCGCATACGCGGCGGCCACCGGATCGTGGGTGACCATCACGATGGTCTGACCGAGATCGGACACGGCGTGCTTCATGAAGCGCAGGATCTCAGCTCCGGTGCGGCTGTCGAGGTTGCCGGTGGGCTCGTCGGCGAAGATGATCTGCGGTTTGCTGGCCAGGGCTCGCGCCACCGCGACTCGCTGCTGTTGGCCACCGGAGAGTTCGCTCGGCCGATGGTGCAGGCGATTGCGCAGACCCATGGCATCGATCACCGTGTCCAGCCATTCCTTGTCGATGTTCTGACCACCGAGATCCATGGGGAGAGTGATGTTCTCGAGCGCCGTGAGGGTGGGGATCAGGTTGTAGGCCTGGAAGATGAAGCCCACCTTTTCGCGGCGCAACTTGGTGAGCGCCTTGTCATCGAGTTGCGCCAGGTCGGTGTCTCCGATGATCACCGTTCCCGCCGTCAGGCCGTCGAGTCCGGCCAGGCAGTGCATCAATGTGCTCTTTCCGCTTCCCGACGGTCCCATGATGGCCGTGAACTTGCCGAGTTCGAAGGACACGGTGACTCCGTCGAGTGCCCGCACCTCACTGTCGTCGGATCCATAGATCTTGTAGGCGTTGACCGCCTGGGCGGCCACCGTGGACTGGGTCATGGAGTCATTCTGCCGGGACGGACGGCGTGTTCAGCGTCGCCCGTCCCGGCAGAGATCACTTCTTGGGCTGGGGCAGAACGCGCAGGTAAGGCTTGACGGTTTTCCAACCCTGCGGGAAGAGAGTCTTGGCCTCGTCATCGGTGACCGCCGCACCGATGATCACGTCGTCGCCGTC
Source organism: Actinomycetota bacterium (assembly GCA_046082625.1). Classification (GTDB taxonomy): domain Bacteria; phylum Actinomycetota; class Acidimicrobiia; order Acidimicrobiales; family Ilumatobacteraceae; genus Casp-actino8. The sequence continues at coordinate 8,359 of JBJTYE010000053.1, read as the reverse complement.
CTTCCAGTTGGCCGGGGTGGCCACTTTGTGTTTGGCGGTGAGCTGCAGCGAATCGATGACCCGGAGGATCTCGTCGAAATTGCGGCCGGTCGATGCGGGATAGGTGATGGTGAGCTTGACCTTCTTGTCCGGTCCGATCACGAACACGCTGCGGACCGTCAAGGTGTCGTTGGCGTTGGGGTGGATCATGTCGTAGAGATCACTCACCTTGCGATCGGGATCGCCGATCATCGGGAAGTTGACGGCGGTGCCTTGAGTCTCGGCGATGTCGCCTTCCCATTTCACGTGGCTGTCCACCGGATCGACCGACAGGCCGATCACCTTGACGTTGCGCTTGTCGAATTCGGGCTTGATGCGGGCCACATATCCCAGTTCGGTGGTGCACACCGGTGTGAAGTCCTTGGGGTGGCTGAAGAGCACGCCCCATGAGTCTCCGAGCCACTCGTGGAACGAGATCGTGCCCTGGGTGGTGTCGGCGGTGAAGTCGGGAGCGGTGTCTCCGAGACGAACGGTCATGATGATCCTCCTGGTGGAATTGTCCGACTCCGAAGGATAGGGGGAATTCCCGACCATTCCTATCGGGAATCGGAGAAAGAGCCGTTGGTCCCGGAACCGGCCCCAGGTACCCCTGCTAGGCAGGAAGACATGGAAATCGAGAAACTCGCTGGCCTGCCGGCTCATCCATTGTTCGTGCACCTTCCGGTCGTGGTGGTCCCCCTGGCGGCGACCGGGGCTCTGATCCTGGCGGTCTTTCCGCGTTTCATCGCCAAGTGGGGTTGGTGGGTGGTCGGTGCAGCCGGGGTGGGTGCCCTGGGTGCCATCCTGGCCGCCGGCAGTGGGGAGGCCCTCGAAGAAAGCGTGCGTGAAACCGACGCCATCGAACGTCATGCCGAATTGGGCGAGATGGCCCGCAATGTCTCGCTCGTGTTGTTCGTGGTGGTGCTGGCTCTGATGGTGGCCCGCAAGGTGCTGGCGGCCGGTCGCTTTCGTACCGTCGCCGCCTCGATCGTGGTGGCCGTGGTTTCGGTCGGTGCGGTGGTCACGATCGCCAACGCCGGTCACACCGGAGCGGAGAGCGTGTGGTCCGATCGAATCGGGAACGGATCCGAGGGAGAATCGGACCGCTCCGGCGGTGACGGACGATATGACGACTCGGATTAGCCTGCGGCCATGACCATCGACCGCGCTGCCGCCGACAAGTTGCTCACCACCACCCGATCGGTTCGCAAGCGACTCGATCTGGATCGACCGGTCGAGCCATCGGTGGTGCAGGAGTGCATCGAAGTCGCCCTTCAGGCTCCGACCGGAACCAATGCTCAGAATTGGGCCTTCGTGGTGGTGACGGATGCCGACAAACGTCGGGTGATCGCGGACGCCTATCGACGCGGGATGGAAACCATGACCGGCTCGGGATATCCACCGCCGTTGCCGCCAGGTGATCCGCGCGAACACGTCATGCCCAAGGTCATGGAGTCGGCGGGCTATCTCAGTGAGGTGCTGGAACGCGTGCCGGTCCACGTCATCCCGTGTGTCCAGGGGCGAGTTGAAGCGGTGCCGATGGTGGTCGCCCAGGCCAGTACGTACGGTTCCATCCTTCCGGCGGCCTGGAGTTTCATGTTGGCGCTGCGGGCCCGCGGGCTCGGCACGGCGTGGACCACCATTCACTTGTTCCATGAACAAGAGATCGCCCAGCTCCTCGGCATCCCCGACGGCTGGACGCAGACGGCGTTGTTCCCGGTGGCCTACTACACCGGCGACGACTTCAAGCCGGCCCATCGTCTTCCGGCTGCCCAGATGACCCATTGGGACACCTGGGGATCCCACCGTTGAGTATTCGCGTCGAACCGTCGCAGTTGGTCGACCACGTCGGTCGGCGGCCCTTCGCCTATGTCGTCAGTTCCGGTTCGGGGGAGTCACCGGTTCACGTGGTGGCGGTGGCCGTCACACTGGACGGCGCTGCCGTCGATTGCAGCCGCGTCGGCGGCAGTACCAGACGCAACATCGGATCCCAGCCGCGCATCACCTTGGTCTGGCCACCGCACGAGGACGCCACCGAATTCGCTCGCTACACGGTGATCGCCGACGGGCGGGCATCGATCAACGGCGAGTCCGTCATCGTCGAGGTCGAGTCGGCGATTCTTCACCGCCCGGCCGACGTCTGATCGCGGCCCGACAATTCGGCGGCGATCGCCGACAGCGATGTGAGATCGATCGGATTGGCGACAAGGATCACTTCGTGGGCCCCGGCCTCGGCCATGGCCTGCAGATGCTCGGACAGTCGCGACAACGGAACGGCGGGAGCCGACTCGGTGGACGTGCGCTCGGTGGAGAGCGGATCCACCTCGACCAGGACGCAGGCGCTTCGTCGCACCGCATCGGGTGATCGGCCGACGGACTCGAGCTGGGCCGAGATCTCGGCATCGAGCCGGGCGAAACCGTCGGCGGAGTTGCCGTACCAGTCGTACCAAGTGTTCCACCAGTCCACGTGGGGCAAGGCCGCTCGGAGAACCCGGGTGCCGGTGGATCCGATCATGAGCGACACCGGTCGGGTCGGGGCGGGTAGAACCACGGCGTCCGCCAACTCGTTGTACGTGCCTCGCATCGTGACGCGTTCGCCGGCGGTGAGAGCGGCGATGGCGGCGAAGGACTCCTCGAAGCGTCCAGCACGGTGATCGAAGGGAATGCCGAAGGCCGTGAACTCGGATTCGTTCCAGCCGGCACCCAAGCCGAGGACCAGCCGACCGTTGCTGATGTCGTCGATGGTGCAGGCCATCTTGGCCAACACTCCGGGAGGGTGGAAGGCCGTACAGGCCACGAGGGGACCGATGGTCACGCGTCGGGTGACGGCGGCGATGGCGGCCAGCAACGTCCAGGCCTCCTGAGGTCCGCGTTCGGGGCGCCCGTCGTTCCGGTACAGGAGATGATCGCCGACCCAGAGCGAATCGAAACCGAGCTCCTCGGTGGCGCGGGCCATGGCCAGGTACTCCGGCCAGTGCACGACGCGCTCCACCTCGGGGAGTTGGATACCGAGCCGGAGATGGGGAGTCAGCGAAGGCACCGACGGAGTGTAGGAGTCCGAAGGGTGCGCACGCAGGCCCACCGTCTACGGTTGGGACATGAGTCGGGGGGCCGAGGACGTCGACATCCGCAGTGATCCGCGTCTGATCGACGCGGCCTGGATGAACGTCGTTCTCGAGCGGGCCGGGGTGAACGAGGGCGCCACGGTCACGGGATGCACCTTCGAGGGTTTCGTGGGAACGGGGCAGACCGGTTGCAACGCTCGGTTCACGCTGACCTGGGACGACCCGCGCGGTCGCCCGGCCACGGTCATGGGCAAGTTCCCCTCCCAGGACCAAACGGCGCGCACCACGGGTTTCGCCGGTGGTGCCTATGTGACCGAATGGAATTTCTACAGTCGCGTCGCGTCCACGGTGAGGGTGCGAGCTCCGCACTGTTACCACGCCGCTCTCGACCTCGCATCCGAGCAGTTCTGCCTGATCATGGAGGATCTGAGTGGTTCGCAACAGGGCGACCAATTCGTCGGTCTGACCATGCAGGAGGCCGAACTGGCCATCGACCAAGCGGTGCTCCTCCACGCGCCGCGGTGGGGAGATCCCACTCTCGCCGACATGGCCGCGCAACCCACCACGCCGGCCGAGCGATCCGAACGTCTGCAGTTGATCTACTCCATGTTGCTGCCGGCCTTCATGGATCGACTCGGCGACCGACTGGATGCGCCGATCGCCGGGATCGTGCAGGACTTCGATCGACACGTGGGTGCCTGGGCCCTCGGCACCGGGTCGCCGACGACGGTCGTGCACTACGACTTCCGGCCCGACAATTTCCTGTTCGCACGATCACCGGATGCTCCGCCCCTGGTGATCGTCGACTGGCAAACGGCCAACGAGGGTCTGGGCATGGTGGACGTGGCCTACATGATCGCCGGCAGTTTCACACCGGAGCGACGCCGCGAGGTGGAAGGGCAGCTCGTGGAGTCGTACCTGCGTAAATTGCAGGCCGCGGGGGTCGACTACGACGCCGAAGCCGCATGGCGGGATTACCGATTCGGCTCGCTCTGGGGATTGATCATCACGGTGCTGGCGACATCGATGGCGGCCCGCACCGAGCGCGGTGACGACCTCTTCGTGAAGATGGCGACCCAGCACGGATACCAGGCGCTCGACCACGAGGCTCTGGATCTGCTGAGATGACGGCCGCGAATCGCACGGGGGATCCATGACCACGCAGCACACCAATCCAACGACGACCTTCGACCCGGATGCCTTGCGCGAGAAGTACCGCCTGGAGCGCGATAAGCGATTGCGCGAGGACGGCAACGCCCAGTACATCGAGATCTCCGGCGACTACACGCAGTATCTGGAGGACCCCTATGTGGCGCCGGTCGAGCGCGCACCGTTACACGACGACGTGGACGTGGTGGTCATCGGTGGCGGATTCGGCGGCCTCTTGGCCGGGGCCCGCCTGCGTCAGGCGGGGGTGTCCGATCTGCGCATGATCGAAAAGGGCGGCGACTTCGGCGGCACCTGGTACTGGAACCGGTATCCGGGGGCGGCCTGCGATGTGGAGTCGTACATCTATCTTCCGCTCCTGGAGGAACTGGGATACGTCCCGACCCAGAAGTACTCCCAGGCACCCGAGATCCTGGCCCACAGCCAGGCCATCGCCCGGCATTTCGACCTGTACCGCAATGCCTGCCTGCAGACCGAGGTCATCGAGATCCGTTGGAACGAGGACTCGCGCCGCTGGGTCATCGCAACCAATCGCGGTGATCGCATGCGGGCCCGGTTCGTGGTCATGGCCAACGGACCGTTGCACCGGCCCAAACTGCCGGGCATCGAAGGCATCGAATCCTTCACCGGCCACACCTTCCACACCAGTCGCTGGGACTACGACTACACCGGTGGCGCCTCGAACGGCGGACTCGACAAGCTGCGGGACAAGCGGGTCGGCATCATCGGGACCGGCGCAACGGCCGTTCAATGCGTTCCCCATCTCGGAGCCACCGCCGAGGCGCTGTACGTCTTCCAGCGCACACCGTCCTCCATCGACGTTCGCAACAATCGTCCGACCGATCCGGAGTGGGCGAAGACGCTCCAGCCGGGATGGCAGAAGGAGCGGATGGACAACTTCAATGCCCTGGTGAGCGGTGGGTTCGCCGAGGTGGATCTGGTCGCCGATGGTTGGACCGACATCATCGGGAATCTCCTCATCCGTTTGCGCCAGGAGGCCAAACCGGATCTTTCGGCCGAAGGGCTGGCCCGCAATTTGGAACTGGCCGACTTCGAGAAGATGGAACAGATCCGAGCGCGGGTGGAGAACATCGTGGCCGACCCGAGCACCGCAGAAGCCCTGAAGCCGTGGTACCGCCAGTTCTGCAAACGCCCCTGCTTCCACGATGAGTATCTGGACACGTTCAACCGACCTAACGTCCACCTGATCGACACCAACGGACGTGGTGTGGAGCGCATCACTCCGCGGGGTGTGGTGGCCAACGGACACGAATACGAGGTGGACTGTCTGATCTATGCCACCGGTTTCGAAGTGGGTACCGAGTATTCGCGCCGGGCGGGCTACGAAATCTACGGAGTCGGTGGCAAGTCGTTGACCGAGCACTGGATCGACGGTGCTCGCACTCTGCACGGTTTCCACAGTCGAGGGTTTCCGAACAGCTTCATCGTGAGCAATGTGCAATCGGGATTCACGGTCAACTTCCCGCACATGCTGGAAGAGCAGGCGCAGCATGTGTCCTACATCATTCGTCGGCTGCTGGACGAAGGTGTGACGCGCATGGAGGTGACAGCCGAAGCTGAGGAGGAGTGGGTGCAGCGCATCATCGCGCTGGCCCAGAACAATCTGAAGTTCCTCGAATCCTGCACTCCCGGGTACTACAACAACGAAGGTCGACCGGCGGCCCGCAGTGTTCAGAGCGGAAGCTATGGCGCCGGGCCGGTGGCCTTCGTCAAAGTCCTCGAGGACTGGCGCTCCGAGGACCGCTTGTCGGGCCTGGAGTTGCTCACCTGAGGAGCGAAGCTGGTCAGGCGTCAGGCTGACCGGAGAAGACCGGCTGCAGGGTGAGTTCGGGCTCGTCCTGTTCCAATCGCTGGAGCCGGTACTTGTTCTCGAAGAGAGCCACCATCTCATCGTCGCCGCGGTACAGGATTCTGATCCCGCCGATGGATCGGAGACGATCGGCACTGGCCCGATCGGTGATGCGCATGGCCTGATAGGGGGCCGACACGATCTCGGCCGGCGCGCCGAATTCGCTCTGGAGTCGATGGGCGAAGACCTCGAACTGCAGGACACCGACCGCCGCTAGGACCGGTTCGGTGTCGCCGAAATCGAGATCGCGCAGGACCTGGACCACACCTTCTTGATCGAGTTGTTCGAGACCGCGACGGAACTGCTTGATCTTGCCGCGATCGAGCGGCCGAGCCATGGCGAAGACCTCGGGATTGAAGCGCGGAACCCCCGGGAACTCGATCTTCTTACCGGCGTAGATGGTGTCGCCGATGCGCAGTTCGCCGGCGTTCACCAGACCGATGATGTCGCCGGGAAAGGCTTCTTCGATCGTGGAGCGTTCACTCCCGAAGGCAGTGGTGGCGTACTTGGTGCCGACCGATCGGTCCGAGCGGGCACAGGTCATGTCCATGCCGCGTTCGAAACGGCCCGAGCAGACCCGGGCGAATGCCAGGCGGTCGCGATGATTCGGATCCATGTTGGCTTGGATCTTGAAGACGAATCCGGAGAAGTCGCTCTCGAGGGGTCGGGGCACGTCGTCGACATCGGGTCGTGGACCTGGAGGCGGTGCCAGGTCGGCCACCGCATCCAGTAGGGCGCGCACACCGAAATTGGTGAGGGCCGATCCCACGAACACCGGGGTGCTCTTGCCGGCCAGGAACGACGGCAGGTCCACGGTGGCGCCGATGGCGTCGAGCAACGAGCACGAGTCCATGGCCGTCGTCCACGCCTCACCCTCTTCGACGGCCGCCCGTTCGGCATCGACGATCTCTTCAGGAGCGGCCGCGGCCCCGCGCGCCGTGCGGGTGTACTTGGTGAAGGTCCCGGTCCGACGATCGATGGTGCCGCGGAAATCGCCGGGGATGCCGACCGGCCAGGTGGCCGGCGTGGCCCGCAGTCCGATCTGTTGTTCGACTTCGTCGAGCAGTTCCAGAGGATCGCGACCCGGACGATCGAACTTGTTGAAGAAAGTGAGGACCGGCAGGCTGCGTGAGCGGCAGACGTGGAAGAGTTTCAGCGTCTGGGATTCGATGCCCTTGGCGGTGTCGAGGACCATGATGACGGCGTCCACGGCCGCCAGGACCCGGTAGGTGTCCTCGCTGAAATCGCGGTGCCCGGGGGTGTCGAGCAGATTGAAGACGTGGTCCCGATAGGGGAACTGCAGCACCGTGGACGAGATAGAGATTCCGCGCTGACGCTCCATCTCCATCCAGTCCGAGGTCGCCGCCCGTTGACCCTGCCGGGCCCGTACGGCCCCGGCTTCCTGGACCGCTCCGGCGTAGAGGAGGAACTTCTCGGTCAGGCTGGTCTTGCCGGCATCCGGGTGGCTGATGATGGCGAAGGTCCGGCGTCGAGCCGCCTCGTTCGAAATGGAGGCGGGCGCGTTCATGGCCCGCCAAGAGTACCGGTTGGGGTCCGGACGCATCGTCGAGAGGAGCGCCAAGATGGCCGTCATCCCTGGTGAGACGGGAATTTCTGCAATATTTGACAAATCCGACTGAATTAGTCAAGAATGTCGCGGTTCCCGTTCGTTCGTCCATCGAGGAGTGACATGTCCGTCGTCGAAGAATTCTTGGCAGCCAACTCGTCTTACGCCGCCACCTTCACCAAGGCAGATCTTCCCCTGCCCCCCGGCCGCAAGGTGGCGGTCCTGGCCTGCATGGATGCCCGACTCGATCCGGCAAAGGTGCTGGGTCTATCCGAGGGCGATGCCCATGTCATTCGAAATGCTGGCGGGGTGGCCAGCGAGGATGCGATCAGGTCCCTGGTGATCAGCCAACGATTGCTCGGCACGACCGACATCGTTCTCATTCACCACACCGACTGCGGCATGGTCACCTTCCGCGACGACGAGGTGAAGAATCAGATTCTCGCGGACACCGGATTACGGCCTTCCTTCGCCCTCGAGGCGTTTCCGGACGCCGAGGAGGATGTCCGCCAGAGCCTTCGACGCATCAGGTCGAATCCGTTCATCCCGCATCGGACCGCGGTCCGGGGATTCGTCTACGACGTGCGCACCGGCCGCTTGCACGAGGTGACGGCCGCCTGACACTGGAACTCCTAGACTGTCCGCGAGTGAGTGCGGAAGAGCTGGGAGATC
>JBJTYE010000052.1:0-5173 GCA_046082625.1 Actinomycetota bacterium | reverse complement strand
GCGCTGGCCTCGTCGTTCCGGGCGCGGCTCATGTCGATCGGCCCGATGATGCACGGCGGCGGTCAGTGGATCATGGGGAACGCCTACACCGCTGGCGGGTGTTTCGTGCTGTACACGAAGAAGAACTTCGAACCGCTGGCCGTGTGGCAACTGGTGGCCGACGGCGTGGTGACCTCGGTGTCGACCATCGGTGATGCCATGGCCCGACCGTTGGCCGAGGCGCTGTTGGTCGAGCCGCGGCCCCAGTTCGACTTGTCGATGCTCTTCGCCATCGGCAATGGCGGCGCGCCGCTGTCGTCGGGGGTGCGGGCGCAATTGCGCGAAGCACTGCCGAACGTGGCCATCCTCGACAGTTTCGGAGCGTCCGAGACCGGGGCGGCCGGGGCGCGATCCGATGACGGGTCAGCGTTGTCGGCACCCAAGTTCGCGGTCGGGGCCGACACCACGGTGCTGGCCGAGGACGGGCGGGTGTGCGCGGTCGGCGAGGTGGGCAAGTTGGCCCGCAGTGGGAACATCCCGCTCGAGTACTACAAGGATCCGGTGAAGACCGCCGAGACGTTCCGCGTCTATGGCGGTAAGCGCTGGGTGATCCCGGGCGACTTCGCCCAGATCGAGGCGGACGGGTTGATCACCTTGCTCGGGCGCGGGTCGGTGTGCATCAACTCGGGCGGAGAGAAGATCTATCCCGAGGAAGTGGAAGCGGCCTTGAAGCAGCATCCGGCGGTGTTCGACGCCGTGGTGGTGGGGACGCCGAACGAGCGCTGGGGTGAACAGGTGACGGCACTGGTGCAGGCGCGTCCGGGGGTCACGGCCGAGGTGGCGGATCTGGTGGCGTTCAGTCGGACGCTGGTGGCGGATTACAAGGCACCCAAGGCGGTGTTGTTCGTGGAGACGGTGGTGCGGACACCGGTGGGCAAGGCCGACTACCAGTGGGCCAAATCCGAAGCCCTCCGCCTCCTCCCCTAACGCCTTTTTCCATTGGGCGCGAAACCGTGCCAAAACCTGTCGTTTTCGCTCCCATTGAACAAGTCTCGTGACGGCTATGGACCGGTCCACGTTTCATTGGGAGGAAAAGTGACGCCTTTTGGCACGGTTTCGCGCCCAAGGGGGATTTGGGTCAGCCGCGGATGCGGTTCCATTCGTCGGGATCGCGGTTCAGTTTCGCCAACCGCTTGGTCACCGACAATGGTGCGCCGATGTCCACGCCCGCTCGAATGTTGGCCACCTGCTGGCCGTTCTCGTCCCAGATATGACACGTGTTCAAGTTCGACTTGAAGGCCATCTCGCGGGCTTCGGCCGGGATCTCTTCTGCAACACCGTCCCCTCCGGCGGCTCGCATCTGGCTCATCTTGATGACCCTCATGCTCCAGCCGCATTGGATCGCCACCGGACCCATGGCTTGCAATAGCGCCGTGGTGTGCGTGCATCCACGCGGCCCGCCGAAGAGTTCGCGCACCTTGTGGGTGAATCCGCGAGCGATCGACAGCCCCACCAGTTGCCGGTAGCGCGTGGTGATGCCTGGACAGTCGTGATGCGGAAAGTCCTCGAACTTCACATTGGCGTCCACGATCTCCATCATCGGGAACGTCACCCGCAGCTCCACCACCATGTGATGAATCGTCAAGGGTTCCGGATCGTCCTGCACGTACAGTCCGGCCGGCTTGTCGTCGCGAACAGCGCCCCGCAGCAGGATCTCGGTGTCGCTCACCTTGAACGCCCGCACTTCGTAGTTGCGGGTGTGGATCGGCAGATACTCAGGGTCCGGCGGAAGAATCGGGTGCGGATTAGGAGAGGGGTGGGACATGGACGCGGATGACCTTTCGTCGCTGCGAACGGGTTCAGGAGTTGACGAGCAACTGTCCGAGACGGGCCAGGCTCGGCTGTGTCGAACCCAACTGCAACTCGAGTTGCTTGTGCAACAAGAAGTACCGGTGCAGCGGATAGTCGCGATCCACACCGACGCCGCCGTGGACGTGGTGGGCGCCGTGCATGATGCGCCAGCCGCCTTCGGCCGCCCAGAACTTGGCCGACAGCAACGCCTCCTCGGCCGGCAGTCCCTCGCTCATCCGCCACACGGCTTGCCAAGCGGTGAGCCGCACACCCTCGGTGTCGATGTAGGCATCCCCGGCCCGCTGGCTGACCGCCTGGAACGAGGCGATGACCTTGTCGAACTGGCGCCGAGATTTCGTGTATTCGCCCATGAGCAACAGTGCCGCCTGGCATGCACCCGACGTCATGATGGCCGCCGCGGCGATTCCGCGGTGCAGCAGAGCGACCACGGCGTCGCGGTTGCCGAGGCACACCGCCGTGGCTCCCGTGAAGTCCACCAAGGCGTCGGGAACGCCGGTGGTGGTGTCCTGCCGGGTGACGGTGACGCCGGGATCCGCGGCTTCGACCGCGTACAGCCCGTCGGCGGCCGTCACCACGAAGCGCGTGGCCAGGAGTCCGTGCGGCACGCACACTTTGGTGCCGGTGATCTTGCCGCCGGTCACGGTGGTGGATGGCGAGAACGGATCACCGACCGGCTCGTGGATGGCCGCAGTCACGATGGTCTCTCCGCTAACCACTCCGGCGAGAAGATCCGGATGCGACAGGAGTGCAGGCGCCGCCAATCCCATCACGGCGAAGGCCGGCACCGGGGCGGCGGCCCGACCGATCTCCTCCAACACGATGGAGGTCTCGATGAGTCCCAGTCCGCCGCCGCCGACGGACTCGGGCAGACCCACGCCCACCAGACCCGAATCGGCGAGGGTGCGCCACAGGTTCGGATCGGTGCCGGTGTCGGTGGCGCTCACCGATTTCAGGTGCGCCGGAGTGCACACATCGCTGAGGATGCGCCGGGTGAGAGCGCGGAGTTCTTCTTGGTCGGGAGTGAGCGAGAAGTCCATCAGCGGGCCGCCCGCGGGAAACCGAGTGAGAACATGGTGATGAGATCGCGTTGCATCTCGTTGGTGCCGCCTCCGAAGGTGAGAATCAACATGCCGCGGTACAAGCTCTCGAGTCGGGCCCGCACCACGGCACCGGGTGTGCCCTGTTTCAGATATCCCGGCGGGCCGAGGATCTCGAAGAGCAGGCGGAAGGCCTCCAGGTAGAACTCGGTGCCGTACACCTTGATGGACGAGCAGTGACCGACGTCCAGCACGCCGCGAGTGGCCTCCCAGGACGACTGCCAGTTCATGAGTCGCAAGACGTCCAACTTGGAGTACACCCGCGCCAGATTGAGCTGCACCCATTCTTGGTCGGCGATGCGCCGTCCGTCGGGAAGTTTCGTCGACTTGGCCCACTCCAAGGTGTCGGTGAGCGCCCGCTCCACCACGCCGGTGGAGCACAGCGTGACGCGCTCGTGGTTCAACTGATTGGTGATCAGCGTCCAGCCCTTGTTCTCGCCCCCCACGCAGTTGTCCACCGGGATGCGCACGTCGTCCAGGAACATGGCATTGATGTCGTGTTCACCGATGAGGTTGAGGCGCTGCAAGGTGATGCCCGGGGTGTCCATGGGCATGATGAGGATGCTGATCCCCTTGTGCTTGGGAGCGTCGGCATCGGTGCGTACGGCCAGCCAGCAGTAGTCGGCATCGCTCGACAACGACGTCCACATCTTCTGGCCATTGACCACGTACTCGTTGCCGTCGCGCACGGCGCGTGTCTGCAACGACGCCAGGTCGGTGCCGGCTTCGGGCTCGGAGTACCCGATGCAGAAGTGCAGGTCCCCGGCCAGGATCTTGGGCAGGAAGAAGTCCTTCTGGGCCTGGGAACCGAAGTTCATGAGCGTCGGGCCGACGGTGTTGATGCTCAGCATCGGCACCGGCGCGCCGGCCCGCATCGACTCGTCGAAGAAGATGAACTGCTCGATGGCGCTGCGTCCCTGGCCCCCGTATTCCTTGGGCCATCCGATACCGGCCCAACCATCCGCGCACATCTGCTTCCACACGCGGCGCGGGGCGGAGCCGATGCCGTGGCTGGTGGCCAGCTCGGCGACGGTGGCTTCGTCCAGCAACTGTTCGTAATAGGAGCGCAGCTCGTTCCGCATGGCTTGCTGCTCGTGGGTGTAGCCGATTTCCATGTCACTCCCCGTCGACGGACCGACAATTTTCTAGCAGACCGTCCCGACAACGGTCCTGGTCGGTCCGCGATTCGGTCGATCCCGGTGATCGGAGACCCGACCACTACTGTTTCCATCTCAGGGCGAGCGGTTCGGGCCCCCGGACCGGAACGTGGCCCGGGGGACGCGATGACCAAGGACCTGAAACTCGGCTGGCACATCGGCTACTGGGGACGTTCCATGCCCGCCGGAGTCCCCGCGACGCTCTCGATGATCGAAGGCCTGGGCTACGACTCGGTCTTCACTGCAGAATCGTGGGGCAGTGACGCCATCTCGCCACTGGCCTGGTGGGGTGCTGGCACCACGCGTCTGCGCCTGTGCACCAACATCGTGCAGATCTCGGCCCGCACACCGGCCGCCACGGCCATGGCGGCCATCACTATGGATCACCTCTCGGGCGGCCGATTCTGTCTGGGACTGGGAGTCAGCGGACCCCAGGTGGTGGAGGGCTGGTACGGCCAGCGCTTCAACAAACCGCTGGCGCGCACGCGCGAGTACGTGGACATCATCCGCAAGATCCTGGCCCGTGAGGACCGACTCACCAACGATGGTCCCGAATACCCGATCCCGGCGCGTGACGGCATGGGCCTCGGCAAGGCCCTGAACGTGATGACGCATCCACTGCGGGCCGATCTGCCGATCTTCCTCGGTGCCGAAGGTCCGAAGAACGTGGCCCTCGCCGCCGAGATCGCCGATGGCTGGTTCCCCATCTTCTATGCGCCGCGACACGAGTCCATGTACGCCGCCCATCTGGCCGAAGGGTTCGCCCGCCCCACGGCGCGTCGCACCCCCGACGACTTCGAGATCCTGGCCATGGCCACCACCTCCATCGACGACGACATGGAGCGCGCCTACGACCGGGTGCGGCCGACCATCGCTCTGTACGTCGGCGGGATGGGTGCCCAGGAGATGAACTTCCACGCCGACGTCTTCCGTCGCCTCGGCTACGAACAGGCCGTCGACACCATTCAGGAACTCTTCTTGAACGGCAAGCAGACCGAGGCCATCGCCGCGGTTCCGAACGCCATGATCGACGAGATCTGTCTGGTGGGACCGCCAGCCAAGATCAAG
>JBJTYE010000051.1:0-22511 GCA_046082625.1 Actinomycetota bacterium | reverse complement strand
CAGATGCGCCGCTCCGGGTCCTCGTAGACCGCGTTGGGTGCACCGTCAGAAGCTGCGGTGGCGACGAAACCCTCGGGCACCTCGAGCACGGCATCGAAGTGGCTCATCCACACCGTCTGCTCGTCGGGGATGTCGTCGGTCAGCAAGGTGGACGAGATCCCGGTCAGCCGCTGCATCGGGGTCCGTCCGTACTCGCCGCGATCGCCCCGGGAGACCTGACCACCCAACTGTTGGGCGATCAACTGGGCCCCGTAACAGATCCCGAGAATCGGCACACCCGATTCGTAGACGGCCGGATCGAGTCGCGGCGCGCCGTCCACGTGCACGCTCTTGGGGCCGCCGGACAAGATGATGGCTCGGGCTCCGGCCACATCGGCTGCGGTCACCGAATGCGGGACGATCTCGGAGTACACCCGGTGTTCACGGACCCTCCGGGCGATCAATTGGGCGTACTGCGCGCCGAAGTCGACCACCAGAACCGTTTGCCGTTCGGACACGGACTCGATCGTAGTCCTCCACTCACGACCGCCTGACACGACTACCCGTCATCCACCGCCACATGACACGATGCACGTGTGCCCCGTGCCCCGATGCTCCGCTTCTTGGTCGCGATGGCGACGACCTGTCTCACGCTGTTCATCGGCGTCCCGGCATCCACGATCGCCGAACAAGTCCCGACGACCAACGAATTCCTGGATCTCGAACGAGATCTCAGCGAATGCATCAGCTCCAATCCTCTTCCGGGTTGCGGGCGTGAACCGACCAGCGCCGGCGATCGCGGCGGCTGGCAGCAGTTCCTCCTCTTCGGCATCATGATGAGCGGGATCGCCGTCATCTTCTGGCGCATCACCCACGCCATCCGGTCCCGCGACCGACGCCTGGCCGAGGTGACCGCTGGTTCGGAAACCGGCTAGCGCGCTCTCACCAGACGTCCGGGACGTTCACCCGTCGGGATCCCATCGGCGAAGGTCTGGACTCCCTTGACGAACGTGGCCCGATACCCGTCGACCCGCTGCACCAGCCGACGGCCCTCGGCCGGGAGGTCGTACACCATCTCGGGTTCGTGCAACCGGAGGGCGGAGAAGTCGATCAGATTGAAGTCGGCTCGCTTGCCCACTTCGATACTGCCGCGGTCGGCGAAGCCGTAGACCGACGCCGTGCGCTGGGTCTGCAGGTGAACGGCGTCCTCGAGCGAGATCCGTTCCCCTCGTCGTCGGTCTCGCGCCCAATGGGTCAGGAGATACGTGGGCATGGAGGCGTCACAGATCAATCCGCAGTGGGCCCCGCCATCGGACAGGCCGAGAACGGTCGTCGGATGGGTCATGAGTTCCCGAATGGCGTCGTGATTGTGTTCGGCGTAGCTGGCCAGCGGCACGAAGACCAAAGCCTCGCCGTCCCGGTCCATCATCCACTCGAGCATCACCTCTTCGGGTCGACAGCCGCGTCGATCCGCCTCGGCCCGGGCACTCGCCTCGTACGGCGGCTCGTAATCCGGCGGATCGCCGAGCGGGAACATCTGATCCCAGCGGGTCATGAGGGCCAGAGCGATGCGCTTGTCCGTGCTCGGACCTTCCTCGATCAACCTCTGGCGCGTCTCCGGATCGCGCAGCGCCGCCATGCGCTCGGCGAAGGGACGATCGAGAAGCGCCCGATACGTCGGATGGGTCACGAAGGGATGCAACGAGGAGCGGAATCCGAAGAGCATCCCCGTAGGTCGGTTGCTGACCTGTGGAACGACCTGCAGTCCTTCAGCCTGCAACTGCAAGGCCTGATCGAGTGCCTCGCGATACCCGTGCGGCCGGCCGGGACTCTGGGCGAGGGCGTAGGTCACCGTGGCGCCGGTACGACGGGCCACCTCGCCCAGCCAACCGTCGGCGGCCTCGTTCGGTCCGTCGTCACCGACCATCTCCACCACGCGATGGCCGACACGCGAGATCGCCTCGCAAATGCCCAGGAGTTCGTCGGGAACGGCATGCGTCCCCGGAACGAGTCCGTGCTTGGAGCGGTGCAGGATGGTCCGGGACGTGGAAAAACCCACGGCCCCGGCGCGCAGACCTTCTTCGGCCAGACGCGCCATCTCGCCGATCTCGGCGGCAGTGGGTTCTTCGTGGGCGCGATCACCCATGACGAAGGCTCGCAACGCCGCGTGGGGGACCTGCGCCGCCACATCCAGTACCCGCGGCGTGGCGTCGACGGCGTCCAGGTATTCGGGGAAGGTCTCCCAACTCCAGTCGATACCTTCGCTGAGAGCGGTACCCGGAATGTCCTCGACGCCTTCCATCAATTCGATGAGGAACTGCTCGGATCCCCGACGAACCGGAGCGAACCCGACGCCGCAGTTCCCCATCACGAGAGTGGTCACCCCGTGCCACGAACTCGGAGTCACTTCCGGATCCCAGGTCACCTGCCCGTCGTAATGCGTGTGGATGTCCACCCATCCCGGCGTCAGCAGGAGCCCGTGAGCATCGATCTCCCTCGTCGCCCTACCCGCCAGCACTCCGTCGGCGGACGCATCGCCGATGGCGGCGATCACTCCGTTCGCGACGGCCACATCGGCCACTCGGGCCGGGGCTCCCGTACCGTCCACCAACGTGGCCCTGCGCACGATGAGATCGAAAACCTGTGACTCGTCTTGGACCATGACCGGATCCTCCCTGATCGGATCCTAATGACGAGGATCGCTTCGGTCACCGCCCGGTGAAGCGAGGAGAACGACGCTGGCGGAAGGCCTGGCGTCCCTCCACAGCGTCCTCACTGGCCCAGGCCGCCAGGCGAAGTCGCTCCACATGCTCTGGATGTGCCGAATCGTCGAGGGCGACCTTGTGCGCCTGGATCGACAACGGGGCCAAGGTCGCCAATTCCTCCGCCCAGAGCCGCGCTTCGTCGTGCACACGTCCGGCCGGAGCCAGGCGGTGAACGAATCCCCCGAGCAGAGCGTCGGCTCTCACCGATTCGCCGGTCAGGAGCAGGCGGCGGGCCGTGGACCAACCGAGTTCGCGGCACAGTCTCCGAACAGTCCAACTGTCGACGGCCAACCCCAACTTGACGGCGGGAACCCCGATCGCACTCTCGGCACTGGCCATGCGCAGATCACAGGCCGATGCCAGCTGCAATCCGGCGCCGAGAGCCGGACCGTCGATGGCGGCCAGGGTCAGACAGGGAAGATTCGACAAACTCTCGAGGACGGCTGCCAACGTGTCGGTGAACTCTCCGAGTTCGACCCCTTCGAGATCGGCGCCGCTGCAAAAGGCCGGCTCGGCGCCGTGCACCATCAGCACGCGACACCCGTCGACCTCGGCACACAGTTCCTGCAAGGACCGCAACATGGCCATGTCGACCGCATTGCGCTTGTCTGGTCGATTCAAGGTGGCCATGACGCACTTCCCGTCGTCCCCGAATCGATCCACCGACAGTGACATGTTCCCCACCGTACCGGTCCGACTTTCGTCCCCTCGTGCCGATCTGCGAGGGTTCTCGGGATGTCCGAGCCGAACTTCGAGGATGCGTCGGTCGATCCCGTGAGACGTCGACGCGCCGCGATCGCGATCTGGACGCGTCGGGCCAATCGTCTCGGCTACCTGTTCTTCGCCACGGCCATGATCCTCTTCGTCATCGCCGGAGTCGGCGGCACGTTCAGCGGCGCGATGGCCACCCTGATCACGGTGGCGCTGATCCTCGGTACGGTTCTGCTCGCCCCGGCCATCGTCCTCGGATATGCAGTGAGGGCAGCGGAGAAAGAGGACCCGGGGACGACCACGCTCCCCTGAGGGCGCGATACCGTGGAGGACGATGTCGATGCGTCTCCCTGCCGCGGCGCGGCGCGAACAACTGCTCGAGTCGGCCATGGAGATCTTCGCCTCGAAGGGCTACCACGAGACGTCGATGAACGACGTGGCACTGGCCGCCGGCGTGACCAAGCCGGTCCTCTATCAACACTTCGAGTCCAAACGGGATCTGTATCTGGCCCTCATCGACGAGGCCGGTTCGCGGCTGATGTCCGCCATCACGGCTGCTCATCTGGCCGACAGCAGCGGTCGGCAGCGGACCGAATTGGGCTTCAGGGCCTACTTCACCTGGGTACGCAGCGACGACGCAGCCTTCACGTTGCTCTTCGGCGGCTCGCGACGTGATCCCGAGTTCAGCGAGGCCGTCGAGCGTTTCACGTCCCAAGTGGCCGACGCCATCGAACCGCTCATCACCGCCGACATCGACACCGAACATCGCCGCACTCTGGCGCATGCCATCGTGGGTCTGGCCGAGGGAGTGTCTCGTCGGCTCGTGCGCCAGGGTGGAGCCTTCGACACCGACATCGTCGCCCGTCAGGTGAGCGATCTGGCCTGGGCCGGACTGCGCTCCGCCCAACGGCCCTGACTCACGAACGACGAAGAATGCGCAGACTCCCCACGGCGCCGATCTCTCGGTACCGACCACTGGAGACGGCCGGCAGGTAGATCTCCCGGTACGGCGCCTGTCCCCCGTCGTCGGGATCGGTGAACACGTCGTGGATGGCCAGAGTTCCGCCGACTTCCACTCTGTCCGACCAACCCTGGTAGTCGCGGCGTGCCACCTCCACACCGTGTCCGCCGTCGATGAAGAGGAAGGCCAAGGGAGTTCCCCAGTGACGCGCCACCACCGGTGATTCTCCGACGACGGCCACCACCCAGGGCTCGAGACCGGCTTCGAACACCGTGCGACGGAAGGTCGGCAACGTGTCCATCATTCCGTTGGCCGGATCCACGAGTGACGAATCGTGCCACTCCCAACCTTCTTGGTTCTCCTCCGAACCACGATGGTGATCGACGGCGAAGAGCACGGTGTCGCGTTGCCGCGCCGCCTCGCCGAGCCAGATGGTCGACCGTCCGCAATACGACCCCACCTCGAGGAACGGACGTCCGGGAAGGGCCGAGCCGGCCTCGAGCGCGGCGGCGTGCAGAGCATCACCTTCGTCCTCGGGCATGAAGCCCTTGGCCGCCAGGGCCGTACGTCGCAGTTCAGGTGTCAGAGACATGGAGAGTCGCCGCAACGGCGTGGGTCACCAACCGTCCCAATGCAAGATGGAATCGGGAGCGGGTCGATCCGCCGCCTTGAAGTCCGTCCCCCGGGTGTAGGCGAGCGGCGAAAGGCAGACCTGTTGCACCGTTTCGAAGGGAATGCCGAGAATCTCGGCCACCTGCTGTTCCATCATCAAGTGCACGGTCGTCCACGAGGTTCCCAGTCCGCGGGCCCGAGCCGCCAACATGAAGCTCCACATCGCCGGCAGGACGTTGCCCATGACCGAGGACACCATCATCCCCATGCCACCGGTGGCATCGGTACGCATGCCGGCGTTGCAGGCGATCACCAGCGCCGGGGCACGGCCCATGTTGTCGCCGAGGAAGTCCGCTGAATCGGCCGACCGTTGCTGCTGGGCATTGGCGACGGCGTCCCCTTTGTCGATGGAGCGGATGTACACGCCGTCCATCTGCTGATACATGGAATAACACTGCCGGTAGATCTCGCCGATCGCCGCCTTCTTGGCCGGATCCCGCACCACCACGAACTGCATGGTCATGTTGTTGGAACCCGACGGGGACTGCATGGCGAGCGCCACGCACTCCCGAATGAGTTCGTCGGGGACCGGACGGTCGAAGTCGAGGCGCTTGCGCACGGCGCGCGTCGTCGAGAGCAGTTGATCGGGATTCAAGGGAAGGAGAGCCACGACCGGACCCTAGTCAAGTCCGGTCGGCCGTGTGGCAGGATGATCGGGTGTCCACGGCTCTCGACGATCTGATCTCCCTTCTCGACCTGGAAGCCATCGAGGTGAACATCTTCCGGGGACGCTCCCCCCAGGAGAACCGGCAACGCGTCTTCGGCGGCCAGGTGGCCGGCCAGGCGCTGGTGGCGGCGTCCCGTACCGTGGACGACCGGGACCGTCGGGTGCACTCCCTGCACGCCTACTTCCTCCGACCCGGGGACCCCACCTCCCCGATCCTGTACGACGTGGATCGGATCCGGGACGGCAAGAGCTTCTCGACCCGACGGGTGGTGGCCATCCAGCACGGGCAAGCCATCTTCAACTTGCAGGCCAGTTTCCATGCTCCCGAGGAGGGTCTGGACCATCAGGTCCCGATGCCCGAGGTGCCGGCCGCCGATGATCTTCCGGACTTCAAGACCCGCATGGCCCCCCACAAACATCTCCTCGGCGACTGGTACGAACGTCCGCGACCGATCGACATCCGCTACGTGGCGGGGGACCCCATGTCCCGCTCCCGCACGCCCACGGTGAGCCAGCGCGTCTGGCTGCGCGCCGATGGAACGCTCCCCGATGATCCGGTTCTGCACGCCTGCATCGTCACCTACGCCAGCGACATGACTCTCCTCGACACCACGGTGCTGCCTCACGGCTTGAACTGGACCGACAGCGGACTCCAGATGGCCAGTCTCGACCATGCGATGTGGTTCCACCGGGCGTTCCGCGCCGATGACTGGCTGCTCTACGACCAGATGACTCCGACGACCTCGCACGCCCGAGGACTGGCCACCGGTTCCATCTTCAGCCGCTCCGGTGATCTGGTGATCACCGTGGTCCAAGAAGGTCTGATCCGCCGAGAGCGCACCTGACGAACACTCCTAGAGTGGTCTGCCATGATCACGATCCGACATCTCGCAGTGGTCGTGGCCGCTGGCGCACTCTTCACCTCCTGCGGCGGATCCGACGATTCCGCCACCGTCACACCGGCCACCGATTCTGCCACCACCCCTCCCGACCCGACTGACGCACCGTCCTTCGCCGCCGCCCTCGGCACTCCCGTCTCGGGTTTCGATACGCCCGTCGACCTGGCCGTTCGTCCCGGCGAATCGGCCCAGACCTTCGTGGTCGAGCAGTCCGGAACCATCGGACTTCTCGAACCGGACGGCAGTCGCGGCCGGACCGTCGCCGACCTCACTGCGTCGACCAGAGCACGGGGTGAGCGAGGTCTCCTCGGGCTGGCTTTCGACTCGACCGGGGCCGTGGCCTACGTGAACTACACCGACCTGGAAGGCGACACGGTCATCGAAGCCTTCGATGTCGGCGCAGAGGGAGACTTCGATCCGTCATCGCGTCGCGTGATCTATACGTTGACCCAGCCCTACGCCAATCACAATGGCGGCGAGTTGTTGCTGGCCCCGGACGGCGCATCACTGCTCGTGTTCACCGGAGACGGCGGCTCGGCCGACGATCCTGAGCGCCTGGCCCTCGATCCGGGCAGTCAGCTCGGCAAGATCGTGATGTTGGATCTCTCCTCCGACAACCCCGTGCCGCGTATCGTCGCCAGCGGATTGCGTAATCCCTGGCGCGCCTCCTACGACGCCACGACGGGTCGACTCTGGATCGCAGATGTCGGACAGAACCTCTGGGAAGAGATCAACGCGATCCCCTATTCCGAACTCGAGGGGACCAGCTTCGGTTGGAGTGCCTTCGAAGGAACCGTTCCTTTCAATGACGATCAGCTACCGCGACACCAGGCTCTCGTCGCCGTGGAACCGATCCACACGTATCCCCACGAGAACGACGACTGCTCGATCTCCGGAGGCTTCGTCTACCGCGGCGATGCCATCGCCCACACCGGGACCTGGTACCTGTTCGCCGACTTCTGCAGCGGCATCGTCCGGGCCTTGTGTGCCGACGAGAACGACATGTCGTGCGGGGTGATCGAGTTGGGCCGGGTTCCCAATGCCGTGGGCATTCTCCCCGACGCCACCGGGGAGCCCTGGGTGCTCTCGATGAACGGAGACCTGGTGCCGCTCCTACCCGGCGGCTGAACCGTTCAGCGGCCGATGAATCTCGGCGGTCTCTTCTCGATGAACGACCGCACGCCTTCGCGATGGTCTTCGGTGGCGAACAGCTCCCCGAGACTGCGCGACACCCACTGGCCGAGATCTTTCCAGTCGGGGTCGAGGGTGCGCCGCAGACCCTCTTTGATCTTGCGCACCGCCAACGGAGGATTGCCGGCGATCCGGGCGGCCAGTGACATGGCCACATCCATGAGCTCACCGTGCGGCACGACCCGGGACACCAGTCCGACGGCACGCGCCGTGTCGGCGTCGATGACCTCTCCGGTGAGCAGGAGTTCGGTGGCCCGCTCCCGCCCCACCAAGTGGGCCAGACGCCCGATCCCTGGCGCGTCGCTGACCAACCCGCGCAGAACGAAGAGCTCCCCGAACCGCGCCCGTTCACTGGCCACGCGGAGGTCGGCCATGAGACACAGCTCCATCCCCCACCCCACTGCCGGCCCGTTCACGGCGGCGATCACCGGCACATCGGTGTGCAAGAGGGCGTCGGCGGCCGGGGTCAGCCGTGGCCGTCGGTCGAGGGTCACCGGGGCACCCCCCTCCTCGCCCCCACCCATGACCTGACGGACGTCGTCGCCGCTGCAGAAGGCCGGATCGGTGCCGGTGATCACGAGGCAGCGGACGCCGGAGGTGTCGGCCTCGCGGACCAGGCGCTCCAATTCGGCGTACATGCCATGGGTCAGGGCATTGCGAGCTTCGGGACGGTCGAGAGTGATCACCCCGATCTCGGCGCCTTCGGCAGTTCGCGAGATCGAGTACCCGATGTCGGGCATCAGCGACGCTGTCCCATGAACATTCGCTTCAGGGCATCGTAATTCTCGATGCAGTGGCCGGCCCCGAGAACCACGGCCTCGAGAGGCATGTTCGACATCCGAACCGGAACCTGGGTCTCGCGTTCGATGCGATCGGCCAGTCCGCGCAGCAATCCGCCACCACCCACCAGATACATGCCGCGAACCAGGAAGTCCTGCGCCAGTTCCGCCGGCGCCTTGGCCAGGCATCGCACCACCGACTGCACGATCTGGGACACCACGTCGTCGATGGCATAGCGAATCTCTTCCGGGGTGAGCACGACGGTCTTGGGAAGACCCATCATCAGATCACGCCCGCTCACCTCGGCTTCGACCTCGTCCTCGGTGGCCGCCGCCGAACCGATGGCGACCTTGATCGCCTCGGCGGTGCGCTCACCCACGGCGATCCCGTGCTCACGCCGGACGTAGTTCTGGATGGCATTGTCGATGTCGAAACTTCCGACGCGCACCGCTTCGAGGGCCACGATTCCGCCGAGACTGATCACGGCCGTTTCGCTGGTTCCTCCTCCGATGTCGATGACCATGTTTCCGACGGGTTCGTCGATCGGCAACTGGGCGCCGATGGCTGCGGCCATCGGCTGCTCGATCAATTGGGCGTCGGCCGCACCGGCACGGCGGGCTGCGTCGGTGACGGCACGGCGCTCCACTTCGGTGATGGCCGAGGGAACGCAGATCACCACCTTGGGTCGCGTGAATCGACTCACGCCGACGCGCTGCAACAGCAGTCTGATCATGCGCTCGGTCACGTCGAAGTCGGTGATGGCACCGCCACGCAACGGACGGACGGCCACGATGTATCCAGGGGTCCGTCCGATCATGTGCCAGGCCTCGTGACCTGTCGCCAGCACTTCACCGGTCTGGCGATTGAGGGCGATCACGGACGGCTCGTTGAGCACGATGCCGCGTCCCTTCATGTACACCAAGGTGTTGGCGGTACCGAGGTCGATGGCCAGGTCACGCGCCATTGCCGGACCCCTGATCGTCGTCCTTCTTCATCGCTTCCACGATCGGCCGCCGCGCCTCGGGAGACAGCGCGTCAAGATGACGTTTGAAGTCGGCGATTCCGTCGTCGCTCATCGGAGAACGGCGCAAGAAGATGGTGGCGAGGACCACCGCGACTCCGACGCCCAGAATCCCGAGGAGGATCGCCACGGTCACGACCGGACCTCGCTCACCGTGGGAACGTTGCCGGCCTCGTCGATCGTCCGAGCGCCGAGACCCCAATCGCTTCCCCCGTCCCACACCTCTTTCTTCCAGATGGGCGCGGATGCCTTGAGAGCGTCGATGCAGAACCGCGCCGCCGCGAACGCTTCGGGACGGTGGGGTGCCGACACCACGGCGAGCACGGAACTCTCCCCGAGATCGACTCGACCCACCCGGTGGATCAGGGCGATACGACCGAGATCGGGCCAGCGGACGCGGGCCTCGTCTGCGATCACCCTCAACCGAGGGACCACCTCGCCGGCGTAGGCCTCGTACTCCAGGAATTGGACTCCGGTCCGCTCCAGGCCGTTTTCGACGGCATGATCCCTGACCGTTCCGGAGAAGAGCACCACCGCCCCGCAGTCCGGACGGATCGCCCAGTCGTGGAGAGCACCGGCATTCAGGGGCCTGTCGGTGACTCCCAGCCACTCGTCCCCGGTTCGATCCTCCTGCACGAGATGGATGGTATCGGTGCCGAAGGGCCCGGCGGTCGAGGTCCGCCCGCGACCTCGCCAGCCCCGAGGTTCACTAACCTTCGTCTTTCGTGGGCCGCATCGATGATCCCGACAGTGGGAACTCCGACCGTGGGAACTCCCGTCAGGACTCGTCGTATCCGTCCGCTCCCACTCCGCCCCACGAGCGAGTGTGGCGCCACCCTTCCGAACTCGGCTTCGCTGCGGCCACGGCGGTCGATGCCGAGCCGGTGAACATCGGGCGTACCGGTCGGAGCCTGCTCGGAATCTCGACGGTGGGCGCAACCGTCCTCCTGGCCACTCTCTTCGTGGCCCTGCAGCCATCGTCTCCCGACCCGGACGCCCAGGACGTGATCGCACTCACCAGTTCGGAACTGCGGATCGCATCGTTCGATCATCCCGGGTCGCTGACCCTCGAAGTCTCCGCCGACGTCCCCCGAACCGACCCGATGGGTCCGGACGACGCCGTCGGGCTCCTGCTTCCCGACGGAAACTTCCTCATCACCACCATGTCGGCCATCGCCGAAGCGGAAGCCATCGACGTGCGACTGACGGGGGGAGGAATCGTTCGCGCCAGGGTGGTGCAGACCTACCCGGACCTTTCGGTGGCCGTGCTGTCCATCTCGGAGCGGGCGACCATCGCATCGGGCCCGGAGATCGACGTGTTGAGCATCGTTCCGCGCGGCGCCGATTTCGTCGAAGGACAACTGGTGATGGCTCTCGTCGACATCCCGCGTCAACTCCGAGTGAGCGGGCGGATCGACGACGTGCTCTACGCGTTGCAGTCCCCGACCATGTCGGACCGAGACATGTCACGCGTCTCCGAAGGTGCCCCCATCGTTGACAAGTCGGGACGCCTCGTGGGGTTGTGCACTCACGTTGGCGGAGTGCTCGGCTTCATCCCCTTCGTCGACATCGAAGCGGTGCTGGCTCGCTGGATCAGCGGCGACGCCGAAGGAACCACAGGACGCTGAGCAGCCCGAACACGATGGCTGATGCCGTCGCTCCCAAGGCGAGTTCCTGTTTGCGCTTGGGCGTCAACATGGTCCACCACTTGGCATCGGTTCCTTCGACGAAGGCCTGTTCGTTGGTGACCACCGGTTCCCACCCGGCTTCGCGCAGTCGACCGCTCGACACCAACCACGGCGAACGCACGTAGGGCCGCAGACCCGGCGGGATCGGACCGCGCTGGAAGCGCCACCGAAGATCGTCGACGAACTCACCGAGGCGATCGGGAAGTCTGAGCCGTGGTGACATGCCGGAAAGCGCTCGAACTCGAGAGCCGGGGACGAAACCTTCGGGAGCCACGTTGTAGATCCCCGAGAGTCCCTTGCGGACGCAGAGAGCAACGGCATCGGCCAAGTCGTCGAGATGCACGAACTGAGCCGGGACATCGTCCACCCCGCGACGACCTCCCATACCGGCGGCCAAGGCTCGTACCAGACTCGAGGTGCCACCGGCGGCCATGGCCGGAACCGGACGCAGAACGCAGGTCTGTCGACCCGACTCCCGCACGCGCCAATCGTCCACCAATTGTTCGACGGTGGCCAGTTGTCGGGCGAACGCGAACCCGAAATCGGGCCGCAACGTGGCGTCTTCGGTGAGCGGAATGGGATTGTTCGGCCAGGCCCCGTACACCATGGCCGACGAGAGCAACAGCACATGGCGGGCGCCGGCCCGACTCGCCTGCTCGAGGATCTCGGGAGTCCCGACCACCGCACTGCGGCCACGAGCCGCCAACGCATCGTGATCACCGGGAGCCAAGTGGACGAGGATGTCGCAGCGGTCGACGACGTCCCCCGCCTGATCGAATATCGATTCTCTGACCACGAAGGTCGGCTGCCGCTGTTGCGATGACTGCTCACGAGTATCGGTGCGGCCGAGCCTCTCGATCACCCGTCGTCCGAGCGGCCACGAACCTCCGGTGACGACGACGTGCCGGATATCGGCCTCGGCCGGGGACACCTGGTCGAAGGTTGCACTCTCGTTCGATTCCGTGTCGGCGGTTCCCGGCGCGGGCGCCATGGTCATGGGTGGGACGCTAGTGCCGAGCAGAAGCAAAACCTTCGGGCCTAGGCTCGTGACGTGGCCGATGACGACGAGAAGGACGACGACCTCTCGCCGTTCGGCGGACTCTTCGGTGGCGGCGCCATCTTCGGGGACATGATGAAGATGTTCACCCAACAGGGTCCGATCCACTGGGACACCGCTCGACAGGTGGCGGCCATGACCTCGACGGGCGGCGTATCGGAAGCCAACGTCGATCCTGCCGTCCGCATCGCATACACCGAACTGGCGCGCATCGCCGCCCATCACGTCGTGGCGGTCACAGGACTCGGTGATCCGGCCCGAGCCGCGGCCATCGATCCGATCTGCGTGACGCCCGGAGAGTGGAGCCGTCGGACGCTCGAGGACTACCGACCGTTGTTCACCGACCTCGCGACGTCACTCGGCTCGCGCACCGAACCCGTCACTGCCGACGAGGACCCGTTCTCTTCTTTCTTCGCCGGGATCACCAACATGATCGCTCCGATGACCATGGGCATGACCATCGGTTCGATGGTGGGTCTGCTCGCCAAGAGATCGTTCGGACAGTACGACGTGCCGCTTCCCCGACCGGCGGATCGCGGACTGATGATCGTGCCGGGAAACATCGATGCATTCGCCACGGACTGGAGCCTCGATCTCGACGAGGTACGCATGTGGATCCTCATCCGAGAACTGGTGATCGACACCATGTTCCAGGTTCCTCATGTGCGGGACACGGTCCATTCGCTGGTGCGCGACTTCGTCGCCGCGTTCCGTCCCGACCCGAATGCCATCACCGAACGTCTCGCCGGACTCGACGCCGGCGATCCCCAAGAGATGATGGCTTCTCTGCAGCGTCTGCTCGGAGATCCCGAACTGCTGCTCGGCGCGGTCCGCTCCTCGGAGCAGAACGAGATCCAGCCGCGTCTCGACGCCATGCTCGGTCTCGTCATCGGTTGGTCGGATCACATGACCGACACCATCGGCTCGATGGTTCTCGGCAATCCGACGCGCATCGCCGAGGCCGCCCGCCGACAGCGAATCGAGGCAGGCGACGAGACCGTCTTCGTGGAGAAGCTGCTCGGCCTGCACCTCAATCGACGCCAGGTGGAGCGGGGCCGTCACTTCGTGGACGGAATCCTGGAGCGGTCCGGGGCCGAAGGGCTGCGCGCACTGTACCGAGGGGCCGAGTATCTGCCGACTTCGGCCGAACTCGACGCACCGGGTCTGTGGTTGGCCCGGATCGAATTCACGAAGGACGCCTGAAGCGACTGCGGAGATGACCCGACAGGGTCTTCGGCTCGTCTCCGCGTGCCAACTGCCGGAGGCCGACCCAATACACCCCGGCTCCCGAGAAGCCGATGCCGGCGACGATGGCGAAACCCAATGCCCCGGGTAATTCGAGGAGCACCGGAACGATCCCGGCGGCCACCCACATCAGTTGGAACCGCGTGTAGTAGTTGGCCAGGGCCCGTCCGCGGTTGGCGTCGGGCGCATCGCGTTGCACCACCGACTCGAAAGCCATGTTCCCCACCGCGGCGGCGTAGTTCACGAACATCATCAACAGCATCGCCGTGACCGTGGTGGCGGTCAGTGCGGAGAAGATGCCCGCTCCGCCGATGACGATCAGGCCACCCACGATCAAGAGTTCGATCGGCTCGACTTTGCTCAGTCTCTTGGCGCTCAGGTTCCCGACCAGGGAACCCACGGCCGCCATGCTCACGGCGATGGCGAACCACATGGTTCCGAACTGCGGGCCGAAGTGGTACTGCACCTGGGTCCATCGCCCATTGGGCGCCAAGCCCACGACCTCCATGCGCTCGGGATCGGCGAACCAGAAGGCCAGATGGAAGAAGACGAATCCCACACTGGCCCGGATCAGGCTCATGGCCGAGACGGCGATGATGACTCCGGGTCGGTGGAGCTCTTCGATTTCCAATTCCGCCGGAGCCCGCTCGGCGACGGTCTTCTTGGGAAGTCTGGTGGCATTGGCTGCCGCCAACGCGAACACCAAGGCCCCGAAGACCAGCGTCAGTTTGGGCGAGATCAGACTGAGGAGACCAGCAGGAGCGGCCGCGGCGAATCCCACCAGTCCCGCGGTGACACCGAGTTTGGCGTTCGCCTGCACCAGATCGCGCTCCGACCGGAGCAGTGAGGGCACCAGAGCCGACTTCGACACGGCGTAGGTCTTGTTCAGAACCATCGCCAGGAAGGCCAGCGGGAAGAGCAGAAGCGAATCCAACTGCGAGACCATCAGCAACATGACCACGGCACGCGCTGCGGCGATGATGACCACCAGGAGTCGGCGCCCACCGGGAATGCGGTCGATCACCGGTCCGATGAATCTGGCCAGGATGACGAAGGGAGCGAAGCTGATGGCCAGGAACAGCAGGACGCGACTCCGGGCTTCCCCCGGCGTGATCGACAGGAACAACGAGTCCGCCAGGGCCACGGCCATCGATGCCTCGCCAGCGGCCATCAGGGCATGGACGCGCACCAATCTGGTGAAGGGCTGGGGCACGAATCGGAGTTGACGGGCCGGCGGAACGTAGTCCCGCCCCTTGCCCCTGCCGGGGAGGTTGGGCCGGGACTCCTCACTCACGCGACCACTTTAGATGCGGGCTGATCGACCGAAGCGTCTAGGTTCTGACGCGTTCGAACTTGTAGCCGAGACCCCTGATGGTCACGATGTGCTGCGGTACCGAAGGATCCTGCTCGATTTTCCCGCGCAGTCTCTTGATGTGCACGTCGAGGGTCTTGGTGTCTCCCACGTAATCACTCCCCCAGACGCGGTCGATGAGGATCTCCCGCGGCACCACCCTCCCAGCGTTGGCCATGAGGACGTAGAGAAGCTCGAATTCCTTCAGCGGCATCGTCACCTCCGATCCACGCACCTCCACTCGATGACGCTCCGGGTCGATGGTCACGTCCCCGAGGGTGAGTGCCGAGTCGGTCGGATGCTCGTCCTCGTCCTGGCCGTCGGGCCCCAGGCGCCGGAGAACGGCATTCATCCGGGCCACCAGTTCGCGTAGCCGATAGGGCTTGGTGATGTAGTCGTCGGCTCCGACCTCCAGGCCGACCACGGTGTCGATCTCGGCTCCTTTGGCCGTGACCATGATGATGGGTACTCGACTCTTCTTGCGCAACTGCCGACAGACGTCCAGTCCGGACATCCGCGGCAGCATCACATCGAGCAGCACCAGATCGGGGCGGATGTCGTCGAAGCGGGCCAAGGCCTCCAGGCCGTCTCGGGCCACTTCCACCTTGAAACCCTCGAGATCGAGACCCACGGTGAGGGCGTCGACGAAGCTCTCCTCGTCCTCCACCAGAAGAACGGTCTTGTCGGTCACATTGGCCATTTCATCACCTCTCGCTCATCACCTCTCGCCACCGTCTCGGAGGGCGTGCGAATCGGGGAGAGCCAGCGTGAACGTCGAACCCTCGCCTTCGCGACTCTCGACGAAGACTCGGCCGCCGTGATTGGTGGCCACGTGGCGCACGATGGCCAAGCCCAGACCCGTTCCCCCGGTCTCCCGGGACCGAGCCCGATCCACGCGATAGAAGCGCTCGAAGATCCGATCGATGTCCTTGGCCGGAATACCCATTCCGAAGTCCCGGACCGAGATCTCCACCGTCGTACCCTGGAGACGCGCCGACAAGGTGACCCTGCCGCCGTCCTCTGAATACTTGACGGCGTTCTCGATGAGATTTCCGAGAGCCGAGACCAATTGCCGACGATCACCGAGGATCTGCAGACCGGACTCTCGCTGCTGATCGCAGCCGACCAGGATGGACCGACTCTCGGCGAAGGCCTGGGTACGTCCGATGGCCTCGGCCATCACGTTGTCGACGTCGACCACGTCCATGGCGGCCTTCCCGCCGAATTCGATACGGGACAGTTCCAGGAGGTCGTCGATGGTCCGACCGACGCGCATGGCCTCATCGGCGATCTTGCTCGAGAGTCGCTGAACCGTTTCCGGATCGTCGACCTGGGACAAGGCTTCGGCCAGCACCGACAGGGCGCCCACCGGAGTCTTGAGTTCGTGGCTGATGTTGGCCACGAAATCCGTTCGTACGGCGTCCACCAGAGCCTGCTCGGTGGTGTCTTCGATCACGATCACCGCTCCACCGGTGGCGAGCGGCGACGCTTGCACACTGATCACCCGTCGAGGCGGTCCGTACAGATCGAGGGTCCGACTCATCTGGCCACCGAGGGCCGATCGCACATGACGCTCCACGGCCTCGTCGATGAGGAGATCGGAATGCATGGCGCCGCTCGGTGTCTCGGCCTTGCCATTGCGGTACACGATCGCACCGTCGTCATCGGCGATCACCACTCCAATGGCGATCGAAGCCAGAGCTTCGGTGAATGGAATGGTCGGCGTGATCGATTGACGCGGCGACTCGGTCGATGGAGTCGGACGCCGACGCGCCCGCAACACGGTCAGAGCGAATCCGATCCAACCGACCAGAGCCAGCACCCATGCCAACAGGGTCGAACTCAGACTCGCACCCCTCCGATGTCGTCGGCCGACCGCCGCAGAACCCTCTCGCGGCGCTCGTGTCCGACGTCGGGCATCTCCCCGGTGAGAAGGAATTGCACGAACTCGGCGATGTTCACCGCGTGGTCGCCGATTCGCTCGTAGAACCGAGCCGTGATGGCCATCTGCACCGCAACCGGCAGGTCGATGGCTCCGGTGCCATGGGATTCGAAGATGGACTGGATGAACTGCTTGTGCAGCGAGTCGAGGTGCATGTCCATATCGCGTACCGCCCGAGCTTTCGGGAGATCCATGTCGGAATAGGCATCGAATGCTTGCTGGAGCAACAGCCGCGCCTGCTGACCCATGGACTCGATCAACTCCTCCAGTTTTCGATCGAGGGGGTATCCGTGGATCCGGCGGGCCACCTTGCAGATGTTCTTGACCAGATCGGCGGAACGTTCGATGTCCCCGGCCATCTTCATGATGGCGACGGCGTGCCTCAGCTCCACGGCCACCGGCGCGTACAGGGCCATGAAGGAGAAGCAGCGTTCCTCGAGGGTGAGAGTTCGGTCGTCGATCTCGTCGTCGGAGAGAATCTGGTACTCCGCGCCCTCGAGGTCCTGGTCCAACAGGACCTGCGTCGCTCGCGGAACACTGGCCACGAGAGTTCGACCGAGGGCCAGGGCTTCCTCGCGCAGACTCTGGATCTCTTCGTGCGCCGCCCGGTTCACTTCCTACACGCGCCCTTCATCGGGTGGAGACTCCGGCGTGGGAGCCTCGATCCTGGGTATTCCTCCCAGTGGCGTCGGATCACCGAGCACCCGTTCACGATGGCGGGCCGCACCCAGATGCTCGGGCAACCATCCCGACACCTGGAAGCGCACCTTCTCGCCGATGTTCACGGCGTGGTCGCCGATCCGTTCGTAGAAGCGAGCCACCACGGCCAACTGGATGGCCACCTGCAGGTCGATCCGACCCGCCGCATGGGATTCGAAGATGGCCTGGATGAACTGCCGCTGGAGGTCGTCGAGGAACGAATCCATGTCGTCGATGGCTGCCGCCCGGGCCGCATCGGCGGTGTGGTACGCGCTCGTGGCTTCGCTGAACAAGTGCCGCGCCTGATCCGACATCTGGAGAACCAGACTGCGCAACTTCGGATCGAAGTCGTGGCCGTAGATGCGACGGGCGGCCTTGCAGATGTTCACCACCAGATCGGCTGATCGCTCGATTTCCCCGCAGATCTTGAGGGCCGCGATCACCTTGCGCAGTTCACCGGCGACGGGAGCCTGAAGGGCCAGAATCTGGATGCATCGGTCTTCGAGTTCCACCGTGCGGGCATCCACCTCGTCGTCGGCCACGATCATCGCTTCGGCCGTCGACAGATCCTGCTCCAAGAGCACCGCAGTTCCTTTGGCGATGCTCTCCACCACCCCGGCCGAGATACGGACCAGTTCCTGGTGCACCTCGTCGAGATCCCGGTGATATGCCTTGCGCGGCTCGTCCATCTGGATCTCCTCAGCCGAACCGGCCGGTGACGTAGGCCTCGGTGCGCTCATCGGACGGAGTCGAGAACATCTTCTGCGTGGTGTCGAATTCGACCAGCACTCCGGTGCGGCGATCGCTCTCCGGATTGACCTCGGTGGTGAAGAAGGCCGTGCGGTCGCTGACGCGAGCGGCCTGCTGCATGTTGTGGGTGACGATGATGATCGTGAAATCCTTCTTGATCTCCTGCATCAAGTCCTCGATACGCGTGGTGGCGATCGGGTCCAGGGCCGAGCACGGCTCGTCCATCAAGATGACATCGGGTTCGACGGCGATACAGCGGGCGATGCAGAGGCGCTGTTGCTGGCCGCCCGACAAGCCCATGGCCGAGGCCTTGAGGCGATCCTTGACCTCGTCCCACAGAGCCGCTCGACGCAGAGACGACTCCACGATCTCGTCGAGTTCGTTCTTCTTGCGGATCCCGTTCAGCCGCGGCCCGAACGCCAGGTTGTCGTAGATGCTCTTCGGGAAGGGATTCGGTTTCTGGAAGACCATCCCCACCCGACGCCGGACTTCGACGGCGTCCACGTTCCGGTCGTAGAGGTTGATGCCGTGGTAGTAGACGTCACCTTCGACCCGGGCTCCGGCGATGAGATCGTTCATGCGATCGAAACACCGCAGCACCGTGGTCTTACCACAACCCGACGGACCGATGAAGGCGGTGATCTCCTGGCCGCGGATGTCCAGGTTCACGTCCCTCACCGCCCGGAAATCGCCGTAATAGACGGCTAGCTCCCGGGTGCGGAACACCGGCTCGGCATCCGAGGACTCGGCTACTGCATCGCTCACCTTCACATCCTGCCGGATGATCGGGTTCGATGCCACCGACGGGGCATTCATCACTTGCTGTTCGGTCATTTCGAATCCTTCGTTGCGGGACATTTCGTCGTTCATGTCGCATTCACCACTTGCGGTCGAACCGATTGCGCAGCCAGATGGCCAGCGAGTTGATCACGACCACGAGGAGCAGGAGGATCAACGACGCCGCGCCGGTCACTGCCTGGAAGTCGGCCCCGGTCTGACGGGCGTAGGAGAAGATCGCCACCGGCATGGACGTGAAGCCGCCCTGGGTGATCTGCTCCCATAAACCTTGGTTGCCGGTGGTCAGAAGACCGGTCACGCCACCGACGAGAAGTAGTGGTGCCGCCTCGCCGGCGGCTCGCGACAGGGCCAGAACGGTTCCGGTGAGAATCCCCGGCGCCGCCGAGGGCAGGACGTGCGAGCGCACCGTCTCCCACTGGGTGGCCCCGACTCCGAGCGCGCCCTCGCGAATGGACCGGGGGACGGCACGCAGCGCTTCCGAGGCGGTGATGATCACCACCGGTAGCACCAGGATCGACAGGGTCAGGCCACCGGCGATCACGGTACGTCCACCGGTGATCCCGCCGGCGAACTTCACGAACACCGCCAGACCCAGGATGCCGTACACGATCGAGGGCACTCCGGCCAGGTTGCGGACGTTGATCCGCGTGAGTCGTGCCAAAGCCGAGCGACTGGCGTACTCCTCCAAATAGACGGCACAGGCGATGCCCAGTGGGAAGGCCACCAGCGACACGATGACGGCCATGGTGACCGTGCCGCGGATCGCCTGCCACACTCCGGCCTCGGCGGCGTTCGAAGCATCGAGGCCGCTGCTGAGGAAGTCGCCGAGTCGGGTGTCGAGAATCGGCCAGGCTCGCTGGAAGAGATTGACGACCAGTGCCACCAACACCAGGAGCGACATCAGCAAAGCTCCGAGAAGCAGTGCCTCCACGGTGCGGCCGCGAACGTCGGACTTCTTGGAGGTGAGGTCCCTGGTGAGCGAGGCCGCAGTGCCTGCACAGAATCGTTCGGGTGTGGTGAGCGCCATGTCAGTACTCCTCGCGCACCTTGCGCACCAGACGGTCACCCAGCAAGTTCAGAAGCAAGGTGAACACGAAGAGCAGGAAGCCGATGAAGTAGAGGCTCTTGAAGGCCAGACCGGATCCGGCCACCTGGTCGCTGCCGAATCCGAGGGCCGCCATGGCCGCAGTCATGGTCTGGCCGGGTTGGAACGGATCGGTGGAGAACAGTCCGCCACCAACCGCACCGGCGGCGATCGCCACCACCATCGTCTCTCCGACGGCTCGGGAGATGCCGAGGATCAGTGCCGCCACCACACCGGAGATCGAGGCCGGCAGCACCACCCGAAAGGTGGTCGCCACGCGCCGGGCTCCGAGTCCGAACGATGCTTCGCGCAAGGCCATCGGCACGGCGCGCAGTGCGTCCTCGGCGACACTGGCGATGATCGGAATGGTGAGAATGCCCACCGCCACACCGGCCGCCGCGATGTTGAAGGCCTTGTTGGCACCGCCGATCACGGCGGTGATGATCTCGGGATTGATGAACGAGATGGCGAAGTAGCCGAGCACCACGCTCGGAATACCGGCCAGGACTTCCACGACCGGTTTGAGGATCTTGCGAACCCGGGGTCGGGCGAATTCCGACAGATAGATCGCCGCGCCCAATCCCAAGGGAACGGCGATCAACATGGCGATACCGGTCACCATCAATGTTCCGACGATCAGAGTCTTGATGTCGAACATGCCGCGACGTGGAAACCAGCCGATGGTCCAGAGATCGGCCTTGGGAACATCCACGAAGAATCCCCAGGCATCCTTGAACAACGTGTAGATGATGATCAAGGTGACGGCCAACGTGGACAGCGCCGCGGCGGCGAACACCGTCCGCATGGTGCGGTCCGAACGACGGCGTCCGGCGGCCAGAACCAAACTGAACGGAGCGGCCTCGGAGGTCTCAGATGCCGTGTTCATCGGTTTCTTCCTCCTCGACGCCATCGCAGATCAACACTAAACCAAGCGGAACACCATCTCGGATTCCGCAGTTAATACACGCGAGGGCGGGCCGGCCACCGTGACCGACCCGCCCTCAGTGATCAGACGTCAGCCTCCGTCGCGGGTACCGACTTCGCGGGCCTCCCACACGGCGCGGGTGGCGCTCACGTCCTCGGTCGCCATCGGCACGTAGGGCACCTGGCCCTCACCGGTTCCGAGCACACCGAGACCTTCGTCGGTCAAGTAGAAGTCGACGAAGGCGGCCAGAGCCTCGTTCTCGGCCAGCTTGTTCACGCTGACGTAGATGTAGAGGGAACGAGCGATCGGATACTCACCCGAGGCGATGGTGGCCGGCGTCGGCTCGACGCAACCCTTGCCCTTGTCGACCAGCAGCGGCTTCACGACGTCCAGGTTCTCCTCGAGGAAGGCGAAGCCCACCCAGCCGAGCGAGGTGTCGTTGGCAGCGATGCCTTCGATGATCACGTTGTCGTTCGGGCTGGCGGTGTAGTCGGGACGAGGCGCGTCATCCTCGGCTTCGAGGGCCTTGGCCACCTTGGCCAGAACCAGTTCCACGAAGGAGTCGAAGGTGCCGGACTCCTCACCGGGAGCGGTGACCGTCAGAGGCGCATCGGGATACGGGGCGTTGAGCGCACCGAATTCCGCACCCACGGCTGCCTCGAGTTCTGCTGCGGCATCGTTGGCATCGGACCAATTGTCACGTCCCGTGGCATCCGGCCCGAGCAAGACCCACAGATCGGCGAAGCTCACGCACTCGACCGCAGTGTTCTTGGCCGAGGTGATGACCGACAGTCCGTCGATGGCCACCTTCAATTCGATGAACTCCACGCCGTTGTCGGCGCAGGTCTGGGCCTCTTCGGCCTTGATCGTACGCGAGGCGTTCGAGATGTCGGTTTCACCTGCACAGAACTTGGCGAAACCGTCACCGGTTCCGGGACCTTCGATCTGGATGGCCACATCGGGGTTGGCGTCGCTGAACAACTTCGCCACCGCGGTGGTGATCGGCTCCACCGTCGACGAACCGGACACGAAGATCGAACCGCCGAGTCCTCCATCGGTCGGGGCCTCGGACGACGGGGCCACCGTGGGAGTGTCGGTGGATCCGCCATCGTCTCCTCCACAGGCGGCCAAGGGGGCCAGAACGGCCAGAGCGGCAACGGCGCTCCAGGCCTTCACTTTGGAACAGGTACGCAACATCTTTGATTTCTCCTTGGTTCGATGACACGGGTTCACATTCCGTGCCGACCGCACCGTAGGAGTGTCACCTTGCCGCCACCTGATGGCCAGGTGAACTCGAGGTGAACACCCGACGTACTTTGCGTCACC
>JBJTYE010000050.1:0-7376 GCA_046082625.1 Actinomycetota bacterium | reverse complement strand
CGAGAAGGTCTCCGGGTCGCGCAGGACCTGCATGACAAGATCGTGCTTGGCGATCATGTGCACTCCGATTCCCTTCACGAAATGCACCGGATCCTCGGCCCGCATCGCCGCATAGTGCGGAAACGGGCACTGCAAGGTTGCCGGATCGAATGGATTGAATGTCGAGATGTCGACAGTCATGGGATCTCCTTCCGCAGGATCACGTCGGCCTCAGGTCCCGGCCAGTCGACTGACCACCGGGGCCACGGCCTCCATGACCGAGGTTCCGAAACTGACGTAACTGATACCGAACTTCTGGCGACGCTCGACGATGCGATCGCAGATCTCGTCGACCGATCCGATGAGCACATTGGGATGCTCGGCGAAATCCTCCGGCGACATTCCGAACATGGGTGCCATCTTTTCCCGGGTGGCCGCCGCAGCATCGGTCACGATGGTGAAATAGGCCGCCGTCTCCAATTCGATCTGGTCGAAACGCGCCCCGGCGGCCGCTTTGATCCATTCGATCTTCTGTTCGGTCGCCGCGGCGGTCGCCGACCCGATGCCCTCCGGACCGAGACGTCCGGACGAGTTGTTGAAATGGAGACTGATGATGTCGGCCTCGCGTCCGGCGATCGACAGGATCCGCTTGGCTCCGCCGCCGATCATCAGCGGCGGAGAACTGATGGGTTTCGGCACCGCTTCGAAGCCCACGGCATGCACGTGATCTCCGGTGACGTTCAGCTCGCCGGCGGCGAAACTGGAACGCAAGAGCCCGATGACCTCTTCCAGACGATCCAGACGGCGACCGGCCGGATCGAAGGGGATGCCGATGGCCCGGTACTCGTTCTCCAACCAGCCGGCCCCCAATCCGAGCTCGAGCCGCCCGCCGGAGAAGAAGTCCAGGGTGGCCACTTCCTTCGCGAGCATGACCGGATTGCGATAGTCGACGCACAGCACCCGACAGCCGATCTTGATCGTGGAGGTGGCTTCGGCGGCCACCGCCATGGCCGGTATCGCAGCCACGGTCTGCACCGGGTGACCGGTCGCCTGCAAGGCCGGCCCTGGTCCGATGACGTGGTCGGCGAGATGGAACGAGGAAAAGCCCAGGCTCTCGGCTCGACGGGCCAGCGACCGCCACTCCTCGGCCGAGTTCGGCGCGTAGCCCTGGACTCCGAATCGAAACGGCTTCGTCATCGTTCCCCCTGGCCGATCATGGGGACAAACTAATCGGCCGCCGGTCAGGGCGACGAGATGAACTCCCGTGCCCGCAGGAGGCCCGTCGGGCGATTTCCCCGTCCGTCCCTAGCGCCAGCCCAGGTGCCGGGTTAGGTTGAGGATCGCAGTTCTTCCGAGATCGATCGTGGTCGGGGAGCCTGTTGGGGCAAGCAATCGATTGGGGGCAGTCGGTATGACTGAAGGTCTTTCTTCCCGTGAATCCTTCTGCCGGGTCTGCCATGCAGCCTGTCCGATCGAGGTCGATGTCGCCGATGGCCGCGCCGTCGCCATTCGCGGTATCCCGAGTGATCCCATCTTCGCCGGGTACACCTGCATCAAGGGTCGTCAGCTTCCGGAGCAGATGACGCATCCGGGACGCCTCACCGCCCCTTTGATGCGCCGTCCCGACGGAACGTTCGAGACCACCACATCGTCTGCGGCTCTCGACCTGGTGGCCACGGAACTCCGGCGCATCATCGACACCTACGGGCCGCGGGCCGTGGCCAGTTACACCGGCACCGGCGGGTACCAGAACAGCCTGGCCATCCCGGTGGCCCGAGCCTTCCATCAAGGCCTCGATTCGCCGTCGTTCTACACGTCGGTAACCATCGATCAGCCGGCCAAGGCCACGGCTCCCTTCCGCGTCGGCATCTGGGAAGCCGGCTATCACGATTTCTCCAACGCCGACGTGATGATGGCCATCGGCTACAACCCGCTGGTCTCCAGTTACGGACCGGTCGGCGGACTCCAGGGAACCAACCCGTTCGTCGTGCTGCGCGATGCCAAACGTCGCGGCATGAAGGTGATCGTGGTCGATCCACGTCGCACCGAGTTGGCCACCCAAGCGGACCTCCACCTTCCCATCAGACCGGGTGAAGACCCCACACTTCTCGCCGGAATGATCAAGATCATTCTCGACCACGATCTCTTCGACCGAGCCTTCTGCGACCAATGGATCGGAGATCTGGACGAGTTGCGCCAAGCCATGGACGAATTTCCGCTCGACGTGGTGGCCGAACGTTGTGAACTTCCGGCGCGAGACATCGAAGCGGCCGCCCGGATGTTCGCGAGCGCTTCTCGTGGCACCTGCGGCACCGGGACCGGTCCCAACATGGCTCCGCACTCGGGTCTCACCGAGCACTTGTCCATCGTTCTCAACACCATCTGCGGACGGGTGAACAAGGAAGGGGACCGTCTCGACAGCGGATACTTCCTCTATCCACCGGCGCCCAAGCGAGCTCAGGTCCACGCCGCCCGGCCACCAGCCACCGGCACACCGTCGAGGGTGCGCAATCTCCGCGGTATCCGAGGCGAGATGTTGACCACCACCCTGGCCGAGGAGATCCTCACCGAGGGAGACGGTCGGGTGCGGGCCCTCATCGTAAACGGTGGCAATCCCGTGGTGGCCTGGCCCGATCAAGAACTCACCATCCGAGCCCTGCAGGACCTGGAATTGCTGGTGGTGATCGACCACCGCATGAGTGCCACCGCCGAATATGCCCACGTGGTGATCGCTCCGACCCTGTCGCTGGAGCGGGCCGACGTTCCGCACCTCATGGATCGCTGGTTCAACGCCCCCTACACCAATTACACCGAGGCGGTCCTGCCGAAACACGGCGACGTGCTGAACGAATGGGAGTTCTTCTGGGAGGTGGCCCAGCGCCTCGGATCGTCACTTCCGCTGGCAGGAGGGGCCGCACCGATGGATCGCCGTCCCTCCGACGACGACATGCTGGATCTCGCTTACGCCGGCAGCCGCATGCCGATGTCGGAAGTCCGCCAGAACCTGCGCCGCCTCCACCCCGACAAGGCCATGGTCGTTCAGCCCGCCGATCCCGCATGTTCGGCGCGTTTCACCGTGGCGCCATCGGACGTCATCGACGAATTGCGACGTGTCGCCGACGAGACCGATGCCGCCGAGGCCCTCGGCATCGACGCGTCGGAATACCCGTTCCGGCTGGTGAGCCGACGCCTCAAGCACGTGCTGAATTCCTACGGCCCGGAACTTTCCGCCCTCGGGGCCAAGGGCCGCACCAATCCGGCCTACATGAATCCCGATGACATGGAGGTGCTCGATCTCGCCGACGGCGACGTCATCGAAGTCGCCTCCCCGCGCTCGTCACTGTGGGCCGTCGTGGAGAGCGCACCCGATGTGCGCCGAGGCGTGATATCGATGGCGCATTCCTGGGGCGGCTCGTCTCTGACCGACGAAAAGGTGCGGGACATCGGATCTCCGACCAATCGGCTGGTTTCGGTGGATCGCGGCTACGACGCGATCACCGGCATGGTGGTGCAAAGCGCCATCCCGGTCAAGATTCGGGCCGTTCAATCGACATCCGTGTGAATCTGCTGATTCCGGTCGTCTTGCGTAACATGATTTCGTCGCTCTTCACCAAGGACCAACCATGACCCCACTCGACGTCGTCCACGCTTTCATCGCCGCTCTCGAGCGCAACGATCTACCGGGGGCGTTGCACTACGTCGCTCCGAACTGCGAATACGACAACGTGCCCATGGGCAAGGTCCATGGGCCGGACGGCATCAACGGGATTCTCGGGCCGATGTTCGCGCGGTGCACCGAGATCACCTGGCCCATCCACCGCGAAGCCGCGGTCGGCAATGTGGTGTTCAACGAGCGCACCGACAAGTTCAAGATGGACTTCGGCTGGATCGAACTTCCGGTCACCGGGGTGTGGGAAGTCGTCGACGGCAAGATCGTGCTCTGGCGGGACTATTTCGACATGTCCAGCTATCTGAAGCAGTTCCCTGCCGACAATCCCCGCTGACGCTCTCGCGCCACCGACGTTCTCAGGTGTCCCGGCCCGTCACAGGGCGGAGTCGTGCACCCAGCTGCCGTGGAAGCCGAAGGGCACTCGCTGCGGGAGATGGATCCGGGCCACCGGAGGCTTGGACACATCCGAGCCGTCCAGGATGACCAGTTCGGAGGTCTCGGTGGCGTCGTCGTAGACGAACCCCATGGCCCAGCCCTCGTCTTCACCAGCAGTGTCGGAATCCTGCACGAAGACGAACTCGCCGGGATGAGCCGTCGGCCCGAAGTCATGGATCACCTTGTCGCCGGTGGTCATGTCGTACCGGGCGATGACACCAGCATCACCCATGTCGCCCTTCGAACCGGCCCGCGGTCCGGCCACCCAGCCGTACCGATGCTTGAGACCCACGACGCGATCGTCGACCCGCGGGAATGCGTGTGACCAGTCGTCCATCTGCTGTTCGGTGACTGCACCCGTCGCCAGATCGAAGGTCCACCGATGCATGTAGCTCGGTTCGAAGTTCTCCATCGAGCCGCGCCACATGGAGGCATGACGACCGACGTCGCAGACGACCTTGTTTCCGTCCACGTAGGCATTCAAGGGATGGAAGACGTAACACGGATCCACTTCGAACCACCGCACGTCCTTGTCGGTGCCGAAGCGAGGCATGATGCCGATACGCGCGCCGTAGTCGTCGTCCCAACCGATGGGAGACTGACCGGCAGCCATCTTGTCCATGTCGAAGACCACCGGCAGGTCCATGAAGATGGCGTGATCCCGGGTGATCATGAAGTCGTGCATCATCGTTCCCTTCGGAACGGTGATGGGGGCCGTGTGGGCCAACCGTCCTTCACCGTCCAGGACGTGATAGGTCAGGAAGGGCGCGATCGGCGAATAGCCGAAGAAATGCAGTTCATTGGTTTCCGGGCAGAGCTTGGGATGCGCAGTGAAAGCGGTGGTCAGGCGACCGCCGAAGTCGTCGCAGCCGAGGGTCTCCAACTCCGGCGACAACTCCCACGGCAGGTGCCCCTCTTCGAGGGCCCAGATGCGACCAGCGTGCGCCAGGACGTGCGTGTTGGCGGCACTGGCCGCCGGATCGAACATGGCCTCTTCGTCCATGGCGTCCAGGTACTTCTCCCACTTCGGCGTGCGCACGTACCGGTTTCGATACCACTTGGCTTGCCCGTTCTCAAGACGGACACCGTGGACCATACCGTCACCGAAGAACCAGTGACCGGCCTGTCCGTTGCGCGGATTGGATCCGTTGCGGAGGTACAGACCATTCAACGATTTCGGGATCGATCCGGTCACCCGGAGATTGGTGTCGGTGATCTCGTCGAACACCGGGGCGTAATTGCCCCGCAGGAACCACGGCGTCGACTCACTGGTCTGAGCATCCATCACATCGGCCATCTCGAACCCCCATTCGTTCAGCGTGACCCGAACTCTACCCGAGCCCGAGCCCGGTCTTCGTGCGGCGACTCACCGAGCAAACGGCGATCGAGACGGGCGGCACCGATCAGCCGAACCCGATCAGCCGCTCCCGATCACGCGAAGGCTGAGGTTCCAGAGATCGAGCGCCCGTTGGGTATCCACTGCTCGGGCCAGCACGCCGACACCGTTCTCCGGAGGCGCTTCCCCATCGGCCAGAACCGGCGAGACCGCACAGTCCTCGCAGTACTCCCCACCACGGTTCTCCAGTTCGGGGGCCGTGGCCGCCCAGACCGAGGTGGCCGCACCCTGCGGAATCGACTTCCAGCGGAAGGTGTCGCCCTGCTCCCCGATGCGACTCATGAGGGACGAGATGACCTCCGGGGTCATGTAGCGGCCGAGTTCGGTGTGGATGCCACCAGGGTGAACGGCGAAGGCTCGAACTCCATCGTCCCGATACAAGTGATCGATGGCCACGGCGTGCAACACGTTGCAGGTCTTGGCGGCCCCGTAGGCCAGCAGTGGTTCGTACGCCCGTCCTTCGAAGTTCACGTCCTCCAGATCCACGTCCCCCATGCGATGTCCGGCCGAACTGAGCACCACGACCCGTGCCGGAGCGGACTCCACGAGGCGCGGCAGCAGGTGCCAGGCCAGGGCGAAATGCCCGAGATGGTCGACGCCGAATTGGGATTCGAAACCGTCGACCGTGCGGGAGAACGGCGTGGCCATGATGCCGGCGTTCAGAATGAGGCCGTGCAGGGGAGTCGCTCGGGCCAGGAACTCCTGAGCTGCTCCGTACACCGAGTCCAAGGATCCGAGGTCCAAACGGAGGAGTGCGAGATCGGCATCAGGGACCGACGCACGAATCGAATCCCGCGCCGAGGCGTTCTTCGTATCGTCTCGCGCCGCCATGGTCACCGATGCTCCGTGTGCCGCCAAGGCTCGACACGTCTCGAGCCCGAGACCACCCGAAGAACCGGTCACCAGGTAGTGACGCCCGGACAGATCGAGTCCGGCCAGAACGTCATCGGTGGTGGATTCCCCCGAAAAATGTCGCGAGATGTCATTCCCGGTCATGAGTTCACCTTCATCTCAATTCTCCTCCGGCGAACCACCGCTCGAACATCGGCTTGATCCCGGACCACACCAGTTCCACGATGAGACCACTCGGCGGGCGCACGTAGACGAAGGCCCCGTACCCCTTTGCTGGTTCGGCCTGCGACATCACCACTTCCCATCCGTCGGCCACGGCGGTGTCGGTGGCGGAGCGGACGTCGTCACACCACAACCCGACGTGATGCAGCCCTGGATCGGTACGCCCGTCCCAGAGAGACCCAGGTGCGCCTTCCAGAAGTTCCAGGTGCACCGGTCCTCGACGGGAGTACGTGAACCGCAAGGGAACCTCGTGCGAACCCTTCTCCGGCATCCAGATCGACTGCACCGATGTCTGCACCGAACACCACTCGAGGCCCAGTGCCGAGCCGAGTTCGTCCATGGCCTGATCGAGATCGGGCACCCGGACTCCGTGGTGATACAGCTCACCGACCTCGAGCACGGTCACGCCTCCATTCCGGTCATCACTCCTTCGACAGCGGTCCGTCAAATGCGACGGGACCGACCTTCCCAATAGGGAGCCCGGAGCGGCTGCTTCTGGATCTTGCCGGTCCCGGTACGGGGAATGACGGCGATGAAATCCACCGACCGAGGCGCCTTGTAACCCGCCAGAAATTCTCGGCAGTGGGCGATCAAGGCCGCGGCCAGATCCTCGGACGGCGCGACTCCTTCGGCGAGCTGCACCACGGCCTTCACGCTCTCACCGAACTCCTCGTCGGGGACTCCGATGACCGCCACGTCCTCGACCGACGGATGCGCCGCCAGCACACCCTCGATCTCGGCGGGATAGATGTTCACGCCACCACTGATGATCATGTCGATCTTCCGGTCCGACAGCCAGAGATAGCCGTCGGCATCGATGTA
>JBJTYE010000049.1:0-14646 GCA_046082625.1 Actinomycetota bacterium | reverse complement strand
GGAGAAGGTGCGGGCCGCCGCTCCGGAGGTGACCGTGGTGGCCGGCAACGTGGTGACGGCGCGCGGGACCCGGGATCTCATCGAGGCGGGGGCCGACATCGTGAAGGTCGGAGTCGGGCCGGGAGCCATGTGCACCACGCGGATGATGACCGGAGTCGGGCGGCCGCAGTTCTCGGCAGTGCTGGAATGCGCCGACGAAGCGCGGCGGCTCGGCAAATCCGTATGGGCCGACGGCGGCGTACGTCATCCGCGCGATGTGGCGCTGGCGTTGGCGGCCGGAGCCGGAAACGTGATGTTCGGATCGTGGTTGGCCGGCACCTACGAGTCGGCCGCCGATACGTTGCGCGATCCCGAGGGCCGTCTCTACAAGGAGAACTTCGGCATGGCCTCCAATCGAGCCGTGCGAAATCGTACGCGGCGCGAAGGAGTCTTCGAGCGGGCCCGCAAGGAACTCTTCGAAGAAGGCATCTCGAGTTCGCGGATGTACCTCGATCCGGATCGACCCGGTGTGGAGGACATCATCGACCACATCGTGTCCGGAGTGCGGAGCTCGTTCACGTACGCCGGGGCCGCCACCATGGCCGAATTTCGCGACCGGGCCGTGGTGGGAGTGCAGGGTCTGGCGGGATTCGACGAGGGTCGACCCTTGGGGACCAGTTGGTGAGTGGTGACCGCCGCCAGGAGTCCGGAGTCGGCGTCCGTCCGGTGATCGTGGCCATCGACGGTCCAGCCGGTGCCGGCAAGTCCACGATCGCCCGGGCGCTGGCCGAGTCGTTGGGGTGGGACTACTTGGACACGGGCGCCATGTACCGCGCCGTGACCAGCGTGGCCCTACGCCGAGGTATCGATCCATCCGACGAGGCGTCCCTGGGAGCCCTCAGTCGCTCCATGACGCTCGTCATGGACGGTGTCTCGGTCACCGCCGAGGGTCTCGATGTCACCGCTGACATCCGCGGCGAGGCCGTGACGGCCACCGTGAGCGCCGTGGCATCGGTTTCGGAGGTGCGCGCCGAAATGCGCCGGAGACAGCGATCGTGGGGTGAAGAGCGACGCGGCGGAGTCGTGGAAGGTCGTGACATCGGCACCGTGGTCTTCCCCGACGCCGTGGCCAAGATCTATCTCACTGCTTCACCCCGGGTGCGGGCGCAGAGGAGAGTGCGCGAAAGCGGCGGCGACGTGGACACCATCGCCGCGGCCATCGCCGCCCGGGACCTACAGGATTCGACGCGTGCCGACAGTCCGCTCGCCGAATCGAGTGACGCCGTGGTGTTGGACACATCCGACCG
Source organism: Actinomycetota bacterium (assembly GCA_046082625.1). Lineage (GTDB taxonomy): Bacteria > Actinomycetota > Acidimicrobiia > Acidimicrobiales > Ilumatobacteraceae > Casp-actino8. Next base: position 13,360 of record JBJTYE010000049.1, on the reverse strand, counting down.
TACCGTCGACGACGTGGTCGCCGAGTTGGTGGCTCTGGTGCGGGGGAGGCTGTCGTGAGCGAGGTCGACTCCTTTCTCGCCGGCAACAGCCTCACCAGTCGGTCCTTCTATCAAGTGGTGCGGTTCATCGTGGTGAGCTTCTGTCGGACGTACTGTCGCATGTCCGTGTCGGGCCGGGAGAACGTCCCGACTTCTGGTGCCTTCGTTCTGGCTCCGGTTCATCGCAGTTACATCGACACACCCATCGCATCGGGGTGCACTCGCCGCCGGCTTCGCTTCATGGGCAAGGATTCCCTGTGGAAGCGTCAGCCCTTCAACTGGACCCTGTCGGCTCTCGGCGGATTCCCGGTGACCCGCGGCTCGGCGGATCGCCAAGCGGTCACACGGGCCATCGCCGTGCTGCAATCCGGCGAACCCTTGGTTCTGTTCCCGGAAGGGGAGCGTAAGTCGGGTCCGGTGGTGCAACCCCTCATGGACGGCGCGGCGTATGTGGCCTGCAAAGCCGGTGTGCCGATCGTGCCGGTGGGCATCGGCGGCAGCGAGCGGGTGATGGGCAAGGGCGCGAAGTTCGTGCACCCGCGCAAAGTGGTCGTCATCATCGGAGAACCGATTCCTGCGCCGCCGTCGGTGGACGGGCGCATGCCGCGGGCGGCCGTCAAGGACGTGTCGGCCGAACTCCATCGACGCCTGCAGGACCTCTTCGACCGGGCCGATGCCGAGGCTCGCCGGACGGCATCGCCTTCCGCCTGAAGGGAGCGCCACTCAGGAGAGATACGCCGACAGCGCGCTCGCCAGCAACAGGGGATCGGTGGCACCGCAGAGTTCGCGCGCCGAATGCATGGACAATTGGGCGATCCCGATGTCGAGGGTGGGGATGCCGAGCCGAGTGGATGTGATGGGTCCGATGGTCGATCCGCAGGGCTGACTGTTGTTGGAGACGAAGACTTGGACGGGAACCGATGCCCGTTCGCAGGCCGTGACGAACGGAAGCCGGGATTCCGGCGTCGAGGCATAGCGCTGATTGGCATTGCCCTTGATCACCGGACCGGCATTGGGTCGGGGCGCGTGGTTGGGTTCGTGCCGTTCGGGATAGTTCGGGTGGATGGCGTGGGCATTGTCCACCGAGAGGCAGTGGGACAGTGCCAGTCGATCGATGGATGCAGTGGGGTCGCCGGTGCCGAGAGCCGCCAACAGCCATTCGAGGCGAGGTCCGGCGGCACCATGCGTGCTCGCCGATCCGACCTCTTCGTGATCGAACAGCGCGATGACCGCGGTGTGAGGGCCCGAGGCGGCCACGAGTGCCTCCACCGCGGCCCAACAGGACACCTGGTTGTCGAGTCTCCCACTGGCCAGGAGTGAGCGGTCGGCTCCGAAGACGCGAGCCGGGGTGACGTCGTACAGTCCGATCTCCCACCCGACGATCTCGTCGGCCGACACGTGGAGGGAGTCGGCCAACCAGTCGAGGAAGGCCGGAAAGGATCGGCCCGCCTGTGGCTCGAGCCCCCAGACCGGGAGGAGATGGTTCTGCTTGTCGAGGACCAGGCCGCGTTCGTTCACCTCGCGATCGAGATGGACGGCCAGTTGCGGGATACGTGCCAGTGGCTCGACGCTGTCGACGAGAACCGTCGACCCGTTGCGCAGAGCCACGCGGCCGGCCGCTCCGAGGTCCCGGTCGAGCCAGGAGTTGTTGAGGATCCCCCCGTAGACCTCCACCCCGAGTTGTCGCCAACCGTGCTTGGCCACGTCGGGACGAGGCTTGATGCGCAGACCCGGGGAGTCGGTGTGGGCGCCGATGATGCGGAACGGGTTCGACGTCGAATCCGGCTGCGACCATCCCAGGAGCAGTCCTTGGTCGGCGATGTAGCCGCGAGCCGGAAGTCCGCGGTGCAAGGAGCCGAAGGAGGTCTCGACGAAGCCGGCGCTCGCAAGCCGAGCCGCGGCGTGGCGGACACCATGGGCCGGGGACACGGATGCGTCGAGATGGTCGAGAAGGCCTTCGAGGGACGTCGTTGCGCTCATTTCTGGAACATTCCGATCGGCAGTCCCGATCCGCGCAGGTGGCTGGTCTCGTTGAGCGTCACCACGCTGCGCTCACCGCTGCGAGCCGCGGCGATGCGATGGATCGAGGTGTAGTTGGGATAGAAGAAGCCGCGCTGGTTGCCGAGTCCCAGGATCCGGGCCACATACGCGTTGATCACACCGCCGTGGCAGATGACGGCGACGCGCTGGGAGGAGTGTCGATCGATGATGGATTCGACCGACGACACCACCCGCTCCACGAATTCAGTCTCGGATTCGTCGGTTTCGTTCCATCGACCGCTGACGAGTTCGTGCCAGCGCGGATCGTTGGCGGCCTTGAGTTCCTCCACTGGGACGTACCACTCGCTGTTGCGATCGAATTCAGCCACCCCGTCGACGATCGTGACGTCCAGATCCAACTGTCGGGCCAAGGGAGCGGCGGTTTCGCGGGCTCGACGCATGGGACTGGCGTACACGGCATCGATCGCTTCCGAGGAGAGATAGTCGGCCAGGAGTTCGGACTGCGTGTGCCCGGCGGGCGAGAGTTCCGGATCGGCGGGGCCGGTCTCCAGTTCCTTGCGGACCGGAATGGCATGTCGGATCAGGATGATCTCCACGCTGACATGTTAAGGGCCGGAGCCGGGTTCGGCTTCATGGATGTTCCGGTTCGGCGAGAGGTCGAGATCGATGACGATCCGGGTCGCTACGGTGTGCAGTCGTGGTGACGGCGAGTGTGCGCGAATGGTTGCCCGAGGATGCGGCGACCATCCAGTCGTCGGACACCATCGTCATGGTCCACGGCAGCATGGATCGTCAGAGTGGCTTTCGCCGACTGGCCAAGTCCCTGTCGCGAACTCATCGGGTGATCACCTACGACCGGCGCGGGTATGCCGGTTCGGCGGACATCGGCGGCCCGTTCGACGTCGCACATCAAGTGAGCGACCTGTTGGACGTGATGGACTCCCGGCCGGCGGTGCTGGTGGGACACAGTTACGGCGGAGCGGTGGCGCTGGCGTGTGCGTCGAAGTACCCGGATCTGGTGCCGGGTGTGGTGGTGTACGAGAGTCCCATGAGCTGGGAGCCGTGGTGGCCGAAGGATTCAGGTGGTGCTCGGGCCGTGGCCATGTCCGAGGACCCGCGAGCGGCGGCCGAAGGGTTCCTCATCCGGTTCATCGGCGAACGTCTGTGGAATCGATTGCCGGAAGCGACCAAGGAGTCGCGTCGCGCCGAAGGGGTCGCCCTGGTGGGCGAACTCGGCGATCTGCGGGCTCACCCGGCGTGGAGGCCCGAGGAGCTCCGCGTTCCGGTGATGTCCGGGTTCGGGTCGCGGGCGCAGGATCACCTTCGCCGAGCTTCGGAGATCATCGGTGCTCTTCCTGACGGACGGGCGGTGATGCTGGAAGGAGCGCATCACAATGCCCATTCGGCTGAACCCGAAGCCTTCGAACGACTCTTGGTTCGGCCCCTCTTGCACCGGGTGCGCATCGGGCGTTGGCCTGCGACCTGAGATCCTCAGACGTCGAGGTCGATGTCGAAGCCGAGCAGGGTGCAGGTGATGCGAGTCTGTTCTGCTTCGAGGTTCTGACGGGCGTTCTCCACGCATGTGTCGATTTCGCTGCGCTGCAAGAACACCAGGGCCCCCAGAGCCAGAGCAAGAGCCAGAGCGACGGTTCGCACGATCGTGCTGGCGACGAACTTGACCACGACGAGGCCGATCAGGATCGGGACCAGCGCTCCGAAGGTCGTGAAGTTCTGCAACTGGGAGGCGTCGAGTCCGATCATGGATTCACAGTACCGGTCGCACCGTTATCGTGACGGATATGACCGACGCCCGTGCCGTGAACCTCACACCCCAGGGTCCGCCCAGTACGGTGCTGCCCGCCGAATCCGATGCATTGATGTCGGAGTACGAAGGAGTACTGGCCCGCGCCGTCGAGGAGCGGCGCGATCTTCTGGCGGGCATCGTGGCGCGGCACCCGCGCTCACTCTTCGGATGGTCGTATCTCGGTGACGTCGGCCGCGACGTGCTGGAAAGGTACGCCCTCTATCGAATCGGGTATCACCGAGGACTCGATGCGTTGCGCCAGAACGGGTGGCGTGGCTCGGGATACGTCCGGTGGTCGGCTCCGGCGAATCGGGGCTTCCTCCGCTGTCTTCGGGGACTGCGGGACATGGCCGCGCTGATCGGGGAGCAGGACGAGGCCGAGCGCTGCGCGCTCTTCCTTCAGCAACTCGATCCCTCCGGCGTTCCCAGCGAGGGCTGAGTCCGACGATGCTCGTCGGGTACGTGCTGGCCGGGGGCCGCAGCCGAAGGTTCGGACGGGACAAGTCGCTGGTCGTCATCGACGGACTCCGGGCGATGGAGCATCAGGTGTCGGTCCTGGCTCCGATCTGCGATGGTCCGGTGACCGTCGTCGGGACCCAAGGGAACGAAGTACTCGGAGCAGCCGTGATCGGTGACGTCGGCGGACGACAGGGCCCCCTCGATGGGCTGGTGACGGCTCTCGACCATGCCGCGTCCCTCGGTGCGACTCGGGCCGCGGTGGTGGCAGTGGATCTCTGGAACCTCACCTCCGAGATCGTCGCTCGGCTGGCGGGTGAGTTCGACGAGGCACTCGACGACGTCGTACACCTGCGCGCCGCCGACTCGCGACGCGATCAACCTCTCTGTGCGGTGTGGAGCGTGGCATCGTCCCTCCCAGTTCTGGAAGCGGCGTTCGCATCGGGGGAACGATCGGTGGTCCGGGCCTGGGCGGGCCTGCGACGGCGAGCCTTCGACGTCGACGATCCGGTCCTGGTCAATGTCAACACGCCGGAGGATTACGCGCGGTGGGCGGCGGCGCGCTCCATCGGTAACGGCAAAGGCTCATGACGACCACGGCTAGGATCACGGTCGCATGAGCGGTTCTTTCGACGAGATCTCGGTGGACGACCTGGCAGAGCGCATCCGAACGGGAGCGCGCCTCATCGACGTGCGCGAACCGGACGAGTACGAGTCCGGTCATGTTCCCGGGGCGCGTCCGGTCCCCCTCGGGGACGTCCCGACACGTGTCGCCGAGTGCGTCGAAGGCGGGGGAACCACGTATCTCATCTGTCGGTCCGGCGGTCGGAGCGCGAATGCCTGTCAAATTCTTGCCGACCTCGGTCACGACGTGGTGAACGTGTCCGGAGGAACCATGGCCTGGATCATGAGCGGTCGCGAGGTCGTCGAGGGGAATTCGCCTACGTGACGTATCTCTGGGTCGACGACGATCGATCGCTCTCCGAACTGATCGATCGCCTGTCGGGTGAGGACCGGGTGGCCCTCGACACCGAATTCCACCGCGAGCGGACCTACTTCCCCCGCTTGGCGCTGATCCAACTGGCGTGGTCCTCGGGGATCGCCGTGATCGATCCGCTGTCCTGCGACGCTCGGGCCATCGTGCCGTTGTTCGGCCCCGGTCGGGTGGTGGTCCTGCACGCGGCCCAACAGGATCTGGACGTCCTGTCGTACGCGATCGGTGAGATCCCGTCCGAGATCTTCGACACCCAGATCGCCGCCGGATTCCTCGGTTACTCCACGCCGTCGCTGGCCTCCTTGGTGAATTCGGAACTTCGTCTGACCCTCCCCAAGGGTGACCGCCTCACGGATTGGCTGCGGCGACCGTTGACATCGGGGCAACTCGCCTACGCGGCCTCCGACGTCGAGCACCTCTTGGGTCTCCACGACTTGTTGACGGCCCAGTTGACCGAACTCGGTCGCTTGGAGTGGGCGATGGAAGCCTGTCGGGAACTGCGCGACCGGCGCGTCGGACCACCGGACCCGGCCGAGGCGTGGTTGAAGCAGAAGGACGTGCGGGCACTCAAGCCGCGCACGCGCGGAGTCCTGGCGGCACTGGCGGAGTGGCGGGAGCGACGGGCCATGGACAGCGACGTCCCGCCGCGACAGGTTCTTCCCGATCTCGCACTCCACGGCATCTCCCAACGTGAACCCGCCACCGTGGGCGAACTGGCCCAGGCGCGAGGGGTCGACGAACGGCACACCCGCGGTTCGATAGCCCAGGAGATCCTCGACGCCGTTCGACGCGGTCGTGAACGTCCCGTGGATCTGCCGAGTTCCGATGGTGACGATGTCGAGCGACATCTTCGCCCGGCGATCACGCTGATGTCGGCATGGATCAGCGAGGTCGCCCGTCAGGAGAAAGTGGACACGGCGCTCTTGGCCACACGGCAGGACATCATCCAATTCCTGAGCGATCATCCGGGCGCCCGACTGAGTTCCGGATGGCGTCACGAACTGGTGGGCGAGCAGTTGGGCGCTCTCGTGAGCGGACGGGCAGGGCTGTCCTTCGATGGACGGGGAGGTCTGCGAATGATCGAGGCCGGCCCTGGGGAGAACTGAACCGGGCGAACTCAGTCGCGCAGTCGGCGCCAGAGCTTCTTCCAGAGCGAGTCGAAGGCCCCGGCAACATCGGCGGCGCGCGCTCCCATGTCGTGAATCGCACGCCGTTCGCCGACCGCTTCGTTCACGATGACGCGCTGGGGGATGTAGGGCTCCCACACCGCTCGTCTCCCGACGTTGCGTACCAGCGTCTCCAATTGACGTTCCGCTTCGGCCGACACCGCAGGTACCCGATTCACCACCACACCGGTGAGTTCGAGATCCGGGTTGTTCTTCTCCCATGCCGCGTCGATCGAGTCGGCGACCGCTTCGATGCCACGCAGTCCGAGAGCGGACGGTTCCACGACGATGAGAGCATGGCGAGCCGCGGTGAGGCCACTGGTGGTCAAGGATCCGAGGGCCGGCGGACAGTCGATGAGGACGACGTCGTAGGCGTCCTGTCCGCTCTGCAGATGGAACAGAGCTCGCCGCAACGCCGTGACCGAGCGAGTCGTCTCCATGCTCTGGAGGTCTCCCGAGGCCGGCACCACGTCCACGAGGGGTCCCCAGTGGCTCTCGGCGATGGCGGTCTTGATCGAGCGACCCTCCAGGACATCGGCCACCGATGTCTCCACCTCTTTCGGGTCGAGACCGAGAATCCAGGTCGACGACGCCTGGGGGTCCAGGTCCACGACCAGAACCCGTCGACCGGCCTCCCGGGCCGCCGATGCCAGTCCGAGGGTGGTGGTGGTCTTCCCGACCCCACCCTTTTGGTTCACGATCACCACTGTCCGCATGTCTCGCCCCACTTCACGCTCACGGCTCTCATGGTGCCAGAGTCGGGCCGGAGCGGACAGATCGGCCCGTCCTCCGGTCGGGGTGCCACCAAATCCGGCCTTGGTCTCCTAGAATGCGGTCGTCCCGAACCCCGGTTCGGATCCGCCTGTCATGGTCACGGGGCGAGGGTCAGCCCCCGCCCGGTCCTGATGGGAGCGGAACAGCCAGATCAAACACCGACAGCCCCTCTCACCAGTTCGGAGCCCTCCCGTGAAAAAGGGTCGCCACCGTCGCTTCGAGGAAGCGAGAAAACTCAAGCAAGCCGGTCCCAGTGCCTTGGACCTGGGACTCGGCGGCGGACAGAGCGGTCCGCGGTCCCAGGATGACGAATATGCGGCCATCGCCGAGAAGTACGGCGTGGTCTTCGACGAGGACGAGGACGACGAAGCGAACGAGGACCAGCTCTGAACCGCTGGTCTCCCCGAACGACCGATCCCTTCTCCCTCAGGACAGCGTGACGACATGGCCGAGTTGAGAAACGTCGCGCTCGTGGCCCATGTGGACCATGGGAAGACGACGCTCGTGGACGCCATGTTGCGGGCCACCGGAACCTTCGCCGCTCACCATGCGGTGGTGGATCGGGTGATGGATTCCAACGAACAGGAGCGTGAACGCGGTATCACCATCCTGGCCAAGGCCGCCTCGGTGCGCTGGCGCGACACCAAGATCAATCTCGTCGACACGCCCGGCCACGCCGACTTCGGCGGCGAGGTGGAGCGAGCCCTCACCATGGTGGACGGGATCCTGCTGCTGGTCGACGCGGCCGAGGGTCCGTTGCCCCAGACGCGCTACGTGCTCCAAAAGGCGCTGGCCCTCGATCTTCCAGCGATCGTGGTCATCAACAAGGTCGATAGATCCGATGCCCGTGCCGACGAAGTGCTCGACGAGGTGTACCAGTTGTTCATCGACCTGGAGGCCGCCGACCGCCACATCGAATTCGAAGTGATTTCAGCAGTGGCCCGCGAAGGTCGAGCCATGGTCGGACTCGGCATGCCACCTGCCGACGCCGATCTGTCCGCCCTTCTCGACACCATCCTCAGCCGGATCCCGTCTCCCGGCGGTGATCCGCAGGCACCCTTGCAAGCCCTCGTCACCAACCTCGACGCGTCCGAGTATCTGGGTCGCCTGGCGGTCGGTCGCGTCTACCAAGGTGCATTGCGCAAGAACGACATGGTGGCACTGCTCGAAGAGGAGTTCGGTGAGGGTCAGCCTCCACTGAAGCGCCGTCTGACGCAATTGATGGCCTTCGAAGGAGTCGGGCGCGTCGAGGTGGACGAGCTGTCGGCAGGTGATCTGTTCGTGGTGGCGGGATTTCCGGAGGTGGAGATCGGTGACACCATCGCCGCGGTCGACGATCCCCGTGCCCTGCCCCGACTGACGGTGGACGAGCCGGTGCTGCGCATGACTTTCGGCGTCAACACGTCACCGTTCGCCGGACGCGATGGAAAGTTCCTCACCAGTCGCCATCTGATCGACCGACTCCGCCGTGAAGAGTTGGGGAACGTCTCGATCAAATTGCACGAGACCGAATCGGCCGATGTCATGGAAGTCGCCGGCCGCGGCGAACTGCAGTTGGCGGTTCTCATCGAGTCCATGCGCCGGGAGGGCTACGAATTGCAGGTGAGCAGACCCGAGGTCATCACCAAGGAAGTGAACGGCAAGAAGTTCGAACCACTGGAGCGGGGCGTCTGCGATGTGCCCGATGAATACGTCGGTGCCGTCACCCAGGCCCTCGCTCCCCGCAAGGGACGAGTGGTGGACCTGCGCTCGGGTGATCCGGGTCGGACCGTGGTGACCTTCGAGTGTCCGAGTCGGGGTCTCATCGGATTCCGATCACTGTTGATGACCACGACGCGCGGCACCGCCATGCTGCATCAGCACCACGCCGGCTGGACGCCGTGGTGCGGTGATCTCCCGCACCGCCTCGGGGGCGCCATGATCGCCGACCGCGAGGGGATGGTGACCGCCTACGCTCTCGACAACTTGCAGTTGCGCGGAGAGCTCTTCGTCCAGCCCGGCGACAAGACCTACGAAGGGATGGTCGTCGGGGAGACGTCTCGTGGCGACGAGATGGTCGTGAACGCCGTTCGGGCCAAGGAAAAGACCAACATCCGGACCCACAGCCACGACGAAGGAGTCAAGTTGGCGGCCCCTCGCATCCACACGCTCGAAACGGCCATCGAGTGGATCGCCGACGACGAATTGGTGGAAGTGACGCCCAAGGTGATCCGCATCCGCAAGCGATATCTCGGTCTCGAAGATCGGCGCAAGGCTTTCAAGAAGGCCGCGAGCTGACGGCGTTCAGCGGGACTTCTTGGTCACGGTGAGAGCCGGGTGGGGAAGGGGTTTGGCGGTCGGACGTTCGAGGGCTTCCACCAACAAGTCGTAGACCTTCTGTCCCACGGTCTCCACGATCTCGTCGCGCAGGTACCGGTAGACGGGTTCGCGGCCCACGAAGGCGTCGGTCGATTCGGTGCACCACCAGGCCAGATCGGATCCGCCGTCACCCCAATCGCGACGCTTCCATTCGCGCACCGTGGTGTTGACCCATCCGTTGGTGTCGGTGAAATGCTCGACGCGCAAGGGCAGCTGCCAGCAGACGTTGGGCTTCCAGTCGAGCGGACGTTCGCCGGCTTCTAGAGCGGCGATGTGGAAGGCACACCCCTCGCCACCGGCGAAGCCGGGTCGATTCAAGAAGATGCAGGCTCCGTCGACCACCCTGGTGACGGTGTCACCGCCCTTGGTGCGCTTCAGGAAGCCGCGTGAGGCGGCCTTCGACTTGTACTGCCAGTGATCGGCACTCAACCTGACCGCCGCCTTCACCACGTTGGCGACGTCGTCCTCGTCGACGAAATGGGCTCCGTGCGAGCAGCATCCCTGATTGAGTTCCGGTGCCGGCTCGTCCAGGACTCCCTGGCACCCCTGTCCGAAGATGCACTTCCAGGACGAACGCATGAAGGTGGCGTCGAAGAGCCAGGTGCGCTGTTCCTTGGGATCCTCGAACGAGATCATCTCGTGGAGGTCCTCGTGCCGACCCGACAGACCGGAGACGGGAATGGGTTTACGACGAGCGGGGGTGGAGGATTTCTTCGTGCGGCGTTGGGCTGGGGGAGTCACTCGATCGAGGCTAACCACTGGCGAGTGGGCTGACCAGGACCGACGGACGATCCAGCCGGGTGGCGACGGGTATCCTGATCCCTCCATGTCCACGGCGCGTCCCTCCACACCGAAGTCGGCCAACGAACTGCGTCGTGCATTCACCGATTTCTTCGCCGAGCGCGGCCATACCGCAGTTCCCTCGGCAAGCCTCATTCCCCACGATCCGACGTTGTTGTTCACCGTGGCCGGCATGGTTCCCTTCAAGCCCTACTTCGTGGGGGACGAGATGCCGCCGTACAAGCGGGCCGCGTCGATCCAGAAGTGCGTTCGGGCGGGAGGAAAGCACAACGATCTCGAGGACGTCGGCCGTACCAAGCGCCATCTCGTCTTCTTCGAGATGCTGGGCAACTTCTCCTTCGGCGACTACTTCAAGGAGCAGGCCATTCCGTGGAGCTGGGAGTTCGTCACCGATGTCCTCGGTTTCGACGGAGACCGTATCTGGATCACGGTGCACGAGAGCGACGACGAAGCCGAGGCCATCTGGCACGAGTCCGTCGGAGTGCCCATGGGGCGGATTCAGCGTCTCGGCGACGCCGACAACTTCTGGCAGATGGGCGAGACCGGTCCGTGCGGGCCGTGCTCGGAACTGCACCTCGACCGCGGTGCCGAGTTCGGTCCCGAAGGTGGACCCCTGCACGATCCTCACGGTGACCGTTTCATGGAGTTCTGGAACCTGGTGTTCATGCAGTTCGAACAGGCCGGGGACGGAAGTCGTTCGCTGCTACCCAAACCCTCGATCGACACCGGAGCCGGATTCGAACGGATTCTCACTTTGCAGCAAGGGGTCGACAGCATCTGGGAGACCGATGCCATCTTCCCTCTCGTGGAAGCGGCGCGATCGGTGACCGGGGCGCACTATCGACCCGGTGACTACGAGGACCGAGAAAGCTTCAGTTTGCGGGTGTTGGCCGAGCACGCCCGGTCCAGTTCGATGATGGTCAGCGACGGCGTCTTCCCCTCGAACGAAGGCCGCGGCTACGTGTTGCGACGGATCATTCGGCGGGCCATTCGCCATGCCTATTTGCTGGGGACGGAGAAGTTGGTCATGCCGACTTTGGCCGAGGCCGCGGTCGATCTGATGGGTGAGGCTTATCCGGACACCCACAAACAGCGCGACTTCATCGTGAATGTCCTGGTGAAGGAAGAGGAGCGGTTCCGTCAGACGTTGAAGACCGGTCTGCACATCCTGGAAGACGAAATCGAGCGAATGCCGTCGTCGAACTCGGGACCCAAGACCCTGTCTGGCTCGACGGCCTTCCTCCTCCACGACACCTACGGATTCCCCCTCGAGGTGACCGAGGAGATCATGGCCGAGCGCCACATGGCAGTCGACCTCGAAGGATTCCAGGTCGAGATGGATCAGCAGCGGCAACGAGCCAAGGCCGCCCGCAAGGGGGGCGACACCGACGAGTCGCGCCATCAGACGTACCAGGAGATCGTGGAGAACTTCGGGACCACGGAGTTCGTGGGCTACGAGACCGAGCAGAGCCGAAGCCGCATCCTGGCAGTGGTCGACGGCGACGACGGTGTGCTCGAGGTGTTTCTCGATCGGACTCCGTTCTATGCCGAGAGCGGCGGACAAGTCGGTGACACCGGGGTGCTGGTCGCCGAGAGCGGCGAATTGGCGGTGGTCGACACCACCTTCGCCTTGCCCGGACTGCGCCGACACACTTGCCGCGTCCTGGCCGGCACGGTGGCAGCGGGTCAGAACGTCGAGGCCGTGGTGGACTCGGTGCGACGAACGTCGATCCGGCGCCACCACACTGCGACCCACATCCTGCACTGGGCACTGCGCGAAGTTCTCGGGGATCACGTGAAACAGGCCGGATCCCTGGTGAACGAGGATCGTCTCCGCTTCGACTTCAGCCACTACGAAGCTGTCACTGCGGATGAGTTGACCCGGATCGAGAACCTGGCCAACGCTCAGACCCTCGGCAACTCGGCTGTCGACTCGATCGAGACGTCCAAGGACGAAGCCCTGGAGTTGGGAGCCATCGCCTTCTTCGGCGACAAGTACGGGGACCGGGTCCGGGTTCTGACCGCCGGACCGTCCATCGAGTTCTGCGGCGGAACTCATGTGTCGGCCACCGGTGACATCGGCTTGATCAAGATCCTGACGGAAGGATCCATCGGGGCGAATCTGCGCCGAATCGAAGCCGTCGCCGGTGATCGGACACTCCAGATCCTGCAACGGGACCGGCAGGTCCTGAGCGATGTGGCGCGCCTCGTGGGGGCCAGTCCCGACGACGTGGTCGGTGGTGTGCAGCGCAAACTCGACGACGTGAAGGCCATGCAGGACGAAGTGAAGAAGCTGCGGGCCAAGGCGGCGACCGAGCGAGCCGGAGAACTCGCCGATGCCTCATCGGACGGGGTGGTGGTCGCTCGCATCGACGACCTCGACCCCAACGATCTGCGTTCGCTGGCTCTCGCCGTGCGCGGCCGGAACGGTGTGCACACGGTGGTGTTGGGCGGAGTGACTCCGACCGGTGGCGTGTCCTTGGTGGCGGCGGTTGATCCGGCGAGCAAACGCGTCGCCGGTGACCTCATCAAGGACGCGGCTCGCGCCGTCGGTGGCGGCGGCGGGGGCAAGGGAGATGTGGCCACGGCCGGCGGAAAGCAGCCCGAGGGTCTCGACGAGGCACTCCGCATGGCTCGGGAGGCTGCCCGAAGCTGATGCGGGCCATGGGTATCGATCTCGGCGCCAAGCGGATCGGAATCGCCATCAGTGATCGCTCGGGGATCATCGCCAGCCCGCATTCGGTGATCCAACGATCGAAATCTCGACGTTCCGATCACGAACGCATCCGCCAATTGGTGGAAGATGAAGAGATCGAGATCGTGGTGGTGGGTCTGCCCCTCACCATGGACGGCCGTCACGCCCAGGCGGCTCGGACCGCCACCGAGGAGGCGCGGGTTCTGGCTACGGTGCTCTCCGTGCCGGTGGAACTCTTCGACGAGCGGATGACGACCGTGGCCGCCGATCGG
>JBJTYE010000048.1:0-11091 GCA_046082625.1 Actinomycetota bacterium | reverse complement strand
GACATTCCGGCCACCTCGAACAGTGTGAAGTCCGACGCCATTCATCTGCTCGACCTGCTCTCGTCCCCCTTCGCTCCGCGCAACTTCGAACTCCCACCCGAGGACGTGAGCGTCCTGTGGCGTCACACGCACGACTTCCTGCTCGAACTCGAACGCATCCGGTACGACGCCTGGCGACGCATTCCGGTGTTGGTCGACTGGAACATCGGCAACTTCTCGGTCCGCAACGACCCCTCGGGGAATTTCAGGCTGTTCTCGCGATGGGATTACGACTGGTTTCGCGTCGAGTCGCGAGTTCTCGACTTCTACTTCTTGTCTCGGGTCTCCTCGGCCACCGGGGATCGGACCCAGTGGACCTATTCCCCCCACACTCTCGGCGAGCCCCAATTCGCCGAGTTCCTGACCGCCTATCATGACGTCTTCCCCTTGTCGGAGGCCGAAGTGCGATTCATCCCGGAAGCCTTCCGCTTCTTCATCCTCAACTACGTGGTTCGGGAGGGCGCTCGCTTCTTCCGCCGCGACCTCTGCCTCCGTTTCCGCTCCGATGCGGCCCGCACCTATTTGCCGGCACTGGACCGCTTCGACGTCACTCCCCTGCTGCGCGCCACGGGGCTCGCATGAACCGCGACGTCTCGGGACACACCTACGACGTGGTTGTGGTCGGCAGCACCAATCTGGATCTCGTAGCCACCGTCGAGCACCTGCCCGAACCGGGTGAAACCGTGCTCGCAACCTCGTATGCGGAACACGCCGGAGGAAAGGGTCTCAATCAGGCGGTGGCCTCCCGACGCGCCGGAGCCGACACCGCCTTCATCACCTGCCTCGGAACCGATGCCGCCGGCTCGGGTCTGCATCGACTGATCGTCAACGAGAGCATCGCCGCCCATGTCACCGATCACGACGGACCGACGGGTCGCGCTCTCATTTCGGTGGATGGCGACGCCGAGAACTCGATCGTGGTGGTGCCCGGGGCGAACGCCCACTTAACGTTGGGAGCGGTGGAATCATTCCGACGGGTGCTCGAACGGGCTCGGGTGATTCTCTGCCAACTCGAGGTCCCCCTCGAGGCCGTCGAGGCCGCACTCGCCATCGGCAAGGCTGGGGGCGCTCGGACGATCCTGAATCCGGCTCCGGCGCGCGACCTTCCGCCCTCGCTTCTGTCTCTGTGCGATGTCATCGTCCCCAACCAACACGAGATCGCCATGCTCGGCGGGACCAGCGCACTGCTCGACGCCGGCGTCGGAACCATCGTGGTCACCCTCGGAGCTCGCGGCATCCGCGTCGTGACCGCCGAGGGCGACATGGAGATTCCGCCTTATGCGGTGCGGGCTCTCGACACCACCGGTGCCGGCGATGCGGCGTGCGGAGCGCTGGCGGCGTCGCTGGCCCTCGGAGACGACATCACCACTGCGGCACGTCGGGCTTCGGCGGCCGGCGCACTGGCGGCGACGCGCCCCGGAGCCGTTCCGTCACTCCCCTACCGCGAGGAGATCGACGCGTTGGTGTCCTGACGGAGCACGATCGCCGTCCATCCGTCGACGTCGATGCACTCGAGGGTGCGGAGATCGGCGACGGCCGCCAGCACGTGGTCGTAGCGGCCCGTGAGGACGCCGCTCAGAATCAGGGTGCCTCCGGGAGCGATCAGACGTCTCAGGTGGGGTGCGATCGCCACCAGAACCGGAGCCAGGATGTTGGCCACAACGATCTGGAAGCCCAGCGGTCGACCAGTCAGCAGATCGTGGACCAGCGCATCGTCGACATCGGAGACCAGCACCTGCCAGTGGGCCGCCACGCCGTTCATGTCGGCATTGATTCTCGAGACGGTGTCCACTGCTGGATTGATGTCGACGCCGATCGCCGAACCTGCGCCGCACACGAGACCGGTGATGCCCAGGACTCCGCTGCCGCAACCCACGTCGAGGACCGAGTCTCCCTGTACGAGATGGCGACGCAGCGCCAGCAGGCAGGCTCGAGTGGTCGGGTGGTCCCCGAGACCGAATGTGGTACCGGGCTCGATGCGCACGGTGAGACCAGTGGACTCCCCGGTCAGCCAACTGGGCAATATCCGCAATCCGTCGTCGATGTCGATGGCCCGCACGTGGTCGCGCCACGAGTCGGCCAGCGATTCGTCCACCACCTCGAAAGCGAACACGACATCGTCGAGTCCGAGACGTACGGAACGCAAGCGAATTTCGACGTCGTCCCGGTCCTCACCGAGAGAGCTACGCAAGAGTGTCCGCCCCGGACCCGCCGGTCGCTCCTCGATTCCTGCGACGCCCAGACCCCAGAGTCGATCTGCGAGCACGTCGACGTCCGTGTCCTGACAGGTCACGGAGAACATCAGGGTCATTCGGATCCGATCGTGGCGATCAGAGGCCGCGAACCTCGTCCGCATCGAGCAGACGGAGCTCCTGGCGGTAGAGCTTGGCGCGCGCCACGTAGGAGGCCGCACCGAGGGCGATGTCGGCGGCGCGAGCGCGACCTTCCTTGATCACCGCCGGCGCCCCCACGGCCAGAGCACCAGTGGGCACTTCGGTGCCGTTGAGCAGAACCGAATTCGCTCCCACGATCGCTCCGCTGCGAACGATGACCCGGTGCATGACGATGGAGCCGTTGCCGACCAGGGCGTTGTCCTCGATGGTGCAGCCCTCCAGATGCACGATGTGGCCGATCACGCAATCGTTGCCCACGATGGTCGGGAACACGTGTGTTGTGTGGAGGACGCTGCCGTCCTGGATGGAGGTGCGTTCGCCGATGACGATGTCGCCGTCGTCCCCACGCAGAACGGCCCCCGGCCAGATGGAACTCTCCGCGCCGATACGCACTCCTCCGATGATCACTGCATCGGGATGGATGTAGGCATCGGGATGAACGACCGGACGACGGTCACCCAGGGCATAGACGGGCACGTCCGCACGCTACCCGAGTCCGGTTCCCGCCCCGTCGCCGATGACGTCCCGCCGACCCGCCCGATAGGGTTGGAATTCATGTCCCGCCGGATCGACATCGAACTCACCAGCACCCGCCCCGATGGCAGCTGGACCTGGCGCGCCGCCGGCGCTCGCGAGCCCAAGGGGGTTCTCGATGGTTCGGTGCTGCCCGGTGGCGCGAAGACCGGCGACGTTCTGAAGGTCGATGCCGAATTCGACATCGACGGCATCACGATCCTCGGCGTCGTCCACGGTCGTACCAAGGTGGACAAGCGCGAGCTCATCTCCTTGGTGAGCGACGACAAGGCGTTCGAGCCGGTGACCCAGCAGTTGGCCCGGCGTTCCGAGAACAAGGGACGCGACGGACGAGGCGAACGACGGGGACGCGGCGATGGCAAGGGTCCCGGTGACGGTCAGCCTCGCGGCGAACGTCGTCCCAAGCCCCAGGGCGACGACCGTCGGCCGCGCCAGGCTCGTCCCCGATTCGAGGCTCCTCCGGAGATTCCCCAGCGTCCGCGCCCCAAGCGACTGCGTCCCGGGACGGTCCATCGCAAGGCGGTCCTGGAAGAACTCCCGGCCGACCAGCGTCCGATCGCCGAGTTGGCCCTGCACGGGATGCAGACGGTCCGCCAGAAGTTGAAGGAAGCCAACGCAGCACTGAAGGAGGCCGGAAAGCCGGTCATGCCGGAGCAGAGCGTGCTGCAGATGGCCGAGAACCTGCTGCCCCGGCTGCGCGTCGCCGACTGGTTGGACCGCGCCCAGGCGGCCAAGAAGGATCTGGCCGAACTGGATCTCAAGGATCTGCGCAGTGTGGTGGCGGCCGCCAACGATCCGCTGATCGAACGGGCCGAACACTGTCGGGAATTGGTCGCCGAATTGCGCCAGGGTCTCACGACGCGGGCCGAAGAGGAGTATCGCCACTGGCTCGAGGACATCGAGGCGTCCCTCGGCGTGGGTCGGCTCGTGCGGGCTCTCAAATTGTCCGGCCAACCGCCCAAGGCCGGCGCCATCTTCCCCGACGATCTCGGGCGTCGACTGAGCGAGGCCACATCGGCCAGTCTGGTCGCCGACGCACTGGCCGATCGGTGGATCGCCATCCTCGAGGCGGTGGCCTTCGCTCCCATCCGATCGCTGGTGAAAGTGACATCGAAGCCGGAGACCTTGGCCCCGGAACTGGTCAAGACCGTGCAGCGTCTGGGTTCGCTCGTTCCCCAGATCGCTGCGGCTCTCGGTGTCGAGACGTCGGGGTCGGGTCCGTCCCCCAAACCACTCCGACCGACGCGCCCGGCGGCCAAGGCCGCCAAGAAACTGCCGCCGCGTCCTCCCAAAGTCGCAGCCGAGGTCGTCGCCGATGTGGCGTCACCGGCGGCGGATGTCGCCGTCGACCCCGCCCCGTCGGCGCCGGACGCGCCCCGATCCGAGGGACCCACAACGGACGTTCCCGTGTCGGACGTACCCGAAGCCCCCGTCGATTCCGCACCGGCTTCCGAGTGAGTCCGGCGGTTGGTCCGTCCGCCGCCTCCCCCGCTACGGTCGCAGTCATGAGCGACTCCGCGAACTCCATCGTCACGTATTCGACCGAGGGCCGGGTGGGCATCATCACCCTCAATCGGCCCGACGCCCGCAACGCCATCAACGGCGATGTCGCCCGGGGCGTGGAGGCGGCCATCGACCAGTTGGAGGCCGACGACGACGTCTGGGTGGGCATCCTCACCGCCAACACCGCTGGCCAGGAACGTCCGGTCTTCTGCGCCGGAGCGGATCTCAAGGCCATCAACTCGGGTCAGGCCGGTGACCTGAACACCAAGAAGGGCGGGTTCGCCGGATTCGTGTATCGCGAACGGCGCAAACCGGTCATCGTGGCCGTGGACGGCCTGGCCACCGCCGGGGGTTGCGAGATCGTGCTCGCCGCCGATCTAGTCATCGCCACCACGCGTTCGGCTTTCGGTCTTGCCGAGGTGAAGCGCAATCTGATCGCCGGAGCCGGTGGTCTGTTCCGCCTGCCTCGGGCCATCGGACAAGCCGCCGCCATGGAGGCCATTCTCACCGGTGAGCCGATCCCGGCCCAGCGGGCCTACGAACTGGGTCTGGTCTCGCGTCTGGTGGAACCGGGGACCGCTATGGACGAAGCGCGCCGACTGGCGACGCAGATCACCGCTAGTGCCCCGCTCGCGGTCTATGCCAGCCGACAGGTGGTGTTGGCGGCGGCTCACGAGAGCGACGACGAACTGAAGAAGTTGACCAATTCTCTGTTCGCTTCGGTGATGGCATCCGAAGACACCAAGGAAGGTCTCACGGCTTTCATCGAGAAGCGTGCTCCGCAGTGGAAGGGTCGCTGATCACAGATCGGTGGCAGTGACGATCGAGCGGGCTTTCATGCGGGCCCGCTCGTAGAGGTTCTTGGTGTCCCGGTCCCCTGGCAAAGCGTTGCCTTCGATGGCCGTGCATCCCGAGCCGCGAGCGATCTCGGTGGCGAGCGCCAACAGCCCGTCACCGCAGCCGTGCTCTCGAGCCGCCTCCTCCACGAAGACGCGATCGATGCAACAGATCCGTCCGCGTCCGGGCCGTGTCTCGAAGCGGTAGGTCAAAAAGCCCACCACCGCCCCGGCGTACTCGGCCACCACCGCGTGGGCCACGACCTCGTGCGGGTCGATCTCGGACAGAGAGGGGTGTTCGGTGAGCCATTCCGGACCTCCCCGCTGGTCGGTCAGCAGGGAACGAGCTCCGCGGTCCATTGCCAACACTTGATCGAGATCGGCCGCCGTGGCGGTACGGATCCGGGGATCCGCAGAGGCCGAATCAGCGGTCATGGCGTCGGCCGATCAGGTGAACAACGGGCAGGTGTCGTCCCCCACCGGACACATGGGGGCGCCTTTGCGCACCAAGAGGAAGCATTGGCTGCAGAGTCTTTCGTCGGCTCGCTTGGGTTGGATTCCCATATCGGGATCGGCGCCGAGGGCCGAGTCGTCCTCTTCCTCTTCTTCGACGTCCTCTTCGTCGTCCTCGCTGCGGCCCTTGATGCGGGCGTCGAGGATCACGTCCAGACTGGCTTCGACATCGTCGTCACCGACGAGTTCTTCGTCCTCGTCCTCTTCTTCCTCGTCGGCGTCCTTCTTGCCCTTCTTGCCTTTCTTCTTGGCCACCACCGCCGGAGTCGCCTCTTCGGCCTCCTCGTCCAGGGCTGCCTCGTCGTCGATCTCGACCTCGTCGAGTTCCTCCAGGTCGTCGTCGAGCAATTCTTCGTCCGGGTCGTCCTCTTCGAGGTTGATCTCCAGGAAGCCCTCTCCGTCGATTTCCTCCGGATCGGAATTGTTGTCTTCTGCAGCCATGGTTGCTCAGGTACTCCTGGGGTCGAGATCGCAGGTGCGAGCGCGGATATTAGACACAACGCGTGAGGGAATGGGAAATGACAAGGTGACAGGGGTCACGGAGGCCTCTCAGCGTTGCTGGCGTCGCGATTCGGCGCGCCGTTCGGCGGCCAGTCGCTCGAGTTCGGGGGCATCGACCGTCAAATGCGTCATGGCGTCGGCCACGGCGCGATGACCGGCCTGTTCGGCGATCAATCGGTGCATATCGAGAGCGATCTTGCGATAGGCCGGATGCCCCTGAGGTGAGGACCGGAGTTCCAACATGTGCATGGCCTCGCGGGCGTTGAACTGCATGACGTAACGAACTCGATAGGCCATGGCCACCGCGTAGGAGGCCTGCTGGGGGAAGTCGGCGACCAAAGCGTCGTAGAGGGCTGCCGATCTACTCATGGACTCGTCGAAGACGTCGGCCATACCGGCCTCGTCCACGAGGTCGGGCCGGCTGTACCCGTGGTTCGGGGTCAGGGACTGCCATTCGATGGTGAGCATGCGGTGCCGTTGCAGATCGCGGAAGGCTCCGTAATCACTGAGGACGTCGAACCGGTAGTCGATTCGCTCGAAGGCGCGTCCGGGCCGGTGGCGGCGGTTCTCGCGATCTCCGATGTAGGAACGCAGAATGGCGACGCGTTCCGTGTGGCTCATGCGCCTCACCCTGTCCATGATCTGGTGCTCGGGCAGATTCGTGTGGGGATAGCAGATGGCGGCGATCAACTTGTCCTCGCCGTCGGGGTCGAAATCGGTGAGGGTGACGGCATCGGCGCGCTCCGGCGGGGTCTCCGCGAACAGACCGCCGACCAATTCCCCGGTGATGTCACGGGTGGCGGTGAGGTAATCGCTCCACCGTCCGCCTCGATCGGCCAGGTCCACCCGTCGCAGGAAGCTCGGAATGACCTTTCGCAATTCTTCGAGCATGAGCGCCGCATACGCCTGGGCCTCGGGCAGCGGGTGCGACCGCATGCGGATGAGCATCGCTTCGTAGGCCTGGCCACTGGCGTAGATGCCAACATTGGACAATGAGGCCGCCGGGAGGACACCGCGCACCGCGTCCAGGGCCTTGGCTCGTGTCGCCTGTCGGTAGACGATTCGCTGTCGGTCGGATCCCGTCGCACCGTGGCTCGGACGTGCTCGGTGACGCGTTCGATGAGCGCCGAATACGAATCGAACATGCGATCCATGTCACCCACGTACCGCGTGCCGAACTTCGAATTGAGCACGTGCAGATCGCGATAGAAGCGATAGCGCCCGGCCAGTCGAGCGTCGTAGGCGATGTAGCGCGTGCTCTGCTCCAGATAGCTGGCCAGTCGACCCCATTCGAGGATCTTGGTGAGGACGTTGGACGCCTGTTCGCAAGCCAGGTGCACGCCACCCAGTTGGGCCACCGAATCGTCGCCGTATTCGAAGAAGACCCGTTCGTAGAGCTCCTCGGCCCGGGCCAGGCCGATCGTGGCGTCCACACCCTGGTCTCCCGACACGTCGAGGTCGCCGACGAACTCGTCGAGGAAGAGACGGCGCAGGCTCTTCGGCGAGCGGCTGTAGCGGGCGAACAGGGCTCCCTTGACCACCTCGGGCAGATTCACCAGGGCGAAGACCGGCCCATCGAGATTGGTGAAATAACGCCGCAAAATGGCGGCCTCGTCCTCGGTGAATTCCTCGGGCGCGTAGACCGTCACGGGAGGGAACGCTAGTTGGTGGGGCCGCTCCGAACGCGGAATGACTTCGTTCGCTGATCCCTGGTCACAGGACGTCGATGGCCTCGAGTCGGCCGAATTCCTCGCGGGCGCGCTGACGCAACGAGGCGTCCTCCCAGATGTCGATCACGGTCATGGCCATGGCCGTTGCGCCGGCCAGCACGCCGGCATCGGCACTCCCCGAACGGGCGCAGGCGGCGAATTCCTCGGTGTGGATCGGCACACCGTCCGGGGCGATCTTGATCATCGGGTGAATCGAGGGCATCAGATACGACACGTTCCCCATGTCGGTGGAACCCACAACGCGCCGACCGCTCGCCTCGGGATCAGCGGGCGGACGACCCAGGGCGGCCATGTTCCGGGCGTAGGCCGACACCAGGGCCGCATTGTCGCGGACGTCGGCGTAGGCGTGGTCGTCCCAGGCGGTGGTCATGGAGCAGCCGCAGGCCCGAGCCGCTCCGTCCAGACAGGCCGTCACGCGCTCCTTCAGCGGTTGGAGCGAAGCCAAGGTGGCCGAGCGTACGTACCAGGTGGCGGCGGCCCGGCGGGGCACGATGTTGGGCTTCTCGCCGGCCTCGGTGAAGATGCCATGGATCCGCTCATCGGGCCGAATGTGCTGGCGCAGGGCCGCCACGTTCATGTAGCCGAGAACGGCGGCGTCGAGTGCATTGCGACCCTCCCACGGAGCTGCTGCGGCATGGGCGGCCCGACCCTCGTAGGTGACGTCCATGGTGTGGATGGCGATGGACGACATGCGTAGGAGGTCGGCGTCGGCCGGGTGGATCATGAGAGCGGCCTCGCCAGTGGCGAAGGCGCCGCGACGAGCCAGGGCGATCTTGCCACCGCCGCCCTCTTCGGCCGGGGTCCCGAGCAGGCGCACCCGCCCGCCCAGATCCTGTGCCAGCGTTCCAGCCGCCAATCCGGCACCGAGACCGGCAGCGGCGATGACGTTGTGGCCGCAGCCGTGTCCGATACCTGGCAATGCGTCGTATTCGAGCAGGACCAACACCTCCGGACCGGCGTCGCCGAAGACCGCTTCGAAGGCGGTCGGGATGCCGTAGGCCCCCGGAGTCACCGCCACGCCCGGAATCATGTCGCGCAAGGTGTCCACCAACAGGTCGTGGGCGTGATGTTCGGCGAAGTTCAACTCCGGGTGGTCGTGGATGTCGTGGCTCACCCAGACCAGTCGCTCGCCCCAGTTCTCGATCAACGTCGAAACGTCGTGCTTGGCCGACCGACTCTGCGACGACGATGTCATGGAAGCACCGTACCGCGCTCAGATCCAGATCGTGAGAGCGTCGGCCTCGAGCCCGATCCGAACGCGGTCCACCGAGAGTCGTCGCCGCCCGTCCAGGGTCAAGGTGCCGGGTTCGTCTGCCATCCATGGTTCCGCGAGGCTCTGGGTGCGGATCTGAGGATGCGGCAGGTGGGTGCCGGTGGGCAGGCGTCGACGGAGAAGACGGCGTTGTCGCCACGACATGTCGGCGGAGATGGTCACCACGTCCATGCGTCCGTCGTTGGGATGGCTGCGGGGCGCCAGGTCCCACAGTCCGAGATATTGGGCGTTCATCACATAGGAGACGTCACCTCGACCGAAGGTTCCCCCCGATCGATCGAAGACCGCGTGGGCCAGGGCCCAGGTCTGCTCGACCGTGTCACCCACGCCGAGTTCGACCGTCAGGAGGTCGACGGACACCACGGTGCACGAACCATCGTGGGGGGCCGACCCCCCGATGGTGCGCCACATGTCGCCTCCGGTGAGCAAGAACTCCCGCAGTCCGAGGGCGATCAAGGCCGCCGCCTCGCTATCGGAATCGGCCCGATCCAGGGCTGAAGGCGGAACCCGGCGTTCGCCCCAGGGTCGACCGGGTTTGATGGTCATGTGCGGTCCTCATCGAGGGCCGAGGAGGCAGCGACGACCCCGCGCCGCAGCAGGTCGGCGGAACGCTCGGCGCACCGTCGTGTCTCGGGGTCGGGAGCCATGAGGGCGACCTGGCGGGCCAGATCGATCAGCTGCTTGATGGTGCGCACGAAGTCGCCACCGGACAGTTCCTCGGTCTCGACCACCTCGGCGAATTGTTCGCCGGCGGCCCAGGCGTAGGCGACGGCGATGTAGGTCGGATCCGGGGCTCGGTGCGTGGTGAGGCGGGCTTGGTGTTCCAAGAGGTGCAGTTCCTGGCTCACGGCTTCGATGCGCCGCCAACGTTTTCGAGCCTCGTTGGAGGGGAACCATGGTTCGGGCGGAGTGTCGCTGCTGCGATGTTCGTACACGAAGACCGAGAGCAGTCCGCAGAAAACCTCCGGTTCGAGACCGTCGAGAAGACCGCGGGTCAGGCATTCGGCCACCAGCAGATCGCTCTCGTGGAACGTCCTCGCCAGCACGCGACCCTTGTCGGTGAGCGCCCAGCCTTCGACGTAGTTCCAGTTCGCCAGAATGCCGAGGACGTCGTCGAACTGACGGGAAATCGACGAGGTGTGGCCCTGGACCTGTGTACTCAGCCGTTCGATCTCGGCGCGCAGGCGGTCGGCGCGGTCGGCCGCCACGAGCCGTTCGGTCAGATCAGGATCGGACTCGACCATGTCGACGTCGCAGTCGGCCGCCATGTCCGAAGTGCCATCTATCTGGACCGGCGCCTTCGGAGGTCGTCCTGCTGGGGAGCGTTTCGCGGCACGCGCCAGTCGCTCGGCCACCCGCTTCTGGAAATCCTGGCGGGTCGGGGTGAAGGGTCGGGGTATGTCGATGGTGGCCAGCACCGCTGGCGGGTCTCGGAAGTCCTTGGCGGTGAGGTCGAACAGAGAGCGTTTGGCCGTGAGAACCGAGACCTTGGTTCCCGAACTCCGCATGGCTGTGGCCAGGACGGCTGCCCTGCCCGAGTACCGACTGGAGTCGACGTGGATCACGGCCCCTGGTCGCAAGGCCGCCAGGGCCGCTTCCACCTCGGCCGTGGACCGCTGAGCCCCGCCCTTCATGGATCGGTACCGATCGATGTCGCCGAAGGGACTGCGAGCGCGCTCAGTCCACTCGCCGAGTTCCTGTTGGCGTCTCTCCAGGCGAGCCTCCAAACGGACGACGTCCCGATCGCTCTGGTACTGCGCAAGCGACAG
>JBJTYE010000047.1:0-2721 GCA_046082625.1 Actinomycetota bacterium | reverse complement strand
CCGGGATGCGGCCTGATACGGGAATTCGCTCCCGCAGAAGCGGGCGATAGCATCGAAAGTCCTTGCCCGGGTAGCTCAGTTGGTAGAGCAACGCACTCGTAATGCGTAGGTCGTCAGTTCGATTCTGATCTCGGGCTCCAGAGCGAGCACGATTTTGTATGGTGGTCGCGTGCGGTCCATCGCTCGTACCTTCATGCTGGCTTCGGCCGCCGTCATCCTGGCCTCGTGTGGCGGTTCGACTGGTGAATCGGCAACGGACCGTTCCACTCCGGTCGATTCGACGGTCGGGCAGCCTCCCGCGACGGATCCGATCGAAACGACGACGTCGACCGTTCCTGCACCCACAGGTCTGCAGCTCGACAAGCTACCTGGCCGCATCGCGGTGACCTCCACCGGGTGTGGCAATGAGTTCTTCTCAGACCTCAACGTCATCTGCATGTACGACCCGGACGGCACCGACCTGGTCCAGGTCGAGGCCCCCGGGGGCTACTTGGCTTACCTGAATTGGACGTGGGACGGAACCAAACTCCTCTTCGACAACGACGATTCAGCGTGGTCGGTGAACGCGGATGGGACCGGGCTCACCACTCGGGACCCGTACCAAGTGCCCATGACATCACAGTCGCCCGACGGACGATGGTCGGTCGGCACGCGACCACTCGTAGCAAGTGGATACTGGCTCAGTCCGGCAGGTTCGCCCCGTTCCGACCGCCAGTGGCAGCAGGTCACCACCGATCCGAACGAATGCTGCGACTTCGCCCGCTGGTCGACGGACAGTCGTCGTCTGCTGTATTCGGTTGGTTTCGGTCCCGGAGTCTGCGGTGGTCTCTCGAGTGTTGACATCGACACGCGTGTCGTCCAGGTGGTCATCGAACCCGAACGGTCCGACGCAGCGAACCCGGTCTGTGTCGTGACCGAGTCCGGTCGCTGGTCCCCGGACGGGAGCCTCGTACTCTTTCTCGACGAGGGTCCGAACCTGGACGTCACCCTGAACCGCCCCATGCTGGTGAATTCCGATGGAACCGGACTTCGTCCGCTGATCCCCGACACACTGGCGAGCGATCCATCAGTTCTGCCGACCGGGTGGTTCGCCACCGCGATCGCCTGGTCACCCGACGGCACCGCCATCGCCATGGCTCTGGTTCACGATATGGGTAGCGGGCTGTACATGATCTCCGCCGACGGTTCGGAGGTCATCGAAGTGACCGGGCTGCCGATCGGTGCCATCCCGATGGATTCGATGGTCTGGGCACCTGGCCTGTGATGTCGCCGAAGGCATACGCCCGGCGGATCCGGGGGTTCGAAATCGACACGGTCGACGCCTCACATTTGTCCTGATTGAGGAACGAGCGACACCGTTTCGTTGGGGACTTCACTCGACGTTGGGTAATTTCCCCGACATGAAGACATTCAGTTCACGCACCACGATCGGACTTCTCGCACTGCTGGCCGTCGGATCCATCGGTCTCGTCGGCTGCGGTGGCGACGACGAAGGTCCGACGACCACCGATGCCACCGGCATGCCCAATCCGGCCTCGGTCTACTGCGAGGAGCAGGGTGGCACCCTGGAGATCGTCGATGAAGCGGCCGGACAGGTCGGTTACTGCAACCTGCCCGATGGCACCCGCATCGAGGAGTGGGAGTACTACCGCGCCAACAACTGACGCGGCCGTCACCCCTCCAGAACGTCGGGGATCCAGGTCTCCAAGCGCTCGAGAATGCCAGCACCGCTGTGCTCCAGGAGATGCCCGTCTCCTTCGCACACCACCACCTCGCCGCGTCCGGCCATGGCGGCCACGATTTCACTCGATTGCAACGGCAGCAATTCGTCCCGGTCACCGTGGAACAACAGCAGTGGTCGTCCGCGCAGACCGGCGGCGATCTCGCATCCGGCCGACTGCGTGGCGAAGGTGACCACGCCGGCGACCTCGTCCATGGCCACACCCACCCGTACCGCCACCGCGCCACCGAATGAATGTCCCATGACGATCACCTTGCGAGCTCCGGCATCGAGCGCCAGTTGGGTCGTCGCCGCCACGTCCAGACAGCAGGCGTCCATGTCGTTGGGTCGCCGATAGGACACGCGGAGAACCGGCACACCCCGCTCCGACCAGCGATCTCCGAGCATCTGATAGAGACCATGCGACGGTCCGAGAAGACCGCCCATCGCTCCGCCGCAGGCCACGATGGCCGACGACCTGATATCCGTTGTCGCCGGCACCTGATGCCACAGCACGCTGACCAGGCCACGCAGGGTGAACAACTCGACATGGCGCAGATCAGGAGTGACCATGACGCTCTGGGAGGCCAAGACCTCGAGGGCGTCGAGAGGCGACTCCATCGCTTGTACCCTACTGCGGAGATGTCAACCCCCCAGGTTCCCGTCGTCGATCTCAACGATCCTGCGCAACGCGAAGTTGCCCTGCGCGTCGGGCGCGCCTGGCGCGAAATCCGACGTGGCGCGTCGATGAGTCGACTCATCGAATCTCTCTTCGGCGTCGGTGACGATGCTCTCGCAACCGGTCAGATGGAAACCCTCGATCTCCTGGTCCAGCAACCGGCCTGGCGGATGGGTGATCTGGCCGACGCTCTGCGCGTCGATCCCTCGACGGCCACTCGAGCCGTGCAGCGACTCGAAAAGTTCGGCCTGGCCACTCGCTGCAATTCTCCCGAGGACAAGCGGGTGGTCATGGTGTCGGCCACTCCGGCCGGACACGAACG
>JBJTYE010000046.1:0-5494 GCA_046082625.1 Actinomycetota bacterium | reverse complement strand
CTGACGTCGCCGCGCTCAGGCGTGGCGGACCAGACCCTGGTCGATGACGACTCGATCCCCCACCGACGTGGTGAAGACCGTTTCACCGGGAGCGGTGGCCCACATCTTCACGGTGAGCGCGTCACCCGGAAGCACCGGCGATGAGAACCGACCCTCGATGTGCCGGAACTTCGAGACGTCGTCGTTGCACAGAGCCTTGAGGAGCGCCCGTCCGGTGAACCCGTAGGTGCACAGCCCGTGGAGGATCGGCCGTTCGAAGCCGCCGAGCGCTGCGAAGGAAGGATCGGTGTGCAAGGGGTTGCGGTCCCCCGAGAGCCGATACACGAAGGCCTGGTCCGCAAGAGTCTGGAGGGTCACCATGTGGTCGGGTGCCTTGGCCGGTGGCTCGTTCTGCGGACCCGACGGCCCGCGATCCCCACCCCACCCGCCTTCACCGCGGATGAACACCGACGAACGCGTCGTCCAGAGTGGCTCGCCATCCTTCGACTTGGTTTCGGCTTCGGTGACGACGACCGCGGCCTTGCCCTTGTCGTACATCGCCACCACCTTGTCCTGGACCGTGGCCTCGGCCTCCACCGGAATGGGTCGGTGCAGAGTGATGGCCTGGGATCCGTGGACCAACATGGCCCAATTGAACGATCCGATCTCGGCCATGGCGCTCTTGCCCGGCGAGGTCGTCCCCGATCCGGCGACCACGGCGAAGGTCGGATACACGCGTTGCTGCAGGTCCTTGGTGTTCTCGGTCGAGAACGCCAGGTCGTCCTGACCAGCTCCGATGCCCACTGCATAGAGCAGGGCGTCCTTGGAATTCCAGGACATGGTGCGAATGTCGCCGACGGCTCCGACGGCTGCTGGGTTCAACGGCATGATGTCTCCTTCAGTGAATGAATCGTTCTGCGAATCGGGTGCTGCGTGTCGAATGTCGAAACGTGTCTCAGGTCTTGGGTTGGGGCCAAGTACCGGGCGAGCCGTCCATTCCGGAATTCTTGCGGGCCGCGGCCAGCAGTTCGGCCACGATCGGTCCCAGTTGCGTGGGATCGTCGACCGGAGCGTGACGCGGTCCCCGGGTCCAACCTTCGGCCACTGCCAACACGTCGCCGCTGGCTTCGAAGACCCGGCCGGTCACCTCGGCGGCCTCTTCCGATGCCAACCAGGTCACGATCGGAGCGATCCAGCGCGGTGAGCGGCGTTCCCGATCCGCGTCGGTCTCCGGAGCGGGACCGAGACCTTCGGTCATTCGCGTGAGGGCCACGGGAGCCACCGCATTGACGGTCACGCCATAGCGCGCCATTTCGAGAGCAGCGATATTGGTGAACGAGGCGATCCCGGCCTTGGCGGCGCCGTAGTTTGTCTGGCCAGGATTGCCGTAGATCCCCGACACCGACGTGGTGTTGATGATGCGACCCGACACCGGCTTACCCGCCTTGGACTGCTCACGCCAATAGGCGCAGGCGAAGCGACTGGGAGCGAAGGTGCCCTTCAGGTGCACGGTGATCACGGCGTCCCACTCGTCCTCCGACATGGAAAAGAGCATGCGATCCCGCAGGATGCCGGCATTGTTGACCACGACGTGCAGATCGCCGAAGGTGTCGACGGCCGTCTCGATGAGACGTTCCGCTCCCGCCCAGTCGCTCACGCTGTCACCGTTGGCCACGGCCTGTCCGCCCATGGCCACGATCTCCTGGACCACTTGTTCGGCTGGACTCAGATCGCCGCCACTGCCGTCGACGTTGCCCCCGAGATCGTTGACCACGACCTTGGCCCCCTGCGCCGCCAGGCTCAGCGCATGTTCGCGGCCGATCCCCCGTCCGGCTCCCGTGACCACCGCCACTCGTCCTTCGCACAACCGAGCCATCGTCTCTGCCCTCCTCGCAAGTGCACCGATCATACGTATCCGATTCCCAAGGCACCAATGCGACCCGGTCTCGTCCGGATCGTCTTAGCCTGACTCCGTGCCCGGTCAGCGTCCCTCCTCCACCGACATCTTGATCGTGGGTGCCGGCCCGGCCGGGTGCGCTGCGGCCATCACCGCCATGCGACACGGCCTCGACGTCACTGTCGTCGACAAGGCTCGATTTCCGCGCGACAAGTGCTGCGGGGACGGACTCACCACCTTGGCCCTGCGCCGACTGGAACATCTCGGTTTCGATCCCGCGACCGTTCCGGCCTGGCAGGACGTCGACGGCGCCTGGTTGCGTTCCCCATCGGGCCGCGAGGTCTTCGTTCCGCTTCCCGGACCCGGCTTCGCCGCCGTCGCGCCACGACTCGAATTCGACGACGCCCTCCGAGCGCTCACCTTGTCTCATGGCATCCGCATCCTCGAGCGGTGTTCCTTCGAATCGATGAACGTCGCTGACGATGGAGTCGCCATCGACCTCGAGTTCCTCGACGATGACGAGTCCGCTTCGAGTCGCCGACATCGACTGACGGCTCGCTGGGTGATCGCCGCCGATGGCATGTGGAGTCCGGTCCGCAAGAGCCTGGGCTTCTCCGATCCCGAGAACCGCGGTGAATGGCACGCCTTTCGTCAGTACGCCGGCAATGTGACCGGTCCGGCCGCCGAACGGCTCATCGTCTGGTTCGAACCCGATCTCCTTCCGGGTTACGCCTGGAGTTTCCCGTTGCCCGGGCATCGCGCCAACCTCGGATTCGGGATCCTCCGCGACGGTGAGCGCCGCGTCCAGGACATGGCGGCGGTCTGGCGCGACCTCCTGCAACGTCCCCACATCCGATCGGCACTCGGACCCGACGCCGTCATGGAAGGGCGACACACCGCTTGGCCCATACCGGCACGGATCGATCGGAGTCCGAGCGGCGCAGGCCGCGTGCTCTTCGTCGGGGACGCCGTGGCCGCCTGCGACGTCCTCACCGGCGAGGGCATCGGCCAAGCATTGCTCACCGGCGAGCTCGCCGTCGCCGCCATCGTCGAGGGTGGGTCGCCGCGTGATGTTCGC
Organism: Actinomycetota bacterium; assembly: GCA_046082625.1. Lineage (GTDB taxonomy): Bacteria > Actinomycetota > Acidimicrobiia > Acidimicrobiales > Ilumatobacteraceae > Casp-actino8. The sequence continues at coordinate 2,540 of JBJTYE010000046.1, read as the reverse complement.
CGACGGTATCGGCGCGAGCTGGACGAGCATTTCCGCGCCGATCACAAGATGTCGGCGGTTCTCTCGAAGGTCCTCGCCACCGAGCGCGGTGCCCGCAGTGCGATTTCGATCTTGGATCGCTCCGGATCATGGGCACGACGGAATTTCGCTCGCTGGATGTTCGAGGACGAACCCCGTGCCATCGCCCTGTCCCCGCGCCGCTGGCACCGTCGGTTGTTCTCCCGTCCGGGTGCCTGGTCCGGTCGGTCCTGACCGACGGTCGGCTACGGTCGAGACATGCGTACACGTCTCACCGAATTGCTCGACATCGACTACCCGATCATGTTGGCCGGTATGGGTGGAGTCTCCTACTCGCGTCTGGTCGCCGCCGTCAGCGAAGCCGGAGGCATCGGCACCTTCGGAGCGGCTCCGATGCAACCCGGTCAACTCGATTCCGAGATCGCCAAAGTCAAGGAGTTGACCGGCAAACCCTTCGGTGTCGATCTGCTGACGGCCATCCCCTCGCAATTGGAGCGCGATGTGGACAGCATCATCCGTGGCGGTGCCAAGATCTTCGTGGCCGGACTCGGTGTACCGCGGGAGATCATCGATGTCCTGCATCGCAACAACGTTCTCGTTGGTTCCATGTGCGGCAAGGTGCGTCACGCCGAAGCCGCCGTGGCCAGCGGCTGCGATTTCGTGGTGGCCCAAGGCACCGAAGGCGGAGGCCACACCGGGACGGTGGCCACCATGGCCCTCGTACCCCAGGTCGTGGATGCCGTGGGCGACAAGGTCCCGGTGGTCGCAGCCGGAGGACTCTTCGACGGACGCGGCTTGGCCGCATCGTTGGCCCTCGGCGCCGACGGCGTCTGGATGGGCACGCGCTTCATCGCCACCCCCGAAGCCCACGCACCGGATGACTACAAGAAGACTTTGCTCGACATCTCCGAAGACGGCACCGTGGTGTCCCGGGCCTACACCGGCAAGACCTGCCGAGTCGTGCGCACCGAGTGGACCCGCCACTTCGACGAACATCCCGAAGAACTGAAGAAGTTCCCCGAGCAGGTGCTGGTGTCGGTGCAAGCGGGAGCCAATCACATGGGCGCCTCTCCGGACGTTCCCATCGACGTGACCAAGGAATTCATGCCGGCCGGACAGGGCGTCGGCGGCATCACCTCCATGACTCCGGCCGGAGACCTCGTGCGCCAGATCATGGCCGAGGCCGAGCAGGTACTGCAGGCCCTCCAGCGATACGCCCGCTGAGCACCTCATACTTTTCCGTCATGCTCGCCATGTTGCGCACCAATCCGGACATTCGTCGGGTCTTCATCGCCCAGATGATCTCGTATCTCGGCGACTGGTTCAGCTTCGTGGCTCTCGTCGGATTGGTCGACGACCTCACCGGATCGAGTTTTCTCGTATCACTCGTGATGGTCTCGTTCTCTCTCCCGTCCTTCCTGGCCTCCCCCATCGCCGGACCGATGGTGGACCGCTTCGATCGCCGCCGCATTCTCATCGCCGTGTCCTGGATCCAAGGGTTCGCCGCCTTGGGACTGTTGGTGGTGGGATCCGGAACGGTCTGGCTGGCCTTCGTATTTCAGAGCACGGTCTCGGCTCTGGCCGCCATCGTGAAGCCGGCCACCGAGGCCGCCATTCCGAACCTGGCCCGGGACGACGACGAGGTGGCCCGAGCCAATTCGCTGCTCGGTTCCACCTGGGGCGTGATGCTGGCCGTCGGCGCCGCGATCGGAGGCTTGTTCTCCTCCACCTTCGGACGGGATGCCGCCTTCGTGGCCAATGCTGCGTCGTTCTTCGCCGCCGCCCTGGTGTTCGCCCTCGTGCGCACGCCGATGCAGACCGAACGAGTCGAATCCTCCCGGCGCATCCGTCCCATCGCCGACATGGGCGAAGCTCTCGTCCACGCCCGACGAGATCCGGTGCTGATGGCCCTGATCTTCTCCAAGGCCACCTTCGCCATCGGCGCCGGAGTGGTCAGCCAGTTGGCGGTGTTGGCCTCGGACGTCTTCGGAGGCGGGGACGCCTCACGAGGCGTCCTCATCGGCGCCCGCGGCGTGGGTGCCGGACTCGGGCCGCTCATCGCCGCCCGCTACACCGGTGGCGATCTGGCGCGAGTGCTACGCGTCTGCGGTATCGCCAGTCTGGTCTTCTCGGGTTGCTATCTCCTCGGCGCCTGGATGCCTGCCCTGGCTCTGACGGCGATCTTGGTGACCGTGGCTCACCTGGGCGGCGGTGCGCAGTGGACCCTCAGCACCTACGGCCTGCAGCTGCGCTCACCCGATCACGTGCGCGGTCGCATCCTGGCCGGAGACTTCGCGCTCGTCACGCTCACCTTGTCGGTGACCAGCGCGCTGGCCGGATTGGTCTCCGAGGCCCTCGGAGTACGACAGGCCATCTCGATTTTCGCTCTCGCCGCCGCGGCGGCCAGCGTGGTCTACATCTCGGCTACGCAGCGTCTGCGCACGCAGCTGCTGCATCCGTCAGACTCTGCGCCCGCCGATCGTTCGCCAAGTTCGTCGCCATCTGGTTCATGACGTAGGCGA
>JBJTYE010000045.1:0-6108 GCA_046082625.1 Actinomycetota bacterium | reverse complement strand
TACGTCATCCAGTAATTCGGTGGAATCGGGGGTGCCGGTCCGCGTCAGCGGACCGGCACACCCGCGCATCCGCCCAAGTCTTCCTTCGACGCTTCCGAATCGAGTTGGCCCGTGTTGGTCTTCATCACCCGACGACTGTTCTTCGCCTTCTTGTTGCTCATCGCCGTCTCGATCTTCACCTATCTCATCTTCGCCCTTCTTCCCTCGGACCCGGCGGCCCTCACCTGCGGGAAGAACTGCAAACCCGATCTCATCGAGGCCAATCGGGTGCGTCTCGGCTACGACAAGCCCATCGTCGAGCAGTACTGGAACTTCGTGAAGGGCATCTTCGCCGGTCGCGAATACGGCGCCGGCGTGGCCAAGTTCGAATGTCCGGCCCCGTCGCTGGGTTATTCCTTCGGTCAGAAGAAGTGCGTGACCGAGTTGATCACCGACACATTCCCGGTGACCGCCTTCTTGGCCATCGGGGCCTTCATCCTCTGGATGTTCATCGGCATCGGGTCTGGTGCCATCGCCGCTCTGAAGCGAGGCAAGTGGCAGGATCGCCTGGCCACCGGATTCAGTGCCGTCGGCGTGAGTCTCCCCACTTTCTACATCGGACTTCTGGTCCTGTTCACCTTCGTGATCTGGTTGCGGATCGTCCCGTTCCCGGCCTACGAGTCACCGTTCGAGAATCCCAAGAACTTCTTCACCTCCATGATCCTGCCCTGGTCGACTCTGGCCGTGCTGTCGGCGGCGGCGTATACGCGCCTCACCCGGAACGGCATGTTGGAAGCCATGAACGAGGACTTCGTCCGCCTCGGCGTGGCCAAGGGCCTCGGTAATCGAGTCATCCTGCGTCGTTACGTGCTGCGCTCGGCCCTGGTGCCCATCGTGACCCTGGCGGGCCTCGACTTCGCTGCTCTCCTCGGTGGAGCCATCATCACCGAGAGCGTGTTCTCCTTGCCTGGAATGGGCCGCATGACCATTCGAGCCGTGGTGGATTCCGATCTGCCCATCCTGGTGGGCACCACCATGGTCTCGGCTTTGTTCATCGTCATGGCCAACGTGGTGGTGGACATCATGTACGGCGTGCTCGACCCGCGGGTGCGTGCCAAGTGACGTCCGCGGACAACTCGACTGCTGCGTCGACCGATGACGTGGTTCTGTCGGTCCGCAATCTGACGGTCGCCTTCGATACTCCTGACGGCGTCGTGCACGCCGTCAACGATGTCTCCTTCGATGTGCGTGCCGGACAGACCCTGGGCATCGTCGGTGAGAGTGGCTCGGGTAAATCGGTGACCGCAGGATCCATCATGCGTCTCAACAATTCGGCCACCGCCACCACCACCGGACAGGTGTTGGTGGGCAGCATCGATGTCCTGGCGGCCTCCGACGCCGAAGTCCGTCGCATCAGGGGACGAGAAGTCGCCATGGTCTTCCAGGATCCGCTGTCGGCGCTCAATCCCTACTACACGGTCGGTGACCAGATCGCCGAGGCCTATCGTGCCCATCATCCCGATGCTGCGAAGGGCGAAGTCCGTCAGATCGTCCTGGACATGCTCCACAGAGTGGGCATCCCGAATCCGTCCAGGCGCATCGACGAGTACCCGCACCAGTTCTCCGGAGGAATGCGCCAGCGCATCGTGGTGGCCATCGCTCTCGTGAATTCGCCGCGAGTCCTGATCGCCGATGAGCCGACCACGGCGCTCGACGTCACCGTGCAGGCCCAGATCCTCGAATTGATGAAGGAACTTCAGGAAGCCACGAAAATGGCCATCATCCTGATCACTCACGACTTGGGCGTGATCGCCGAGACGGCGCAAGACGTCATGGTCATGTATGGCGGACGGGTGGTGGAGCGAGCCGGTGTCGAGGACTTGTTCAGCCTGCCCACGCATCCCTATTCATGGGGACTGCTGGGAGCAGTTCTGAGCATCGAGGACATCCACTCCGACATGCTGCACACCATTCCGGGTACTCCGCCCTCGCTCATCAACATTCCGTCCGGATGCGCCTTCCATCCTCGTTGCGACCACGCCGCCTCGGTCGGGGTGCGCTGCTCCACGGAGATTCCCGTGCTTCGAAACGTGTCCGGATCGAGGTCCTTGTCGGCGTGCCATCTCACCGACGAGCGCAAACGCGAGTTGGGGACGTCGATCGGGCTGAGCGGTCGATCCGGGAGTGGCGTGCGATGAGCGACATCGTCCTCGAGGGCCGCGATCTCGTCAAGTACTTCCCGGCCGGATCCACGCGCTGGTTGAATCGGCCGACGGGCACCGTCCAAGCGGTCGATGGAGTGTCGTTCGCCCTGCGGCGTGGAACGACGCTCGGCATCGTGGGCGAGTCCGGGTGCGGCAAGTCGACCTTGGCTCGCGTGATCACCCGATTGCTCGACCCGTCCTCGGGATCGTTGTTCCTCGACGGACGGGACGTCACGCATCTGTCGGGACGAGATCTGAGGGAATTCCGACGGCGCGTCCAGATCATCTTCCAGGACCCGTACTCGTCCTTGAATCCGCGGCACAGCGTCGGGCAGATCATCTCTCTCCCCATGCGAGTACAGGGAGTCGAACCGGCCCAGGGGGAGAAGCAGCGGGTCCAGGAACTGATGGAGATGGTGGGTCTCAATCCCGAGCACTACAACCGCTATCCCCACGAGTTCTCCGGTGGTCAGCGGCAGCGCATCGGGATCGCCCGTGCGCTGTCCTTGAATCCGGAAGTCCTCGTCGCCGACGAGCCGGTGTCGGCTCTGGATGTCTCGATCCAGGCCCAGATCCTGAATCTGATGCAGCGACTGCAGCGCGAACTCGGGCTGTCCTATGTGTTCATCGCCCACGATCTGTCGGTGGTCCGGCGTATCTCCGACGACGTCGGGGTCATGTACCTGGGCAAAGTGGTGGAATCGGGTCCAGCCGAAGAGTTGTACGCGTCGCCGCGGCACCCCTACACCAAGACTCTGCTGTCGGCGGTTCCGATCGCCGACCCGGTCCGGGCTCGAGGTCATCAGCGGATCATCCTGGACGGCGAAGTCCCGTCCCCGATCGATCCACCATCGGGATGCCGGTTCCGCACCCGCTGCTGGAAAGCTGTGGATCAGTGCGCCTCCGAGGAGCCAGCGTTGATCTCCTCGGCGGACGCGGCCGGGACCGGGACGTCGGAGTCGGGACGGCGAGTGGCCTGCCACTTCCCGGAATCCTCCGAGACTCTGGGCGGGCTGACCGCCGGCCGACCGTGACCAGGGTTAGTGTCGGCGGGGTACTCGGCGGATCATGAGTTCTTGTGAACGGAATATCCAGAATCTTGGGTCGGGACGTTTGTCCTGGTCTCACCCTGGGCTACCGTTGGTAACCCTGTTGGGCCGGGAATTCGGCGGCTGAAACGTGCGGCGGAGGTAAGGGTGTGAAACGGGCTGGCTTGTGCGCCCTGGTGGGTTTGATGGTGCTGGCGGGGTGCTCGTCGGTGGGCTCCTCCTCGGGTGACTACGACTACGACTGCCCGGAGGGCGGACTGGTCCAGGTGACGCTCATGAACCTGTCCAACGGGGCCCGGGACGAGATCATCACCGGCGAGAGGCTGGACGCCGTGCAGGTGGACGTCGAACGGGCCTTCGATTGCGAGGCCAGTTTCACCTTGGCCGCCTGGTCGTCGTCGTCGGCATCCACGACGGTTCTGTTCGAGGGCGAATTGGCGACGGCCGGGGCCAGTGAGATCGGACGCGATCGCAAGATCGAAGAGGCGGTCGACGAGGTGATGGCCGAAATTCGCACCGAATTGGAGGGAGCATTCGCCTCCATCGACGGATCCGCGAGCGACATGACCGCGGCCTTCGCCATCGCCGCCGACCGCTTCCAGACCGCTCCGGAGGGAGCGCAGAAGCGCTTGACCGTTCTGGCCGATGGCATCTCGACCACCGGGACCGCCGAGAACAATTCTCCGACGCTCACCGAAGAGGACATGATCGCCTTGGCTCGGACATTGCGTCCGGTGGATCTGGCCGGCGTGGAGGTGGCGATTCTCGGCGTGGGAAGGATCGCCGGGACCGAGCAGCCCCCCGAGGACTACGTGGCCAAGTTGCGGGTCTATCTCGAAGAAATGTGCGGGTTGACGGGCGCGACCTGCCGGGTAGCCTCCTCCAGCAGCAATTTGTAGCATCGGAATCCGGAAGTGGAACGCTTTCCCAATGGGGGCGCTGGGTCGAGGGAGTGGAGTCATGGGGTTCAAGGAATCGCGACGACGCAACGGAGCGAATTTCGATGCCTATGCAGGCTCGACTCGGGCCCTGCAGAATTCTCTGGATCAGGATCCGATCGAGACCGGTGCGGCCATTCGCATCGACCCCACCGGTGTGGACACGACGCGGCACATGTCCGCTGACGATGTCCCCCATGTGGTGGCCCAGTTCGTCCTGGAAGGACGGGCCCAGGTCGCCGAATTCGCCGCTCAGGCCAATGCCGCCATTCGCGAACCCTTGTCCGAAGCCCGGGCGGCTCGCTTCGAAGCCGTTCAGCAGGCCAAGGCGCGGCGACTGATGCTCGAGAGCTATCGAGCCGCCCTCACCCGGCACGCCATGGCCCAACAGGTCCTCGGACCCCACGTGCGTTTCCACGGCTTCACCGGGAAGTCGCTGTGGGTGGCGTGCTTGCTGCTCGGTGACGCCGCCGCCATGACCCTGGCCCTCACCTACGGCGGTGAATCCCCTTTCATCGCCGCCATCTTCGCCGTGGCCGTGGGTGCGGCCGTGATCATCATCGGAAAGACCGCCGACGATCTGCGTCGGGTGTCTCTCTCGCGCACGCTCACCGGCGATGATCCGGAGGCCAAGACGGTCGTGGATGCGGTCTTCGGCGTGACCAACAGCGAGCATCCGGTGAACAACCGGATGCACACCGTCTTCGCCTTCGCCGCCGTGCTGGCCACGTTCGCGGTCATCGTCTATCGCACGTCCGAGGAGAGTTTCGCTCTCGGTCTGGCCTTCGGTCTGTGGACGTTGCTCATCAGCCTGGCTTCGTTCGCCAATTCGTGGTACTACTGCGACCCGGCCAAGACGTTCATCTCCCTGTCGTCGAAGGCCGTCCGCGATGCCGAAACCATCTGGCGGTCACATCCCATCGATGCCATCGAGGACCACAACAGGTCCATCGAGGCGGCTCGCCACATCGTGTCGGAGTTCCGACGTCACGCCGAGGCCAACTGGCACTTGGTCATGGCTGGTGCGTCGGCGGCGGTCGTGGCCAACCCGCAGGTCTTCGGGGTGTCCCAGCCGTACGGTCACAGCCTGTTGACCATGGGAGTTCCGGAAGTGGACTGGCCGAGTCTGACCGAGTACGTGGAGATCGTGGATCCCGATGACGTGCTCCCGTTGTACGACGAGGACGAGGACTTCGAATTCGACTCCGGCGTGGTCTTCGCCGATGACGACGCCACCAATCGGATCGTTCGTCCGGCGGATCTGCGTCCCACCCTCTGACCTGGTGACTCCGGGCTGGCGGTGGCCCTGGTGTCCGGTTGCTTCGGCGAAGGTGGTTAGGGTCTGAGCATGGCTCGTAGTCGCAGCCCGTACCGGCGTGGTGCCGGATCTCGTCGGCCATCGGTCCGTCGAGCGACCGCGCCGCGTCGGTCTCGGCCTCGCGGCGGTCGATCGGGTTCGTGGAAGCCCCGTCGCAGTCCGGCCTGGACGGTGGTGCCGGCGCTGCTGGTATTCCTCGGAGCTCTCGTGGCCGTGGTGATCACCCAGTGGGATCGGCTGCCGTTCGATTCGTTGTCGCAGAACCGTAGCCCCAGTGACCTCGGGCGTTTCGACGGTCTCGGAGATCTGGTGGTGGAGACAGCCGACACGTCCATGTACTGGTGGAAGAAGACCACCGTCGACGAAACCGTGGCTCCTGGCGATCTTCCACCGGAATTCACCGCCGGGACGACGGAACGTCCCATCCAGCGCACGGTGCTGCCGTCGGGGATCACCTTCCGAGCCGATTCGGCTGAATTGTCGCCCGAGGCCTTGGAGAACATCCGCATCGCCGCCCAGTCCATTCCGGAGGTGTTCATCAAGATCACCGTGCTGTGCCATTCGTCGGCCGACGGCACCAAGGAATCGCGACTGCCTCTCAGTCAGGAGCGAGCCGAAGT
>JBJTYE010000044.1:0-7589 GCA_046082625.1 Actinomycetota bacterium | reverse complement strand
GTCGAGACCGTGTCGACGACCGCTCCCGTCTTCGGCGATCTGGACAGCATGACCGAGGCCAGTGCCATCCTCGAAGCCGTCGATCAATTGGTTCCCGATCGCGAACCGGTGCCGCAGATGTATCGAATGCTCGTCGGCGCGCGCCAGACCCTTCTCACCCGACCATCGTCGGCCGTGGTTCCGGCCTTTCTCTGGCGTCTGCTCAGCGTGGAAGGTCTGCGACCGCAGTTGAACAGATGCGTGTCCTGCGATGAGGACTTCGATGCGTCGCTCGGCGACGTGGCATTCGACGTCGACCTCGGCGGCGTGGTGTGCCAAGCCTGTCAACGCGGGCGCGACGACCGTTCGGCAAGTTGGTCCGTCTTGTCGGAAGCAGCCCTCGTTCTGATGCGCGATCTGCTCGAGGGGAGACTGGGAGCCGTTCTCGACGAGGCCTACGATCCTGCGGGGCAGCAGTTGGACGATCCGGTGGTCAACGAGGTACTGGTGCTGGCCACGCGGGCCTTCGAACACCATGTCGAACGTCGTCTGCGTTCGGTGTCGATCTTCGAACGCCGCTAGATCCCCGGCGAATTCGAGTCGGGGCCAATAGTCTGGGCGACTATGCCAGCGACCGACCTCGACCAGATCGTCAATCTCTGCAAGCGACGGGGCTTCGTCTATCCGTCGGCGGAGATCTATGGCGGCTTCAGGTCCAGCTACGACTACGGCCCGCTCGGTTCGCTCATGCTCCGCAATGTCCGTGAAGCCTGGATTCGAACCATGGTGCAGCAGCGTGACGACGTCGTGCTCATCGACGCCGCCATCCTCGGCCCACCTCAGGTCTTCGAGGCCAGTGGACATCTCGCAAACTTCAGTGATCCCTTGGTCGATTGCCGGTCCTGCAAACAGCGGTTCCGCGAAGACCACCTGGAAGACAAGGACACCTGCCCTCAGTGCGGGGCCAAGGACAGCTTCACGGATGCTCGTGCCTTCAATTTGATGTTCAAGACGTTCGCCGGTCCGGTGGAGGGGGCGGGAGCAGAGGTCTACCTACGTCCGGAAACGGCCCAAGGAATGTTCGTAAACTTCTCCAACGTGCTGCAGACCAGCCGGAAGAAGCCACCCTTCGGGATCGCCCAGGTGGGCAAGAGCTTCCGCAACGAGATCACTCCCGGCAACTTCATTTTTCGTACTCGCGAGTTCGAACAGATGGAACTCGAATTCTTCGTTCCTCCCCCCGAAGGCCCGAAGTGGTACGAGTACTGGTGTCGCGAGCGTCTGCAATGGTACGTGGATCTGGGGATCCCGTCGGAGATGTTGAGGCTGCGCCCCCACGAGGCCGACGAGTTGAGTCATTACTCGGCCGGCACCGCCGACGTCGAGTTCGCCTATCCATGGGGTTGGGGAGAACTGGAGGGCATCGCTCAGCGGACCAACTACGACCTCAATCAGCACGCCCATCATTCGGGTCAGCGGCTCGACTACTTCGATCAGTCCACCAACGAACGATACGTTCCCTTCGTGGTGGAGACGGCGGCCGGTGTCAACCGGGCCATGGCGGCCTTCTTGCTGGCGGCCTACGCCGAGGACGAGGTCGGAGGAGAGGCCCGGACCGTTCTCCGACTCCACCCACGGTTGGCTCCCTACAAGGTGGCGGTTCTGCCGCTCAGCAAAAAGGAGAATCTGACCCCGGTGGCTCGTCGAGTCTTCGCCGAGATCAGCGAAAGGTACATGGCCGAGTACGACGACACGCAGTCGATCGGCAAGCGGTACCGACGTCAGGACGAGATCGGAACTCCGTTGTGCGTGACCGTGGATTTCGACAGCCTCGAGGATCAGGCGGTGACCATCAGGGACCGGGACACCACCGAGCAGGTCCGTGTCCCCTTGGCGGATCTCGAGCGGGAGCTGCGCAGCCGTCTCGGATTCTGAGAACGACCGTCCACCGTCTACGGTTCAAGTCGACGGGCAGCGGTTCGACACGAGCCGTCCACGACGGGAGGATGAACGACATGGCAAAGGTTGCGGTTTGGGCGAAAATTCCGGCAGCCCCCGGAAAGCGGGACGATCTGGCCAAGGCTCTCGAGGTGGGCCTGGAGACCGCCAAAGGTGAGGCTGGAACGATCTACTACATCCTGCACACCGATCCCTCGGATGCCGACGCCCTCTACATGTACGAGATGTACGAATCTCAAGGGGCGCTCGAAGCCCACATGGGCTCCGAGGCCTTCAAGGCCCTCGGCCCGACATTGATGCCGTTTCTCGGCGGTCGTCCGGAGTTGACTTTCCTCGGCCCCATCGGCGGCAAGGGAGCCTGACGGTCGGTGTCGGCCCGACACACCTATCTCGATCGGATACTCGCGGCCCATCGGGATCGGGTGAGCCGGGATCAGCGGGATCTGGGCGCTCTCGTCGAACAGTGCGGACGTCTGGAGGCATGTCGCGGGTTCCGGCAGCGTCTCGCCGATGATGCCAGGACCGGACTGGCGGTCATCGCCGAGATCAAACGTCGATCTCCGTCGAAGGGAGACCTTGCAGCCGCTCTCGACCCGCTGACAGTTGCCAGGTCGTACGCCGCCGGTGGGGCGTCGTGTCTGTCGGTTCTCACCGACGCCGATCACTTCGGCGGGTCGGTCGACGATCTACGCGTCGCACGTCGAGCGTGTTCCTTGCCGGTTCTCCGCAAGGACTTCACCGTGTCGGGTCTGGATGTCTGCGATGCCCGACTGATGGGGGCGGATTGCGTTCTGCTCATCGCGGCCGCCCTGGACGACGGTGAACTCGGGTCGTTCCACGACCTGGCCCGCCGGCTCGGGCTGGACGTTCTGGTGGAGATCCACGACGAAGCCGAACTCGACCGTGCTCTGGCCGTCGGTGCCGATCTCGTGGGGGTCAACCAGCGAGATCTGGTGACCTTCGCCGTCGATCACGAGCGCGCCCTGCGGATGGCCTCGAAGATGCCCTCCCATGTGGTGCGAGTGGCCGAAAGCGGTGTTCGTGGCGTGGACGATGCCAGAGATCTGCATGATGCCGGATACCACGCGGTCCTGGTCGGGGAATCGCTGGTGACCGCGTCCGATCCCGAGGGGGCAGTTCGAGCATTGCGGTCCGTGTGATGGGGACTCGGCATCGGAAAGGATGCGATGAGGCTTCGCCAACCAGGGCTACGGTGAGTCCGTGTTCGTGAAAATCTGTGGCATCACGAATGAGGAGGACGCCCTGTTGGCCGTGGCCATGGGCGCTGATGCCGTGGGTTTCGTCTTCGCTCCGTCCCCGCGTCAAGTCGCTCCGCAGGTGGTCTACGACATCACACGCCGACTCCCACCGGAGATCCTGACGGTCGGGGTCTTCAAGGACGACCTTCCCGACCGCATCTTCGATGTCGTGGCGCGGTCCGGGGTCAAGGCGGTGCAATTGCACGGACACGAACCGCGGTCCACGGTGGTGGAACTGGCCGAGAACGTGCGGTGGATCATCAAGGCCGTATCCGCAGGTTCGCGGGAGGCGCGCATCGCTGACCAGTACGGGACGGATCTGATCTTGGTGGACGCCCCGGAACCGGGTTCAGGTCATGTCTTCGACTGGCGCCTGACCGACGAGATCCCCTCGGGGGTTCGACTGATCCTGGCCGGGGGACTGACCGTCGACAATGTGGCCGCCGCCATCGAGTACGTCCGACCGTGGGGTGTGGACGTCTCCTCGGGAGTCGAGTCCGCTCCGGGTCGCAAGGACACCCTGAAACTGCGACGCTTCATCGCCAACGCTCGAGCGGTCGCCCCGCATCGCGCCGACGACGGTCCCGACGGACGGCGTGAGCCGGTCGAGGGGGAGGACTTCCCCTACGACTGGGCCGAGGAGTGACGGCAGGAGCATTGTGACCGCTGTCGTGGCCCGGATCGTCGTCGGCATCCGAGTCCGATGAGGAGATCGGCCGTCCAGGTGCGAACATGGGAGTACCGTCGGTCATCGGAGAGCCGGCACGAAACGCACGTTCGAGGATCTCATGTCGATTCCTACCCAGTCACTGATGTCGGAACCCTCCGATGCCGGACGTTTCGGTGAATTCGGAGGACGTTTCGTTCCCGAAACCCTGGTTCCGGCTTGTCAGGAACTCGAAAGGGCTTTTCGCGAGGCCTGGGCCGACCCGATCTTCCGCGGCGATCTCGATCAAGTTCTCCGCGAATATGCCGGTCGCCCCTCCATTCTAACCGAGTGCCATCAGTTGGGGGCCCGACTCGGCTTGCGCCTGGTGCTCAAGCGGGAGGATCTCAATCACACCGGATCGCACAAGATCAACAATGTTCTCGGCCAGGCCCTTCTGGCCAAACGCATGGGCAAGACGCGCATCGTGGCCGAGACCGGTGCAGGACAGCACGGCGTGGCCTCGGCGACGGCCGCGGCGCTCTTGGGCCTCGAATGCAAGGTCTACATGGGTGCGGTGGACGTGGAGCGACAGGCCCTCAACGTCTTTCGCATGAAACTTCTCGGCGCCGAGGTGGAGGCGGTCCACAGTGGCAGTCGGACGCTGAAGGACGCGGTCAACGAAGCCATGCGCGACTGGGTGGCATCGGTGGAGTCGACGCACTACTGCCTCGGATCGGTGATGGGTCCGCACCCGTATCCCTGGATGGTGCGTGAATTCCACCGCGTGATCGGTCGTGAGGCCCACGACCAATGTGTGGACCGCTACGGGAAAGTGCCCGACGTCATCGTGGCCTGCGTCGGCGGCGGCTCCAATGCTCTCGGGATCTTCTCGGGATTCGTGGACACGACGGCTCGTCTGATCGGCGTCGAACCTGCCGGTGGCGCGGCCGTCGGACGCGGTCAGCCCGGAGTGGTGCACGGAATGCGCAGCTACCTCATGCAGGACGAGTACGGACAGGTGCTCGAAGCGCACTCGGTGTCTGCAGGACTGGACTACCCGGGTGTCGGCCCGGAGCATTCGTATCTGGCCTCGATCGGTCGTGCCGAATACCCGACGGTGACCGATGCCGAGGTCATCGAGGCCTTCCAGCTCATGGCGCGCACCGAAGGGATCATTCCGGCACTCGAATGCGCCCATGCTGTGGCGTGGATCACCCGCGAAGCGCCGGCAATGCAGGGACAGACGATTCTCATGAATCTCTCGGGCCGCGGCGACAAGGACGTGGCGCAGATGATGGACATCCTCGGATCGTGAGAGACCGATGACAGCAGGGGGTATCGGCTCGATCGACGTGCTTCCGGTCGAAGCCTCGCTGCGCGCCAAACGTGATACTGGGCACAAGTTGCTGGTTCCCTACGTCACCGGCGGCCTCGCCGGTTGGACCGACGCCGTGCGCGCTGCGGCGGCCAACGGTGCCGACTTGATCGAGATCGGTATCCCCTTCTCCGATCCGGTGATGGATGGGCCGGTCATCCAGATGTCATCGCAGCGGGCCCTCGATGCGGGAGCCACACCGGTGTCGATTCTCGACGAAGTTCGCCGTCTCGACATCGACGTGCCGCTGGTGGTGATGTGCTACTACAACACCGTCCATCATGCAGGTCACGAACGATTCGCCGCGCAGCTCAGTGCTGCGGGGGTGGTGGGAGCCATCATCCCGGATCTTCCTTTGGAGGAGTCCGGGCCGTGGTGCGAGGCCGCCGATGCGCAGAACTTGGCAACGATCATGCTGGCGGCTCCGACGGCTCCCGACGACCGACTTCCGCGCATCTGCGCCCGATCGCGAGCCTTCGTGTATTCGGTCGGACTTCTGGGGGTGACCGGTGAACGTTCGACTCTGGCCGCCACGGCCACCGCTCTGGCGGCCCGGCTGAAGCGGGTCACCGATGTACCGGTGATCGTGGGCGTTGGCGTGTCCGACAGCGCTCAAGCCGCCGAAGTGTGTCGAGTCGCCGACGGCGTGGTTCAGGGCGCCTCGGTGGTCCGACGCCTGATGGAGAGCGGTCCGGATGCCGTCGGAACGTACTGTGCCGAGGTGCGAGCGGCGATCGATGCGGTCTGACGGCCGGCGATCGCTCGTTTGTGCCAGGATGGCGGGTCGAAACGAGACGAAACGGAACGCGAGACGAAGATGACGAGCAGAAGCTGGATTCGCGGAATCGGAGTGTCGGCCGCGGTCGTGTTGGCCGCCTGCGGTGGAGGAGAGGCCGGCAAGGAAGATTTGTCGACTACTGTGCCGGCCTCGATGGGTCCGACCGCCCCCACAGAACAGTCGGATCTTGAGGCTTTCCTCGATGACAACGAGGTCGAAAGCCGAACCATCTCCAAGATCCTCGAGACCAGCAAACTGTACTCGACTTTCTTCGAGGTTCTGTCGGAAGCGGAGTTGACTTCCCTGCTAGATGGTAGTGGCCCCTTCACCGTCTTCGTGCCAGCGAGGGGCGCATTCACGAGCCTTCCTGCTGGCGTTCTAGACGAGCTTCTTCGGCCCGAAAATCGGGAAGCTTTGTTGGAGATCTTGAGGTATCACATCGTGGAGGGCGACTATCGAATTCCGGACATTGCCAACGGCGATCTGACTTCATTACAAGGATCTCGGATATCGGTGGAGTACTTCGAGACAATGAATTTCATGGAGACGCTGAAAGTCAACGGAAGATTCGTAGTGATTCCGAATTTGAAGGCCGCCAATGGCACCATGCACATCATCAACTGGCTCATGGTGCCCCCGGGCGTGGACCTGAACGCCCTCTGATCGACGCTCGTGGACGGTCACTGCGAACTCTGCGAAGCCGCCCGCTTGACGGAGTGGTTCTTCGAGGACGAAGTCTGCTGGGTCGCCGAGTGCGAGGCCTGTTGCGTACCGATGGTGGTCTGGAAGAGCCATCACCCCGAGCCCGATGACGCGACCAAGGGCCACCTCCACCGAGTGCTCGCGTCGGTGGTGGCCGAACACTTCGAGTACGAACCTTTCATCGACGACAACATGCGCAACATTCCCGGCCATTATCACGCCCATGCCAGATTTCGCGGGCGCTGGTTCGGGCAGGACCTGCCGCGGCGCACTCTCGATTAGGATCGCCTCATGTTGTCGACCGGTGACAGGGCTCCGGCCATCGCATTGAGCGACCAGGACGGGTCGAAGGTCCGACTTTCATCCTTCAAAGGTCGACGGGTGCTCGTGTACTTCTACCCCAAGGCTGATACTCCTGGGTGCACCGAGCAGTCCTGTCTCCTCCGTGACATCGCCGGCAAGATCGGGAACGTGGCCATCGTCGGCATCAGTCCGGACCTGCCGGCGAAGCAGAAGAAGTTCGCCGACAAGTTCGATCTTCCGTTTCCATTGTTGTCCGATCCGGATCATTCGGTGTCCGAGGCCTACGGTGTCTGGAAGGAGAAGTCCATGTACGGACGCAAATACATGGGCATCGAGCGGTCGGCCTTCTTGGTCGGACCAACCGGCAGGATCGAGCAAGCCTGGTACAAGGTCAGTCCGAAGGACACGCCCAAGAATCTGCTGGCGGCGTTGAAGGCTTGATGTTCCCGTCTCCGATCGACGTCCTGCCCCACCGTCCGCCGTTTTTGTTCGTGGACGAGGTGGTGGCTCTGGTGCCGGGCCAATCGGCCACCGGGATCTGGACGACGACTGGAGAGGAATGGTTCTTCCCCGGACACTTCCCGG
>JBJTYE010000043.1:0-8692 GCA_046082625.1 Actinomycetota bacterium | reverse complement strand
CGCGCCGACGAGCATTCGATACATCTGCGGCACCGGTTCGCGATCGGGAACCAATTGATCGACGGCTTCGAGGATGGCACTGGCCTCGGTCATGCTGTCCAGATCGCCGAAGACGGGAGCGGTCGTCGACACGGTCTCGACTTGACTGATGACGTCAAGTTCCCGGCCCCGATGGAATTGCAGCGAGACGTGCGACAGCGGTTCGAGGCGTCCACCGAACTTCGAACGTGTCTTGCGAATCCCCTTGGCGATGGCGCGCACCTTGCCGTGTTCCGCAGTGAGAAGGACGATGATGCGGTCGGCTTCACCCAGCTTGTAGGTGCGCAGGACGATTCCGGTGTCGCGGTAGTACTTCGAGGTCATTCGTCGACTCCGCCGAATCGGCGACTGCGACGGGCGTATTCGCGCACGGCCTGTACGAGATCGTCGGAAGAAAGGTCGCGCCACGAGGATCCGACGAAAACCAGTTCGCTGTAGGCCAATTCCCAGACCAGTGACCGCGGCAATCGATCAGGTGGTCCGAGCACCACGACCAGGTCGGGCTCACCGGCATCGCCGTGCAAGGCCCGATCGAGAACCTCTTCTGTGATGTCGATTCCTTCCGGAAGAGCGGCCACTGCGTCGCAGATCCGCTGGCGACCGTCCACCACCGGATCGACCACCACGTTGATCACAGCGTCGGCGGCGTCGCGATCCTCGGTAGCCACCCTCGATTCCCGTCGGTGCACCTCGGATCGACCCACTCGACCCGAACCGAGGGGGTCACCGGACCCGACTTCATAGGGACGCACGGTCACGTACCGAGCACCAGCGCGACGGGCAACCTCGGCCAGGGATTCGAGCCGACGAGTCCAATCCTCCTCGCCGAATTCGGCCCAGTCCACCCACGAACCCCCGGCGACGACGATGTGATGCAGTCGAGATTCGATTCCGTCGGATTCACGACCCCGCGCCCACCACTTCCATGCGCGCCCGGTCATGGATCCATTGTGGCCGATCCTTCCGACGTCCCGTGTCACCAGCGATATCGAAACACGTCACCGACGGGGCGACTACCGTACGGACGTGCACGTGGCTTGCATCATGGACGGAAACGGAAGATGGGCCCAGCGTCGCGGCCTCCCCCGAACCGCTGGGCACACGGCCGGAGAGGAGAACCTGGCTGCCATCGTGCGGGCCAGCGTGGCTCGAGAGGTCGATTTCCTGACGGTCTTCGGGTTCTCCACCGAGAATTGGGTACGTCCGCGGCGGGAGGTGCGTCACATCCTGGGTCTCCACGAGAAGCTCTTCGGGCGCCTCGAGGAACTGAACGAGAACAACGTCCGGGTGCTCTGGATCGGCCGGCCCTTCGACGATCGCCGGGCTCGGACGCCCCGTTACGTGCAGCGAGCCATCGAGAAGGCCATCTCCGACACTGCGCACAACACCGGCATGACCCTGACCGTGGCCTTCGACTACGGCAGTCGGGCCGAAATCGCCGATGCGGCGCAGCGCCTCCGCCGACGTCGGATCCCGCCCACCATCGACGCCATGAACGACGCTCTGTACGAACCCGACCTGCCGCCGGTCGACGTTCTCGTTCGGACCTCGGGCGAGATGCGGGTCTCGAACTTCATGCTGTGGCAAGCCGCCGGCGCACCCATCCACTTCTCCCCGAACACCTGGCCGGACTTCGATGTCCAGGATCTCGAGGCCGCCTTGCTCTTGGCCAAGGCCGCCCGGTGAACACCGCCGACGCGCTGGACATCGTCACCGGCGCCCTTCCCCATCACGAGAGCCGTCCCGGTCAGAAGCAGATGGCGGTGGCCGTCGAGGAGGCCATCGCCGAATCCCGTCACTTGGTGGTCCAAGCCGGCACCGGGACCGGCAAGACCCTTGCGTACCTGATACCGGCTCTCTTGTCCGGTCGCAGAACCGTCATCGCCACTGCCACCAAAGCCCTCCAGGATCAATTGGCCATGAAGGACCTTCCGTTTCTGGCCGAGCAGTGGACCACTGTGGGCAGCGGCGAGTTCACCTGGTCGGTGCTGAAAGGCCGAAGCAACTATCTCTGCTTGCAACGTCTGGCCGAGGTCACCGCCCAGCATGCCGGCGACGATTCACCCACCCTGATGGATCTCGACGAACTTCAACCAGTGGTCAAGAAGGAAGTCGAACGCTTGGCGACCTGGTCACGTCGCACCGCGACCGGCGACTTCGCCGAACTGGATTGGTCGCCGTCCCCGACCGCGCTGCGAGCACTCAGCGTCGGAAGCGACGAGTGCCCCGGAGCTCGTCGGTGCCCTCAAGGCGAGTCGTGCTTCGCCGAGCTGGCGCGCTTGCAGGCGGCCGAAGCCGATGTAGTGGTGGTCAACACCCATCTCTACGGGATCCACGTGGCCTCTGGCGGCGTGATCCTGCCCGAACACGCGGTCCTGATCGTGGACGAAGCCCACGGTCTGGAAGACATCATGAGTGACACGGTCGGCATCGCCCTTCACGCGGGAAACCTGCGGTACTTCGCCGGTGCCACCAAGCGCATCATCACGGAGGACGATCTGGTGTCTCGGCTGGTGGACGTCGGAGACCGGCTCAGCGCAGTCCTTCAGCCCGATGTCGGCAAACGGCTCTCGGTTCCCCTTCCCGACTCGGTGACCGAGGTCTTGGCCGAAGCGCGTCTGCTTGTGAACAACGTCCTCGAAGCATTGCGCGGGATCGAGACCGCCGATGAGGACGCCCATCAGCGTCGATTGCGAGCTCAGACGCTGGCCACTCGACTCTCGGAGAACATCGACGCCGCGCTGTCCATTACCGAGGCCTACGTTCCCTTCGTCACCGGAACCGAGCAACATCCGCGGCTGGACATCGCTCCCCTGGACGTCGGACCGGTGATGGCGGCCGGGGTGTGGGACAAGACCACGGCGATCCTGACCAGCGCCACCGTCCCGCTGAACCTCCCATCTCGAATCGGCCTTCCGAGCGAAGGCACGACCTCACTGGTGGTGGACAGCCCCTTCGACTACCAAGCGCAATCGATGCTCTACTGCGCCGTGCATCTCCCGAACCCCAACGATCCGACCTTCGCGTCGTCGATGCACGACGAACTTCTGGCTCTGATCAGGGCCGCCGGGGGCCGCACCCTGGCGCTCTTCACCAGCTATCGCGCCATGGATGCGGCTGTCGAGTGGATCAGACCGCGTCTCGACGTGATGGTTCTGTCCCAGCGCGAGTACCAGAAGAACCAACTGGTCAAACTCTTCAGCGAAGACGAGTCCTCCTGTCTGTTCGCCACATCGGGTTTCTTCCAAGGAATCGACATCCCGGGGCGCACTCTGTCGCTCGTCACCATCGACCGGATCCCGTTCCCTCGTCCGGACGATCCGCTCCTCGGCGCCCGACGCGAGAAGGTGGGCGGCGAAGCCTTTCGCGAGATCGACTTGCCCCGGGCGGCGACCTCGTTGGCCCAGGCCGCCGGACGACTCATTCGTTCGACCAGCGATCGCGGCGTGGTGGCGGTCTTCGATCCCCGTCTCGGGACTGCCGGCTACCGACGCCACATCCTGGCGGCCTTGCCGCCCATGCGACGCACCGTCACGTTGTCCGAGGTCGAAAGCTTTCTGCGTTCGATGAATTGAATGGTCAGCCCGGAGCCACCAGGCGGTATCCGATACCGCGCACGGTCACGATCAGACGCGGGTCGTCGGGATGGTCCTCGATCTTCACTCTCAGACGACGCACGTGCGCATCGACCAGACGACTGTCGCCGAGGTAGTCGTACCCCCACACCCGCTCCAGCAACTGATCCCGCGACAGCACCATGTTCGGATGATCGGCGAATTCGCACAGGAGATTGAATTCGGTCTTGGTGAGAGCGATCTCCTGGCCGGCCTTGAACACCAGACCCTGTTCGCGTCTCAGGTCGATCTCGCCCAAGATCTCGCTGGCCGACGAAGCTCCCACGCCGCCATGCAGTTGCACCCGCCGGAGGTGCGCTCGGATCCGGGCGGCCAACTCGCGGGGGACGACCGGCTTGGTCACGTAATCGTCGGCGCCGGCCTCCAGACCGGCCACCATGTCCTGGGTATCCGTCTGAGCCGTGACCATGATGATCGGCACGATCGACATGGCCCGCAAGGCCCGGCAGACCTCGAATCCCGACATATCGGGAAGACGCAGATCGAGAAGCACCAAATCGGGCTCGCGAGTGTGGAAGTGCGCCAAACCGGCTCGACCATCGGCGGCCTCGACCACTTCGTAGCCCTCGTCCTCGAGCGCCAATCGCAGAGCGATCCGGATCTGGTCGTCGTCCTCGATCAGGAGCAGCGAGTTCACCAGGTCATTCTTGCCCGGATTCGGCGACGTCCTCAGGTCCGGGCCGCCAGGACGAACCTCCGGCCCGGCCAGTTTCGGTCCGCCGGTTTTTGTTACACAAAACGCACAAAGCGCGCACGGTCCCTTCACATGGGATCGTCACACTGAACCCTGTTCACACTGGTGCGGAGGGGATCGCCCTCCCCCTGGTCCCCTTCGCCCGGTGTGCCAGTTCTCGCCCGGTCCGGAACCTTGCTTCCGGGCCGGGCGATCGAATGTGGAAGGTGGCGACTCCCGAAAGCCGAGCCCGATCCGGCAGGATGACCCGGTGAAGTTCTCGGAACGTCTCCGCCGGCTGAGCCTGCGCCGCCGGGTCACCCTGACGTTCCTTCTGACCGGGATCGCGGCCTCCCTCTCGCTCTCGGCCGTCAGTTACTTCACTGCCCGCAGCTACCTCCTGGAACGGCGCGACGAAGTCGCCGAGAGACAAGCATTCAACAATGCACAGCTCATACGCAGCCAGATCCGAACGCGACGAACCGAGGCGTTCGAATTCATCTCGGGGGTGCGCACGGAACGAAACGGGTTCGCCGTGCTGCATCTCTCCCCCGAGAACCTCTTCTTCTCCCAGGAGATCCGTTACACGCAATCGGCCTTCCCGCCGGAATTGATCGACGCCACACTCAACGGCATCACCTCCCGTCAACGTTTCGCTCTGGACGGTCAGCCCTACGTCGGAATCGGGGTGGTCATCGCCGAGATCGGCGCCCACTATTTCGAGGCCTTCCCGCTCACGGACGAGCAGCGAACGTTGAACGTCATCGGATCGGCCTTGCTCCTCGGGGTGATCGTGGTCGGAGTACTCGCCGCTCTCTTCGGCTGGGGGGTGAGCCGACGACTCATGCGTCCTCTGGAGCGCGTCAGCGAGGCCGCCGGCGATATCGCGAGCGGGGGCCTCGACACTCGCCTCGACCAGGAAACCGACCCGGACCTCTCGCGCCTGGTGACGTCGTTCAACGACATGGCCGACACCGTCCAGACCCGCATCGAACGCGAAGCCCGTTTCGCTTCCGATGTGAGTCACGAATTGCGCTCGCCGATCACGGCCCTCACGGCCGCCGTCGAAGTTCTCGACGCCCGCCGGGCCGATCTCCCCGAACGCACCCAGCAAGCCCTCGATGTCGTGGTCTCTCAGGTACGGCGCTTCGATCAGATGGTGCTCGATCTTCTGGAACTCTCGCGTCTCGACGTCGGGATTCTCGATCTCCACCGCGAGGAAGTCGAACTCTCGGGATTCGTCAAACGCGTGGCCCACCGGTACGGCATCGACGACATCGAGATCGACGTGACCTCACCGGAAGCCGATCAGGCCTCGATCGACAAACGCCGACTGGAGCGAATCGTCGCCAATCTCCTGGACAACGCCCGCCTGCACGGTGGGGGTGTCTCGAGAGTCTGCATCGAAGCCCGCACCGACGCAGCCGGCCGCCAATCCGGTCACCGCATCGCCGTCGAGGACAATGGACCGGGAGTCACCCAGAGCGAGAGGTCGCGCATCTTCGAGCGATTCACGCGGGGTTCCGCCGGTCGCAGTCGGGCCGGCGGAACCGGACTGGGATTGGCTCTGGTCGCCGAACATGCACGGGCCCATGGTGGTTCGGCCTGGGTGGAAGACGCCCCGGGGGGCGGGGCGCGCTTCGTCGTCGATCTGCCGAGCGTGCCGTCTCATTCACAGTCCGATGGAGGGGCGACATGATCCGGAGACGTTCCTCGCGACGGATCCTCACCATGGCGGTGTCGGCCCTCATTGCGACAGGGTGCGCGGTGCCCGACCGCGGTGCGGTCCAGGTCGTCGACCCCGATCAGATTCCCTACGACTTGAACGCCACGTCCACTTCGACCACGTCGTCGACCACGAGCCCGCCGACGAACCCGACCGACGGTTCGACGGTGGCTCCGGAAACCACCATTCCCGTCGAGTCGGTCAATCTCTTCTACGTGGCCGGCCTCCAGGTGGTTCCGATCGCCCGACTGCTGCTGAGTCCCGCCAGCGCGGCCCAGGTCCTGGCCGCTCTGGCCGAAGGCGTCCCTCCAGGAGATCCGGCGGCGGGACTTCGAACCGCTCTTCCGGAGGACTTCGTCGCCGAAGTGGTGGTGGAGCGCGGTGTGGCCCGGGTGGATCTACCTCCGACGTTCGTGACCGACGTTCCCGGCGCCGAACAGCGCTTGGCCATCGCCCAGATCGTGCTCTCCCTCACCCGACGGGCTGGCATCGGCCAGGTGGTCTTCACTAGCGCCGGGCAATTGCAGAGTGTGCCGAGGGGACGGGGTGATCTCACCGATCCCGGCGGTGCCGTGACCTGCGAGGACTACGCCAGTCTGTTACCGGCCGGCTTTTCGTGTTGATCGTCGTCAGTAGCCGAGACGCTCGACTCGATCCGGTCGTCGTTGCCAGTCCTTGTCCACCTTGACGTGCAGTTCGAGGAACACACCTGCGGGGAGTTGCTTGCGCACCTCGGTGCCCACGTGCTTGAGAACGGCCCCGCCCTTTCCGATGACCATGCCTTTCTGGCTCTCGCGCTCCACGATGATCTCGCAACGAATGCGCGGCCACTCCCATTCGGTCACCCGCGTGGCGATCGAGTAGGGCAGCTCCTGGTGCGTGGCCGCCAGTAACTGCTCGCGCACCAATTCGGCCACCCACTCCGGCTCGGGGAGGTCGGCCACCATGTCTTCGGGGTAATAGAGGGGCCCTTCTGGCAACGCTTCGGCCAGATGGGCGAGCAACTCGGTCACACCCTGACCGGTACGGGCCGAAACAGGAAAGTAGGCGGAGGCCCCCAGAGAGCCGGCGGCCGCCAACTGCGCCAGCACCTGTTCCTTCGAGGCGACATCGGCCTTGTTCACGACCACCACCGTCTTGGCCATGTCCAGCCTTTCGGCCACCCAGCGATCCCCCGATCCGAATGGCATGGTGGCGTCGATGACCAGACACGCCACGTCCACGTCGTGCAGGCTCTCGATGGCCGCCGCATTGACCCTCTCGCCGAGAGCCGTCACCGGCTTGTGCAGACCGGGTGTGTCCACGAAGACGATCTGAAACTCCGGTCGGGTCAGCACACCGCGCACTTGGCGCCGGGTCGTCTGGGGCTTGTCCGAGACGATCGACACCTTGCGGCCGCAGATGGCGTTGAGCAACGTCGACTTGCCCACGTTCGGGCGACCGACCAGGGTCACGAAACCGGTGCGCATCACGTCACCGCAGCGGTCGGAAGACATCGATCACGACCACTGTCGTATCACAGTTCGTCCTCTTCTTCGAACAAGCGTGCTCGGAGGCTCGGAATGTGCGACGCTAGGTCCATGTCATCTCGACCTCTCGATGCACGCAAATGGTTCGACCGCATGCAGCCTCAAACTCTGCAGATCGCCACCTGGCTCCTGTACATCAACGGCTTCTTCGCCCTGATCGGCTATCTCGGCACCGAGGACTGGATCGGCGTGGCTCGAGTGAGCAAGGGATTCCTGGGCAATGTCGCCGGTCTGGCTGTCGTCCTCGGCTTCGTCCTGGGCGGGTTCCTCATGGCCAACGATCGCCGACTCGGATATCGACTGGCCCTGATCGCGGCCTTCTCGCCGTTCCTCCTCCGCCTCTGGGTCCTGTGGGACTACGAGTGGTTGAGCACCGTCGACAAGATCACCGGCAACAACGCCATTTCCTTCATCTTCGATGCCGCCCTGTGTGCCCTGCTGCTCCACCCTCAGAGTCGCGAACACCAACGACTCTGGTACCGCTGAGCGATCTGGCTAGTCTTCGGGCATGAGCGCACGTGTCATCACCGGAATCGACGGACTCAAAGCCGCCGTCGGACAGCACCTCGGATACAGCGAGTACCTGGAGATCACCCAGGAACGCGTCAACAAATTCGCCGACGCCACCGGAGACCACCAATGGATCCACGTGGACGTCGAACGCGCCAAGAGTGGCCCCTTCGGTGGACCGATCGCCCACGGGTACCTGACCCTGTCCCTCGGACCCATGCTCTATCCGACGGTGGTCCGGATCGAAGGCTTCTCGATGGGAGTCAATTACGGGGCGAACAAGGTGCGCTTCCCGTCCCCTGTTCCAGTCGGAGCCAAATTGCGCCTCGGCGTGAAACTGCTGGACGTCGAAGAGATCGCCGGCGGAGTTCAGACCACCATGGAGTTCACCTTCGAATGCGAAGGCGCAGCCAAACCCTCCTGCGTGGCCGAGATCATCTTCCGTTCATACGTCTGATTCCGCCCGCCCGTCCGATCCCACGGGACGTGACGTTCGGATTCACCGGAATGCCGGCAGGACCTTGCGGGCGAAGAGTTCGATGGTTTCGGTGTCCGGATAATCGGGGCACCACGGCACGAA
>JBJTYE010000042.1:0-4671 GCA_046082625.1 Actinomycetota bacterium | reverse complement strand
CGAGGTCTCCCCGGCGGCGGCTCGTCTCGAGAGCGTCAACACCTTGACCCTCGAGGACTCCGGACGCATTCGCGGTGACAGCACCGACGGCGACGGTCTCGTGTCCTCGCTGCTTGCGGCCGGCATCGAGGTTGCCGGACGTCGCGTGGTGCTCCTCGGAGCAGGTGGCGCGGCCCGGTCGGTGTTGGACGCTCTCTTGCGTCATGAGGTGTCCCGCGTCGACATCGTGAACCGGACTTCGAGCGCGGCCGTGCGGGCGGCGGCTCTCGATCCGCAACGCTGCGCGGTCGTCGACAGCACGTCGGTGGCCGAGGCAGTGCTGGCCGGTGAGCTCGTCATCAACGCCACCAGCGTGGGAATGAACCGGTCGCCCGATGATCCAGCGGCATCCCCGATCGAAGGCGACTGGTTGACTGCCGATCACGTGGTGGTCGATCTCGTGTATCACCCCCTCGAGACGGCGTTGCTACGCGGAGCGGCGCAACGGGGCTGCCGGACCGTGGACGGATTGGGAATGTTGATCCATCAAGCGGCACTGCAACAGCAGATCTGGACCGGACGCTTTCCCGATGTCGGTGTCATGACCGCGGCGGCGAGGGCGGCTCTGGTCTCACCTGGTCCGCAGTGAGCCGCCTGTAGCCTGGTCGGCGATGCTGCGTTTTCTCACCGCCGGAGAGTCCCATGGCCAGGCCCTGGTGGTCGTGGTGGAAGGTCTGCCGGCCGGCCTGCCCGTCACGGTGGAAGACGTCCAATCAGAACTGGCTCGCCGTCGTCTGGGGTACGGACGAGGTCCGCGGCAGCGCTTCGAGGCCGACGAAGTGACGTTGGTCGGGGGGATCCGGCATGGACGCACCCTCGGATCGCCGGTCGCCATCGAGATCAAGAACTCCGAGTGGTTCCGCTCCGACAAGTGGCACCGGGAAATGGACCCGGCTCCCGGGCGAACCGAATCTCCTCTCACCCGGGTGCGACCAGGACACGCCGACCTGGCCGGCATGCAGAAGTACGGATTCACCGATGCTCGAGACGTGCTCGAGCGGGCCAGTGCCCGCGAGACGGCGGCGCGGGTGGCCGGCGGTGCTCTGGCCAAAGCTCTTCTGCGCACCATCGGAGTCGAAGTCGTCTCCCACGTCATCCAATTGGGGTCGGTGCGCAGCGCCCCCGGTCGACGTCCGGAGCCGGCGGATCTGGTGGCCGTCGATACGTCGGCGGTCCGTTGCTTCGACCCCGCGGCCGAGACGCGCATGGTGGACGAGATCGAGGCCGTGGCCAAGGACGGCGATTCCCTGGGGGGAGTGGTGGAGATCCTCGCCTACGGAGTTCCCGTCGGACTCGGCAGCCACGTGCATTGGGACCGCAAGATCGACGCGTTGCTGGCCCAGGCGGTGATGAGCATTCAGGCCGTGAAAGGTGTCGAGATCGGCGACGGTTTCGAGGTGGCCGGACGTCGGGGCAGCGTGGCTCACGATCCCATTCATTGGGACGAGAGCGGCGCGTCCTTCGTGCGACAGGGCACGCTCGCCGGCGGAACCGAGGGCGGAATCACCACCGGTGAATTGCTGGTGGTGCGGGCGGCGATGAAGCCCTTGGCCACTCTCAACCGCCCGACGTTGCCGACGGTGGACGTCATCACCAAGGAATCCGGTGTCTCGTTCAAGGAGCGCACCGATGTCACCGCAGTACCCGCCATGGGCGTGGTGGCCGAGACCATGGTGGCCTTCGTGCTGGCCCAGGAAGCTCAGCGCAAATTCGGTGGAGATTCGGTGGACGAATTCACGCGCAATGCGACCCGGAGCACGTCGCATCTGTGATCGAGGCGAACCAGCTCGTGGCGACGCAACGAAACGAACCAGGTCGCAAGATCGTACTCATCGGCATGATGGGTGTCGGCAAGAGTTCGGCCGGGCGCCGACTGGCCGAGAGGCTCGGGCTGTCCTTCGTGGATCTCGACCGTCGGATCGAACAGTCGAGTGGGCGCACCATCCACGAGATCTTCGAGACCGACGGTGAGCAGGAATTCAGGAACCTGGAGGAGGAGGCGCTCCGTGTGGTCCTGGGTGATCCCGAGCCGATGTTGGTCGCCGCCGGTGGTGGGATCGTCGTGCGCCCCGCCAACCGTCGTCTGCTGGAAGGCGCCGATGACGTGGTGTGGCTCCGGGCCGATCCGGCGATCCTCGCTCGACGAGTGCGCGCCGGCCGCGATCATCGCCCGCTGGTCGACGGCGATCCGGTCGAGCGATTGCGAGTACTGGCCGCCGATCGCGACGAGTCGTACCGCGCCGTGGCAACCGCCACCGTCGACGCCGGTGAACGCTCGCTCGACGAGGTGGTGGCCGCCGTTCTCACGGTGATCGACCATTCCGTGCATCGATCGACCTCCGATCGAGGAGCCGGCGCCTGATGGCCGCGCCGCGCATCACCGTTCCGCTCGCAGAGCGGGCCTACGACGTGATCGTCGGACACGGTGCGATCTCCGAGTTGGCCTCGATCCTCCCCGATCGGGCGCGCCGCTTGGCCATCGTGACCCAGAGGTCCCTGAGCGAGTCGTCCCCTCCGGTGGCCGACGTCCTCGAACGCATCGAGGAGGTGGCACGGGCCCGGGGAATCTCCGTCCACCGGTGCTGGGTCCCCGAGGACGAACACGGCAAGACCATGGCGACGGTGGAAGCGCTGTGTCGGTCCTTCGCCGCCCATGGTCTCACCCGTCAGGACCTGGTGGTGTCGGTCGGCGGGGGACTGGTCTGTGACGTGACCGGCTTCGCCGCCGCCGTCTGGCACCGCGGCACTCCGGTCGTGCATGTCGCCACCACGTTGTTGGCCATGGTGGATGCCGCCATCGGCGGCAAGACCGCCGTCAACCTGCCCGACGGCAAAAATCTGGTGGGGGCATTCTGGCAGCCTCAGGGGGTCGTATGCGATCTCGACGTGCTCGAGAGCCTGCCCGAGCGGGAACGTCGATGCGGTCTCGGTGAGATCGCCAAGTACCACTTCTTGACCGGGGCCGACCTTCTGGCCCTGCCCCTCGACGAGAGAATCGCGGCCTGCGCCGGAATCAAGGCCACCATCGTGGCCGAGGACGAACGCGAAGGCGGACGTCGCGCCCTGCTCAACTACGGACACACCTTGGGCCACGCCCTCGAAACGGTGGGAGACCACGATCTGGCCCACGGCGAGGCCGTGGCCATCGGACTGGTCTTCGCCGCCCATCTGGCCCGGGCTCTCGGACGCATCGACGAGGCTCGGGTGGCGTACCACGAACGCGTGGTCGGTACGGAGTACGGATTGCGGACGCGACCTCCCGAGGGGCTCGACGCCGGAGAGCTGTTGCAGGCGATGTCGAAGGACAAGAAGGCCGTCGACGGTCTGACCTTCGTGCTGGATTCGGCTCGGGGGCCAGAAGTGGTCTCGGACGTCGAGCCTCGGACCATACTCGCCGTCCTGGATTCGTTCCTTTCCGGAACGAATCACGGGGGACAGCGCGATGGGCGCCCTGTAGGTTGACGTCGTGGCCACCGTGTTGTTGATCCATGGTCCGAATCTCAACTTGCTCGGCCAGCGCGAGCCCGAGATCTACGGTCGTGCCGTCCTGGGCGATTACGTGGACCGCGTCCGCGAGGTGGCGGCGAGCCACGGTTTGGACATCGAACACGTCCAGAGCAACCACGAAGGCGAAGTGGTCGACGCGATCCACGAAGCCCGGGGCTCCTGTGCGGCGATCATCATCAATGCCGGCGCCCTGACCCATTACGCCTGGAGCGTGCACGACGCCTTGGCGGCCTTCGAAGGACCAGTGGTCGAGGTGCACATTTCCCAACCAAATGCCCGCGAACCTTGGCGCCACACCAGCGTGGTGGCGCCGGTGGCTGCCGGTTCGATCGCCGGCTTCGGCATGTTGGGTTACGACTTGGCGGTGGCGGCGGTGGCGCGGCTCCTCGAATCCCGTACCTGATGATCGGGCCGACCCTCGACTTCGCTGGACGACTGGAGCGAGTGCAGGCTCACCTGGACGGACTCGGATCGGACGGCGCGATCCTGGTGACCCGGGCCGAGGACATTCGCTGGCTGACCGGATTCACCGGTTCGAACGGCTGGTTGCTGGTGGACCCGAGCGGATTGCAGCTCATCACCGACGGGCGGTACACGGATCAAGCCGGAGCCCAGGCGGCGGCGGCCGGAGTGGTACTCGAGGTCTGTACGGTGACCGCCGGTCAAGGGCTGGTGGCCGTGGTGGCGGCGAATCTCGGTGGACGTTCGGCATTGTGGTACCAGTCGTCCGATCTGACGGTGGGTGCCTTCGACGACATTCGGCGGGCCTGTTCGGTGGAATTGCGGGCCCTGGACCGCCGGTGGGATGCCTTGCGGAGGCGCAAGGACGCCGGGGAACTGCATTTCATGGCACGCGCCTGTGACATCGCCGACGACGCGCTGGCACGGAGCCGGCATCTCCTGGCCTCCGGAGTGACCGAACGCGATGTGCGTGATGAACTCGAATACCGCATGCGCCGTCTGGGAGCGGACGGTCCGTCGTACGAGACCATCGTGGCCAGTGGTCCCGACAACGCAGCCCGGCCGCATCATCGTCCGACCTCGACGCCGATCGTCGAGGGACACACGGTGGTCATCGATGTCGGTGCTCTGGTGGAGGGGTACCACTCCGACATGACGCGCTCG
>JBJTYE010000041.1:0-3351 GCA_046082625.1 Actinomycetota bacterium | reverse complement strand
TTCTTGCCGTATCGCAGCTTCATCCAGTTCTGGAACACCTTCTACGGCACCGCCCACTTCGTGGTCACCCTGGTGGTGTTCTGGGTCCTGTTCGTGAAGCGCAAGAACGTCTTCCCGCAATGGCGCAACACTTTGGCCATCACCACTGCTCTCGGCATCGTGGGCTTTTCTTTGTTCCCGGTCATGCCGCCGCGTCTGCTCGATGCGCCCTGCCCGAGCCAGAAGGTCGACAGCTACGGCGGCCAGTGCATCGAGAGTTCGCTGCGCGATGCCGGTGCCGACGGCATCCGGGGAACCGTCGACGATCGCACCTTTGGTTTCGTGACACCCTTCCCGAATACGGCGCCGGTCTGTGGACCTTCGACTCCGAAGCCATGAAGTCCATCTCCAACCAATATGCCGCCATGCCCAGCATGCACATCGGCTGGAGCAGTTGGTGCGCCTTCGCCGTATGGCCCCTGCTCCGCAAACGCTGGACCAAGGCCGCCGTGCTGCTCTATCCGGCCATGACCCTGTTCTGCATCGTGGTGACCGGCAATCACTATTGGATCGACGGTCTGGGCGGCCAGGTGGCCCTGGCCATCGGTGCCTACTTCGGGTGGGAACTGCATCGGCGGAATCAGGCGCGACTCGACCGCAAGTTCCAACGTCGTCTGGCCGCCACGCCGGCTTGACCGTCGTCACGTCGCCCGCGCCTGCTCGATTCTCCGGTGGTCGGCCCCGCCGATAGCGTTCAGCGGAACATGAATCTCGAGTCCCTCCACCAGCCAGATGATCTGAAACGGCTGTCCTACGCCGAACTCGCGGACCTGGCCGGCGAGATCCGGGACTTCATCGTGCAGTCGGTGGCCACCAACAGCGGCCACCTGGGCTCGAACCTCGGCGCCGTGGAATTGACCCTGGCCCTCCATCGGGTCTTCGACTCACCCACCGATGCCATCTTGTGGGACACCGGGCACCAGGCCTACGTCCACAAGATCGTCACCGGGCGCGCCGCCGGATTCCAGCAGCTGCGCCAGGCCGGCGGACTCTCCGGATATCCGAGTCGCGAGGAATCCGAACACGACTTCATCGAGAACAGTCACGCCTCGACCGTGCTCTCCTACGCCTACGGCATGGCCGTGGCTCGCGATCAGGGGCGCAACGACCACCGGCACGTGGTGGCAGTGATCGGTGACGGCTCCATGACCGGCGGCATGGCCTACGAGGCGCTGAACAATCTCGGCCACTCCAAGACCAGAGTCATCGTGGTCCTGAACGACAACGGGCGCAGTTACGCGCCCACCATCTCCAATCTCACCCAGCAGTCGACCATCATCGCCGATCAGGACAAGGCCCCGCTTCCCGACCGCATCACCGAGAAGTTGTCGGCGAGCCTCACCCGCATCCGCATGAATCCGCTCTACGTGCATCGGCAGCGGCGGATCGAAGCCTGGTTGCAGAACCTGCCGGTGGTCGGACAGCAGGCGGAGAAGGGAATGGAAGCGGTCAAGGCCGCGGTACGCGAATTCCTGCAGCCCCCTTCGTTCTTCGAGGCACTCGGAGTCCGCTACATCGGCCCCATCGACGGCCACGACATGCGAGCCCTCGAAGAGGCGCTGCGCAATGCCGAGGATCTGTCCGCCGAGGGTCCCATCGTCGTACACGTCCTCACCCAGAAGGGCAAGGGATACCCGCCGGCCGAGGACGACGACGAGAAGCATCTCCACGACGCCCCGGTGTTCGATCCGGCGGTCGGTCCACCCAAAGCCGTGCCGACGGGATACACCCAGGCTTTCGCCGATGTGATCATCAAGGAAGCCGGAGTCGACGACCGCCTGGTGGCCATCACCGCTGCCATGCCCGGACCGACCGGACTGCTTCCCTTCCAGAGTCGCTTCCCCGATCGCTTCTTCGACGTCGGCATCGCCGAACAACACGCCGTCACCGGTGCCGCCGGGATGGCCATGGGCGGCTTGCGTCCGGTCGTGGCCCTGTACTCGACGTTCCTGTCGCGCGCCTGGGACCAAGTGGTCTACGACGTGGCCCTCCATCGACTTCCGGTTCTGTTCTGTCTGGATCGTGCCGGAATCACCGGTGACGACGGTCCCAGCCATCACGGCATCTACGACCTGGCCTTGTTGTCCAAGGTGCCCGGTATGCGCGTGCTGGCTCCCTCGAGCGCCCAGGAACTCCAGCAGATGTTCCACGACGCTTTGTCGCTCGTGGAATCCGGTCCGGTGGTCATCCGCTATCCCAAGGGCGCCGCCCGACAGGTGGACAACGACGACGTGGGCTCGGGACTGGCCGCCCGCCAACTGCGCGCTGGCGACGGCCGGCTGGCCATCCTGGCCGTCGGCAAGATGGTGGCCGCGGCACTGAACGCCGCTGACGAATTGTCAGGACGCGGCGTGGCCGCCACGGTCTGGGACGTTCGTTCCTGCTCTCCTCTCGATCCGGAGATGATCGCCGACGCGGCGCGCCATGGCACGGTGGTGACCATCGAGGATGGCATCCGCGAAGGCGGGATCGGCATGTCCATGGCCGCCGCCATTCATGCTCTCGACGATCGCTGTCACGTCTCGATTCTCGGCGTCCCCACCAAGTTCCTGCCCCACGCCAAACCGGATCGATTGCTGTCCCAGATCGGACTCGATGCCGCCGGGATCGTGGCGGCCTGGGAAGCGGCCCGCGACTCGTGATCGATCTCGGCGTCGAACTGGACCTGGCGCGACGTCTGGCCGACCTCGCCGACGCGGTCACCCTTGCCCCGTTCCGAGCACGGAACTTCACCACCGAACGCAAACAGGATCGCACCGAAGTCACCGAGATCGACCGTGAGACCGAGAGGTTGCTCACGTCGGCTCTGCTCGACGAACGACCCGACCACGGCATCTACGGTGAAGAACACGGCGAACAGGGTCGACCGAATTCCGAGTGGACGTGGGTTCTCGATCCCATCGATGGAACGTCCAACTTCACTCGCGGCGTGCCGGTGTGGGCCACCTTGATCTCCCTGGTGCACGCCGATGCCGGGCCGGTGGTCGGCGTGGTGTCGGCTCCGGCTCTCGCCCGCCGCTGGTGGGCGGCACGCGGACTCGGCTCTTTCGCCGACGGTCACCGCATCTCCGTTTCCACGATCGACGACATTTCATCCGCTCAGGTGAGCATCACCTTCAACGACGGCTGGGAGAGGGCCGGCCTCACCGCGGCGCTCGTCGATCTGCAGCGTCGGGCCTATCGCACGCGGGGTTTCGGGGATTTCTGGCAGCACATGCTGGTGGCCGAAGGTGCCATCGACGTGGCCGTGGATGCCATCGGCCTCGGGGCCTACGACAACGCCGCCATTCAGATCATCGTGGAGGAGGCCGG
>JBJTYE010000040.1:0-3868 GCA_046082625.1 Actinomycetota bacterium | reverse complement strand
CGAGTTGCGCATCGAACTGAACATCGGCCAGGTCCTCGATCTCATGGGATCGGCACAGCAGGAGCGCCGTCGGGCCAAGAGCGAACGCATCTGTCGCTACAAGAGTGGCAAATACACCATCGAGCGGCCATTGCACTTGGGGGCCATGGTGGCGGCTCCGAGTCGAG
Source organism: Actinomycetota bacterium (assembly GCA_046082625.1). Taxonomy (GTDB): domain Bacteria; phylum Actinomycetota; class Acidimicrobiia; order Acidimicrobiales; family Ilumatobacteraceae; genus Casp-actino8. The sequence goes on along the minus strand of JBJTYE010000040.1, from coordinate 3,701 downwards.
GTGACGAACTGCTGCCGCTCCTCAGCGGCTACGGATTGCCTCTCGGTGATGCCTTCCAGATGCGCGATGACGTCATGGGAGCTTTCGGCGACTCGGCGCTCACCGGCAAACCGGTCGGAGACGATCTGCGAGAAGGTAAGCCGACTCCTCTGTTGGCACTCACCTGCGAGCGTGCCTCGGCTGAACAGTCGAGGGTCTTGGCCCGGGTGGGCCGCGAGGTGCTCGACGACGCCGATGTCGCCGAGGTGCAGGACATCATGCGATCGACCGGTGCTCTGGACTCCATGGAAGCGCACATTGACGACTTGGTTCAGGAAGCCGTCTCGGCCCTCGAACGGATTCCGTTCGCCGATTCGGTGATCAGCGAGATGGCTGATCTGGCCGCGTACGTGAGCGCGAGAACGGTGTGAATTCCCGGTGGGCAGGTCGCGAATCATGATCTACGCTTCGGGCGTGCGCACCGTTCGTGTTCTTCTTGTGGGACTCGTCGGGACGTCGATCCTGTCGTCCTGCGGTGGGGGCGATTCCGAGGCCGGCTTCACCTTGCCGCTCCTACGGACAGTTCCCGAGTCCACTCTCGCTGTCGGCACCACCACGACGCTGCCCTTGTTCGAGGAGTTGTACACGATTCAAGAGGGAGACACGCTCTCGGAGATCGCCCAGATCTTCGGGGTGCTGGTGGATGATCTCATCTCCTACAACGCCATCGCCGACCCCGATGCCATCCAGGCCGGACAAGTGCTGAAGGTCCCGTCTCCGGCGAATCCGTCCGGAACGACCACGTCGACCACCACGCCACCGTGATCTGCTGGGACTCTTGTCGGTCGTTTTCGTAGACTGCCGACATGAGCGTGAGCGAGGCCACACCCTTCTGGCCGACCAAGGATCATTGGTCGGTCAAGATTCCTCTCCGCACCGATCACCGTCGGGTGGAGGCGCTGCGCGAGACCGGCTTGGTCATGTTGCGCCCGATGCCGATCGACGTTCCCTCCCGTGAATGGGAATCTCTCGAGTACATGGATTGGAAGAGTGGTGGTGACACCAACTTCGCGCCGTTGGCCTCGGCCGATGGGGAATTGGACTGCCGCGGTTTCTGGGACAAGGGCAAGACCGACAAGGACGCCTTGTGGACCTCCAACGCCGAGCAGGCCCCGACCTTGCGCGCCTACGTGGACGCGGTCGGCGCGAACTTCGGGCGGGTGCGCATCATCAAGCTCGAACCCCAGGATCGCGAGACGGCGTTTCGTTCCATCCACCGCGACGACAACAATCGTTTCAATCCGGAGAACGAAGGTTGGGTCGTGCGCACGTGGGTGGAACTCACCGACCAACCCGACAGCTACATGCTCCTGATGGACAACGATGCCGACGGCCTCCCGGATCCCTCGACAGAACGGCGCGTGCATCTGCCTCGGGGGGCTCGCTACGTGGTGGACACCCAGCGCCTGTGGCACGTGGTGGTGCACCCGGGTACGACGGCGCGCTACGCGCTCATCACCAGTTTCGAAAGCGGACCGACGCTCGAGAAGTGGATCGCCGCCGAAGCAGCCGTCCCGGTCTGATCAACGGTTGGCCGCCACCAACTCGGCGATGTCGCGCATGATCCGGCCCAACTGGAAATCCTTGGGCGTGTAGACGGCTGCCACTCCGGCTGCCAGCAATCGCGGCCGGTCCTCTTCGGGGATGATGCCTCCGACCACCAAGGGGATGTCGACGCCGTCCTTTCTGAGTTCGGCCATCACCGCTGGGACCAGAGCCATGTGGGATCCGGACAGGATCGAGAGTCCGATCACATCGGGGTCCTCGTCGCGCGCGCTGGCGGCGATCTGTTCCGGAGTCAGACGAATGCCGGAATAGACGACTTCCATCCCGGCATCCCGAGCCGCCACGGCGATCTGCTCGGCCCCGTTGGAGTGACCGTCGAGACCCGGTTTGGCCACCAACAACTTCGGTGGACCCCCTGGGATGGTGCGTACGAACTCTGCTACCGAGGCCAGTTCACCCGGACGTTTGCCGACTGCGGCGGCCACTCCGGTCGGAGCCCGGTATTCCCCGAACACCTCGCGCAGAGCGCCGGCCCATTCACCGGTGGTTCCGCCGGCCATGGCCAAGGTGATGGAGGGTTCCATGATGTTTCGATCCGATTCGGCGGCTCGTCGCAGATCGTCGAGGGCGGTGCGCACCGCGGCCTCGTCGCGGGCAGCCCGCCAGGCGCGTACGTCGTCGATCATCTGACGCTCCACATCCGGATCGACCTTGACGATGTTTCCCTCGCCTCCGAGCGGGGAGTTCTCGCTCTCCGTGAAGCGGTTCACGCCCACGACGATCTGGTCGCCGCTCTCGACGCGTCGCGTCCGTTCGGCCATCGACTTCACCAACCGGCCCTTCAGGGTGTCGACGGCCTCGAAGGCTCCGCCGAGGCTCATGACGTCGTCGAACTCGGCGCGTGCCGCCTCGCGGATCTCCGCCGTACGCGCTTCGACGACATGTGATCCGTCGAAGATGTCGGCGTACTCGAGAAGATCCGTTTCGTAGGCCAGGACCTGTTGCATACGCAGACTCCACTGCTGGTCCCACGGGCGCGGCAGACCGAGAGCTTCGTTCCAGGCCGGCAACTGGATCGACCGGGCACGAGCATTCCTCGACAGGGAGACCGCCAGCATCTCGAGCACGATCCGCTGCACATTGTTCTCCGGCTGGGCTTCGGTGAGTCCGAGTGAATTCACCTGCACGCCGTAGCGGAAGCGCCGGGCCTTGTCGTCGGTCACGCCGTAGCGGTCGCGGCCGATCTCGTCCCACAGTTCGGTGAAGGCCCGCATCTTGCAGATCTCCTCGATGAAGCGGATCCCGGCATTGACGAAGAACGAGATGCTGGCGAAGACCTGCGGGAACTGATCGGCAGGCACCTGACCGGATTCCTGCACCGCGTCGAGAACCCCGACGGCCGTGGCCAGTGAGTAGGCGATCTCCTGCACCGGGGTGGCGCCGGCCTCCTGCAAGTGGTACGAGCAGACGTTCATCGGGTTCCACTTGGGGGTGTTGTTGGCACACCAGGCCACCATGTCCACGATCAATCGACGAGACGGGAGCGGCGGGAAGATGTACGTCCCGCGGGACAAATACTCCTTCACGATGTCGTTCTGCGTCGTCCCGCGCAGGTCGCGGCGATCGACGCCCTGCTCCTCGGCATTGGCCACGTAGAGAGCGAGCAACCACGCTGCCGGAGCATTGATGGTCATCGACGTGTTCATCCGACCCGGCGGAATGTCGGCGAGCAGCGACCGCATGTGGCCGAGATGGGCCACCGGAACTCCGACCTTGCCCACTTCTCCGGCGGCCATGGGTGAATCGGGGTCGTAGCCGGTCTGGGTGGGCAGATCGAAGGCGATGGAGAGACCGGTCTGACCCTTGGCCAGATTGGTGCGATACAACTCGTTCGAGGCCTGGGCGGTGGAGTGCCCGGAATACGTGCGCATCAACCAGGGATCGTCGCGACGCGGGAACTCAGTCATGGTCTGCAGTCTGTCGGGACGACGGGCCATTTCGCGTGTCGGCCAGCAGACGAAGGTATTCGTCCCGTGAGACTTCGATGGCTCCGAGTGACGCCAGATGCGGCGTGACCCACTGGACGTCGAAGAGGGTGACGCCGGCGGACACCAAGAGTGCCATCAAGGCCACCAGAGCCACCTTGGAGGCGTCGG
>JBJTYE010000039.1:0-2502 GCA_046082625.1 Actinomycetota bacterium | reverse complement strand
ACTGGGTGAGCCGGAGGGCCACTACGAGGAAACGAATGCTGCTGGGTGGGATCTGGTCCAGGACTTCTGGGACGCGGTCACCGCCCTCTTCGGTGCGTCGGGGAGTGGACGCATCAATCCGGACAATCCCGGATACACGATCCAGTATCCGCCGGCGTAGAGTTCTTTCGGAATTCGGAGGTGGTCATGTCTCGCATTCAACTCGCCCTCAATGTGAACGATCTCCAGGAAGCGATCGCGTTCTACAGCAAGTTGTTCGGCGCCGAACCGCACAAGGTTCATGACGGCTACGCCAACTTCGCCATTTCCGATCCACCCCTGAAATTGGTGCTCATCGAGAACCCTGGTCAGGGTGGAAGTCTCAATCACTTGGGCGTGGAAGTGGAATCGACCGACGAGGTCGCCACGGCCATCGACCGGTTCCGTTCCAACGGACTTGTAACCGATGTCGAAGAGAACACGACCTGCTGTTTCGCCGTCCAGGACAAGGTGTGGGTTCACGGACCCGACGCCGAACCCTGGGAGGTGTACACGGTGCTGGCCGACGCGCCGACCATGCACGAGGTGCCCGACGTTGAAGTCGGTTGCTGCAACGCCGAGCTGTCGCCCGAGCCGGTTGTATTCGGTCGTACGACGATCAATTGTTGCTGACTATCCGACGTATCGAACTCGTTGCCGTCAGGCGAGGAATCGACGCAGGGCGGCGGCCATCCGTTGCCGCGGCGGAACGCTCGACGGCAAGGCATCCACCATCGGGATCGAGGTGTGGATGTGGCCGCGTGCTTCCAGATGTTCGACGGGGACCCCGGCCTTGCGCAAGGTCTCGGCGTAGGCGTTGCCCTCGTCGCGGAGCGGATCGAACTGGCAGGTGACGATCATCGCCGGAGGAAGTCCCGAGTGGTCCGCCGCCAGGAGCGGTGAGGCCTTGGGATGCGACCTGTCCGTCGGATCGGCGTAGTGATTCCAGAACCACTCCATCAACGACTTGGTCAGGATGTAGCCCTCGGCGTTCTCGTGGTGCGATCCATGTTGGCGGGAACCGTCGGTCACCGGTGTCAGGAGGAGTTGTCCCGACAGACTCGGACCACCGGCATCTCGCGCCAACAAGGCGGCCACGGCGGCGATGTTGGCACCGGCACTCCAACCGGCGACGGCGATCTTGTCGGGCCGGCCACCGAGTGACTTGGCATTGGCCGCCACCCATTGCAGAGCGGCGAAACCGTCATCGGCGGCAGCCGGGAAGCGATGTTCGGGAGCGTGGCGGTAATTCACCGACACGATCACGGTGTCGGCGTTCACGCACAGTTCGCGGCACAACGGATCGTCCGACACATGGCTTCCGATGACCCAACCTCCACCGTGGAAATAGACCACGATCGGATGCGGTCCGGGGGTGGCGGGCCGGTAGAGGCGGTACTCGAGATCCGAGCCGTCGGCCCCCGGAAGCACGCCGTCGACCATTTCTCCCACCTGGGGGCCAGGTGGACGCATGCCTGCCGAGGCATCGGAGAAGGCCCGTGCATCCACCGGTGACAGCGACTCCATCGGAGGAATCCCGAGCGTGGCCATCATCTCGAGCACCATGTCGACGTCGGGTTGCACCTGGCGGATGAGGCCGTCGTTGACCTGCTTCGACTGGGGTCCGGACATTTCGAAGCCGAGGAAACCTCGTTCGAGAACTTCGGTACAGGCCTTGCGGTAGCGACCGACACCGCCGATGTAGGGCAGGAGCACCCGTGGTTTGCCCGGGACGTTGGCACCCATGTACCACGAATTCGCATCCTGGAAGATGGTGATGTCGGCGCAGTCACCGCAATGTACGCGCCAGCCTTCTTCGGCCGTCGGTGTGGGCTCGATCGTTTCGAATCCCTTGTCGCGCATCGTCAGGAGCGTGTCACGAATCCATTCGACGTGCTGCTCGATCGACACCATCATGTTGGACAGCACCGACGGACTTCCCGGTCCGGTGATCATGAACAAGTTGGGGAATCCGACGCTGGTGATGCCGAGATAGGTGAGCGGACCGTGCTCCCACTTCTTCTTGAGGGTCAGCCCATCCTTCCCGGTGATGTCCACCGAGACGATGGCTCCGGTCATGGCGTCGAAGCCGGTTGCGTAGACGATCGCATCGAAGCCCATCGATTCCGAACCGAATTCGATACCGGTTTCGGTGATGGTGTGAATCGGATCGCTATGGAGGTCGACGAGGCGCACGTTCGGTCGATTGAACGTCTGGAAGTAGTTGGTGTCCATGCATGGACGCTTGGTGCCGTAGGCGTGGCCGTACGGGCTCAGCAGTTCGGCGACCTTGGGATCCTTCACCACCTCGCGGATCTTGGAGCGCATGAACTCACAGATCACTTCGTTCGCCTGTCGGTTGATGCCGGCGTCGTTGAAGACCACACCGGTGGCCTGAAGCTCGCCCATCTTCCAGGCTTCTTCGAGCATGGCGAAGGCTTCTTCCCTCGACACCGAGAGAGCCGACACCATGGGCATGGGAAG
>JBJTYE010000038.1:0-5641 GCA_046082625.1 Actinomycetota bacterium | reverse complement strand
ATCGAGCCAAGCCTGGATCTTTCGCAGCGTAGAATAGCGCCCGACGAAAGGCGAATCCCCGGCGGCGGCTCCGGCCCGTTTGATCCCCTTCAGAATCCAGGGAGAGACGCCAAGTGCGTGGGCCAGCTGTTTGGAGTTAAGCAGGCCGATCGCTGAAGTCGGCGCGTATACTGAGTCAACGCACACCGAAGCGGTCGAAAAGGCAGCCTTCTCGCGGGCGTAGAAAAAGTCAGGAGACGCTGAGCTGAGAGAAGAGTGATCCGGTGCCCCTGGGCGCCGCATGGGGCTGCCGACCTGGACTGAGACCGTTGGTTCACGGAAAGAGCTGAGTTGGTTTCCATTCATGGGCATGGTGATCCTTAGGTTTTCGATCTTAGGGGCCGCTCCGGCTTCGGCACCACGATCACGCAGCGCCGTCCCTCGGCGGGGCGGATCACCTGAAAGCCCTCCAGAAAAGCAGCGGCGACGGCGACCCCGCTGCAGACGTAGACTCCGTTGTACTGTTGTCCGCGCAGGAAGTCGTCCGGCTTCGGGTCGAAGTTCCATACTTCCACCCGGTGCTTCAGGCGGTAGTCCGATTGTCGGCCCTTGTAGAGTTTCCGGAACCGTTGATCCCGGAAAGCCCGGCGGCAGAGATCCAAGGCCGCGGCGGCCTCGCTCAGCTCGCGTCTTCTTTCGGCAAACTCCCGGTCATCGGGCTCGATTCTCCATCCGTCGTACCCGAGTTCGGGATGCTCGGCCATGACGCGGGCGATGTCGTTGGTCTGGTTCATCGTGATACTTTCCATGGAAGTTCTCATCTTTGTCCCCCGGCCCGGGGCGGAAGCAGCCGGTAGCGCTGAATCCCGTCCCTCACCGATTCCTTCCGGACCCGTTCAGGAAACTCCCGCGCCAGTGCGGCCAAGTACTGGCCGCAGGCCGAGGTGTAGTAGAGGAGCCGCCTCGCGGCCGAACGGATCGCGTCCCTCGACTCCAAAACACGCTCAAGTTCCGCCGCGCTGCCCACCCAGGTGTCCGGAGGCAGTTTTTGCGGCGCTCCGTTCTGAGGCACAACCGTCACCGGGTCGGTGGCGTAATAGAGCTTCTCCATGTCGATCAGCTCCAGAAGGCGGCGCTCCGGTGCACCGGTCTTCAGCAGGAGCAGCAACTCCGGGTTGTGGTAGTACTTTACCCCGAAGCGGCCGTCGACCGACTCCGCAGGAATGCGGTAGGACTCAAGGAATGCGGCGAAACCAGGTAGCTCGGCCGCGATTAGATCCCAATTCTGTTTTCTGGTCCTCGAGATCCATTCCGACTCTTCCAGCATCCGCGGGCGCACGGCCATCAGCAGGATGATTTTGTCGATGATCGAGTCGTGATACATCGGAGGCAGCACCTCCAGGTTCGAGGTCTCGTCGTTGAGCGACATGGTCAGCCTCCAGAACGGATCCAGCGTGAGCGCCTCCCGTCCCTTGCCGTGGCAGCGCTGGGTCGGATTTACGACTAACTGCTTCAGCATGGCGCCAAATTGGGTGCGGGTGGTGTAGCTCGTGGACGCCACCTCGTCGCCGAACATGAGGTTCTCCGCGCCAAAGAGCTCCCGGTTGAACGGGGTCTTCTGGATCATGTAGGGATACGGATTGCCCTCCCGTCCTCCGAGAATCTCGCGGATGATCTGCTGCAGGAGGGTCTTCCCGCAGGCCCGGGGACCGGCGAGGGCCAAAGCCTGGCCCTGCGAGATTTCCCGGCGCCGTAGCGAACGGTAGGCCACACTCAGCCAGCCGTAGAACGGCGGGAACTGACGTCCTTGGTCGGCGCAGAGCATCTGCTCGATCAACTTCCGGATGACCGGCCACTCCACCTTGGGGTCCGGCTCGATGATCTTGGGTGCCCCGGTAACCAGTATCCGGTTGCCGCACACTTCGCGCAGTCCCGGCGAGTACCCGGCGAGCGGCCCTGCGTACACCACGCTCTTGGTGAATTGGATGTCGTGCAGCGCCTGATCGACCTCCGACAACGGCGAACGCTTTTCACGCGAATACCCGAGCGACAGCAAATGCCGTCTCATCTCCGAGTTGTTCATGGCGATGTAATCGCCGTTCCGTCCGACCAGGAACCCCTTGCCGTTCTCATGGTACACGTCGAGTTCCTCGATCGGAGGAGGAAGCGGCATACCCGTTTCCGCGGAAATATCCGGAATGGTAAGAACGGAGGTCATGAAAGGTAATGGACAGCCTGAAGCACCTTGCCGTCCCGCAGCGCATTCGGGGTGCGGACCAACTGGATCGGGCTGAACGTGGCCCGATCCGCTCCTAGGTAGGCCGCGTAGCGGCAAATCTGATCGATCTCCCGGCGGGACATTCCCGACACGTCGAACCAGCCGTGCAGCGATTTGGATCCGGAGAAGACCACCATCTTGAGCGGCACATGGTTTTCCCTGAAATGCAGGTGCAGCGCCGCCTGTTCATCCAGGCTACCCGAGTCGTACTCGACCACGATGCGGCTGCGTGGGCCCACATTCGAGAGGCAGCGATTCGATACGCGGCCATCCTTGGTCATGCCTCGAGGAGCCGACATCGCGTTCGGCACCATGTAAGACATTCCCGGTTCCGATCCTCGGAAAAAGCCGCGCTTTTCCGTGCAAGTCCGCTCCGGAGCCGATCCCATGCACAGCAGTGCCTCCTCACCGAAGAAACGATCGATGATTTCCGAACTGGGTATCGATTGAGGCGACGCGACGGGAGACAAGGACCGCAGGCGCTCCAGCGCTCCGGCGCACCCTTCGGTCACCTTGGCCCTGGCTCGTGGGTTGGGCTCGGGATACTGGCGGCGACCGCTGCCTTCTCCGGCTCCTGAAGAGCTTCGCACGGCGTTCTCGATCTCTCGCTCCTGGAGCGGACGGTAATAGTCGCGGAAGCGCGCTTCCAGGATCCGGACCTGCTCCTCATGCGAGATGCCCGCCCGGGTCATGGCGCACGCATCCCTGAAGAGCTCCCGTTGGCTGCCATGCATTGAGGGCTCCAGGAGGATTCTCTGGCGCTGCTTGGGCGGCACCCGCAGGAGCACCGTCAGCAGTTCTCGCGGCAAGCGGGCCGCCACCGTCGAAACCGTCGTCGTCACGCGTGCACCTCCTGTGAGTGGGTGAGGGAACGCATCACGCGGTTCAGTTCCTCCTCGGTGGAGAACCAACGCAGGCCGACGCGGATGATGGTGAGTCCGATCCGCGGCGCCACGGCTCGGCGGAAGTTGCGGGCGTCCCGGTATCCAAGCTGTCGGGCAACTTCGGATACGGGCACGAGTTTCGTTGGGATGGGGCTTTCGTTGGGTGGATTCATCGCGGGTGTACCGTCGTTATATCAGCCCGAAAAAATCCGCACAAGGGCTGGCGGAAATTTCCGGAAATTCACTGAATCGCCCCAAGTTTTTGGGCTGCTGGGAAGAGCTCCGGCGGCCCGCCGCTTTGGCGGTTCACGGCCGCTCCAAGGCTAACTGTCTTCCAGCCGTGTCACCGCCGGCCTCACCCGGGGGGCGGTGTGTCTTTCCGCGTCCGCCAGCCGCCTCTACTCGGCGGACTGTCTGGACTCGGCTCCCGGAGTTATGGACCACCCGGTGTGGATCAGGGGTTTTCCCGTGAATTCACCGGAGGAAAGGCCCTCGTTCAGTGGACACTCCCCCCTCTTTTTTATATTGGTAAATAAAAAATAAAAAAGAAGAGGAAGAGAAAATAAGAAGAAGGAGGGCCCGGGGGAGGGGGGTGTCCACTGAACCAAAGGACCAACCCCCACCGAAATGGGGCTACGGTAGGAGACAAAGAGGGCTGGGTTTACTGCTCCCCCTTGTTGTCGATCGGTGGCTTCGCTATGCTCGGCCCATGCCCCGATTAATGACGCCCGAAATCCGTGAGTATGCCGTTCGTTGCTACGTGGAGCGCAGCATGTCGCCCACCGAGCTGGTCGATGAAATCGCCAGCAAGTTCAACGTGCGCTACCGACCGACCCAGTTGCGCCAATTCCTGTCCCGGGGTGGCTACGCTGCCCAGCGCCGTGCCGTGGATCGCCAGGTGACGAAGATCATTTCCGAGGCGGCGATCGCTGAGATCGCGAAGTCCCGTGCGGCCAAGCCCGAGGAATTGCTCCAGGAGTGGGCCCGCCAGTTGATCGCCGTGACCCAGAAGTCCCTGGACGCCGCCGCCAAATCGGAGCGGGTGCGTGACATGGCATCGGCCACCGCGGCCGCGGCGACCGCCATCCGGACCTTCCGCAACTGCACGGGTATCGATACCGCTCCTTCTCCGCTCAAGGGTTGCGCCTACACGTTTGATTTTGCCTCCCGCCCCGTGCGTCGGGTGAACGAGATGCCGAAGGTCGTTGACCTGCCGCCCGCCGGGACGCCTCAGGATTTTCCAGGGCAATTGCCCGGGTGATTTGCCCCCCTCGGGCGTATTTAAGGGTTCCCTCAAATACGGCGGTTTTTTTTGGCATAAGTCGGGTTGGGGCTTGAGTCGCTCAAGCGTACCTCTGAAAAGAAGTACATGAAGGCGATCGGTTATGCGCGGGTGAGCACCTTGGAGCAGGGAGAAGCCGGGGTTTCTTTGGAAAACCAGCGAGAGAGGATCGTGGCCTGGTGCGTTGCGGCGGGATTCGCCTTGGACCGGGTTTACGTGGAGACGATGAGCGGAGCTCGGGCGGCCAACCGTCCGGTGCTGCAGGAGGCGTTGGCGGCGGTTTGCCGGGAAAAGGGTGTGCTCGTGGTTTACTCGCTCAGCCGTCTCGCCCGGTCGGTGCGGGACACCCTGGACCTTGCTGAACGCTTGGAGCGGTCCGGGGCTAACCTCGCCAGCCTCTCGGAGCGAATCGATACCAGCTCCGCGGTGGGGAAGATGGTGTTCCGGATGCTTTCGACCCTGAACGAGTTTGAGCGGGACCAGCTCGCGGAACGCACGGAGTCGGCGATGGCCCATTTGCGGCGCAACGGCCGGCGAATTTCGGGTCGGGTGCCCTTTGGGTATGACTTGGGTGCTGACGGGCAGAATCTCGCGCCAAACGGGCAGGAACAGGCGGTTTTGGGCCGAATCCTTGAGCTTCGTTCCTCCGGGGCTTCCTTTGCCCGGATTGCAGGCGAGCTTGCAGCCTCGGGCATCCCGACCAAGGAACGCGGGGCATGGCATCCGGCGACCGTAAGACAAATCCTCGAAAGACGGCGAAAGCTGGCGGCGTGAGTGGCGGAGTGCCGGTGCCGCCCAAGGCTACGGTCACCCGGATGCTGAGGAAGTCCGAGACATTGAGCTTCCGGCTTACGCCTGAAGAGAAGGATGGGCTTAGGTCCGCGGCTTCGTCGCTAAGCATGTCGATCAGCGAGTATGTCGTGAAGTGCCATGAGGCTGTGGCCAAGCAGCTTGGTCGATGACGGTGGGGTAGAGGACCCCTCCGCCGCCCACCCCCGGCACCCCCGAGGCGTACCCTCCGGCGGTCTTCGCGCTGGTGGGCCACAATGCGCAGGCGGGTTTTCGGTTTTGGCGCTCGGTTGCTGCGTCTTTTGCAGACCTGTCCTCTTGCTAATCGGTACCCCCGAAAGCGCGGTAGTTTACCACAACACTTAGGGTCGCTGCCATTTCGAAGCCTCGAGGGAACCTTTCACCGCGTGTCCGCGGGTTCCCTGGGCG
>JBJTYE010000037.1:0-3158 GCA_046082625.1 Actinomycetota bacterium | reverse complement strand
GGCCACGGCGCTCGGCTGACTTCCGAGGACGGCGATGGTCACTTCCGGTTCGTCGCTGCCGAAGTCGACCACCTCGTCCGGTGCCTCCAGACCGGCGAGAGACACCGGTGGGGTCCGCGGGACGAAGAACATGACACCGGCCATCACCGTCAGGCCGATCGCCAAGGCTGCGGCACGATGGCCGGTGGTCGGCAGCAGGCGCGCCCGACGGATGGGTCGTTCGATCGCTGCCGCCATGGTCCACGCCACCGCCCAGGTGACGGCCAGACGCAGACCGGCGAGGGCGACGCCGTCGAGGCCGGTGCGATCGGCATCGAGAATCAGGAAGACGGGCCAGTGCACCAGATACAGGCCGTAACTGAGCTCGCCGATGGCCACCACCTGACGTCGTTCGGCCAGCCACTGCCACGGTCCGGGACTCTGGACACCCACCACCAGGATCACCGACAGCAGAGACACCGCTGCCAACCCTCCCCGGTACAACCAACGATCCCCGGTGTCGGTGGTGATCACGAGTGCCACGAACCCGGCGAGGGCCACCGTCACCGCCCCGTTCGCGAGGCGAGTGTGCAGCGTTCCACCGGGACGACGGGATCCATCGGCGAGGACCAGCGCCACCAACGCCCCTGTGAGCAGTTCGGCGGCCCGAGTGTGCAGCCCGTAGTACACGACGTTGTCCGAGGCACCGACCAGTGCCGACGACACACTGGCGACCCACAGGACTCCCAACCCGATCAGGGCGGTGCGCCGACGACCGCGACGACCGAGAAGCGCCAACAGCACCACCGGGAAGACGAAATAGAACTGCTCCTCGATAGCCAGCGACCAGAAGTGCACGACCGGTGAGGGCGCAGAGACGAAGAGATCGGCATACGAGGTCGACGCCGACATGAACCGCCAGTTCGCCACGTAGCCGAGAGCCGCCCACAGGTCACCGCGCACGGTCGAAGACTCGAAGACGTCGAAGGCCAGCGCGGCCACCGTGACGGCCGCCAGGGTGACGAGTGCTGCCGGCATGAGCCGTCGCAGACGCCGCCCCCAGAACGGCACCAACGCAATGGTTCCGGTGCCGCGATGTTCTTCGAGAAGAAGGCGCGTGATGAGATAACCCGACAGAGTGAAGAAGAGAGAGACACCCAGGAAGCCGCCCCGAGCGATGTCGACACGCAGATGGAAGAGCAAGACCGCCACCACCGCCAAGGCGCGCAATCCGTCGAGGCCCGGGATGCGCTGCCGGCCGTCGCCTGTCGTCACCGGACGATTCTCCCTGGCGTGTCCGGACATCGCAGAGCACTGTAGTTGGGGTCGTTTTCTCCGCCCCGACTAAGGTTCGCCTCGCCATGGACCTGACCGAGACCGAGGACGAGGCCGCATTCCGCCGCGAGGCTCGGACCTGGTTGCAGTCCCACGTTCCGACGGACCCGCTCCCGAGTTTCGACACCGCCGAAGGTTTCGCCCTGCACCGCGCCTGGGAACGCACGTTGTACGACGGTCGGTGGTCGGCGGTCTCCTGGCCCGAGGAGTACGGCGGACGGGGTGCCGATTACATCGAGTGGCTCATCTTCGAAGAGGAGTACTACCGATCAGGTGCTCCCGGCCGAGTCAACCAGAACGGGATCTTCCTTCTGGGCCCGACCATCATGGAAGTCGGGACGGCCGAGCAGAAGGCTCGCTTCCTGCCGACCATGGCGTCCTCGGAGATCGTCTGGGCGCAGGCCTGGAGCGAACCCAATGCCGGAAGCGATCTGGCCGGAATCGCCAGCAAGGCCACACGGGACGGCGACGACTGGATCCTCAACGGCCAGAAGATCTGGGCCAGCCGCGCCGTGTGGGCCGACTGGTGTTTCGGCATCTTCCGAACCGATCCGAGTGCCGACCGTCATCGCGGACTGACGTTCATCCTGTGCCCACTCGATGCTCCAGGGATCACGGTGCGTCCCATCGCCCAATTGGATGGCGACACCGGGTTCGCCGAGATCTTCTTCGACGATGTGCGGGTTCCCGTGGAGAACACCCTCGGTCCGGAGAATCAGGGTTGGTCGGTGGCCATGGCCACCGCCGGGTTCGAGCGTGGTGTGAGTCTGCGCAGTCCGGCGCGCTTCACCGAGGCGGTCAATCGATTGGTGCATCTCTGGCAGCGCCATGCCGATCCGAGCGATACATCGTTGCGCGACGCGGTCACCGATGTCTGGATGCAGGCTGAGGGCTACCGATTGCACACGTACCAGACCGTGACAGGAATGCTCGAAGGCCGACCCATCGGCGCCGAGGCCAGTCTCAACAAGATCTTCTGGTCCGAAATGGACGTCCGGATCCACGAGATCGCCCTCGCCATCCTCGGTCCGGAGGCCGAGCGTCTCGAAGGTCCGAACGACCGCTGGGTGGACGGCTTCCTCTTCTCTCTCAGCGGCCCGATCTACGCCGGCACCAACGAGATCCAACGCAACATCATCGCCGACCGCGTCCTGCAGTTGCCCAAGGGAACCTGAATGCAGTTCTCTTTCACCTCGGATCAGCGACTCTTCGCCGAGAGCCTGCGCGAACTGCTGACCAACGAATGTCCGCCGTCACTCGTGCGCTCGGTCTGGGACGACGCATCGGGTCACGGTCCGGCCGTCTGGTCACGTCTGGCCGATATGGGCGTGCTGTCGTTACTCGTGCCGGAGGCCGATGGCGGGATGAGTGGCACCTTCGTGGATGCCGTTCTGTTGTTCCAGGAACTGGGCCGTGCCGCCGTTCCCGGACCGGTCCTCGAACACATGGTGGTCGGTGCTCCCGATCTGGCCGGAACCGAGTGGGGACCGCGTCTGGTCGATGGGTCGGTCGTCGCCACGGCCTGGGTGGACGACGGACCCTATGTGGCCCATGCCCATGTCGCCGATCTCGTCGTCGGACCGGACTTCGTGCTCACCGACTTCGCCTGTGAGGACGTTCACGGCATCGACGGCGGTCGACGATTGAGCGTCGTCACCAGCGGACACCGCACGCCACTCTCGGCTGGATCTCCCGTTCCAGCTGCGGATCGGATGGCCCTCGCATCGGCGGCCTACTTGATCGGTCTCGCCGAGCGGATGATCGATATGGCCGCCGACTACGCCCGTCAGCGCGAGCAATTCGGCAAACCCATCGGTTCCTTCCAGGCCGTGAAGCACCTCATG
>JBJTYE010000036.1:0-3601 GCA_046082625.1 Actinomycetota bacterium | reverse complement strand
CGGCATTCGGGGCCACGGTCGGAGTCCTGTTCGTGGCCGCGGCCCTGATCGCCCACGGCCTGCACGTGCCCCACGGATCGAGCAGCGCCCTCGGTGCGGGTCTCCTGACCTGGCAGATGGTGTCGACTCTGTCCGATCCCTCTTTTATCGGTCCGGGCGATGGTCTGGGAGGACTGGCCCTCTGGGGTGAGCGAACACATGTGTCGGAGTCGATTCCGGTGGCGGTGGCGATCCTGGCGGCGGCACTCGGTCTGGCGTTGCTCGGTCGACAATCGGTGGAAGCGCTGAGTCGGCGTTCGTCGCTGGTGGCGCAACTGCGATTCGCCGTCACCCTCCAGGATCTCCGCACGGTGACGCTCCTGCGTCGTCAACTGAGTCATGAGCGTTGTCGGTCGAAACCGTGGATCCGTTCGCGGAAGAACGGCGGGCCGACGGCCGAATGGCATCGCGGCTGGCAAGGCATCCTGCGCTTTCCGGCCAGTCGGTTGGCTCGTCTCGGATCACTGGCCGTGGTGGCCGGCCTGTGTTCGGTGGCGGCCTATCACGGAACGACGGCGGCGATCGCCGGAAGCGGTCTGGCTCTCTTCGTGGTCGGCCTCGAACTGCTCGAACCCTTGTCACAGGAGATCGATCAAGGCGATCGCACCGACAGCTACCCGAAGATGCGCGGCCTCGTGTACTTCGCCCTCCTGATGCCGTCGTTGGTGACCGCACTCCCGGTGGCCGCGGTCATGATCACCACCATATTGATCGCCGAACCCGAGATGACCGTGACAGCCCTCATCGTGGCATTGCCGGCGGTCCTTGCCGGAATCGGTGGAGCAGCCGTGAACATCGTGGCCGGCGCTCCCGATCAAGTGGTGACCACCACACAGCAGAACATGATGCCCTCCGAGGTGGCCGGCACCGTGAGCCTGGTCAAGGCCGTTTGGCCGTTGGTGGTGAGTACCGCCGGGTCACTCCCGGTGGTCGGAGCGCGGGTCGCGCTCACCAATGGCGACGGTGCCGACGCCGCAGCATTGCGCATCGCCATCGCCGTGGCCTTGGGACTCGGATTGGTCGTCGGATGGATTCGATTCCGTGACGACATCAAGGCCTGGTTGAACCAAGCCGCCGCCGAAAGCCGCCGACCGACAGGAGACGTTCGATGAGCCGACATCCCCAACCGCCGACCCGATCGCCGAACGACCAGTCACCGGTGGGTGCCGAGAGAAGCACGGCGCCCACTCGATCGACTGCCGCGCTCTCGGCTCGTCAGCTGGCCAAGGACTACGGCGATGGTCCGGCCTTGTACCCGCTCACTCTCGACATCGACGCCGGAGACCGCGTGGCTCTCATCGGACACAACGGATCGGGGAAGACCACCTTTCTCCGCATGGCCGCCGGCCTTCTCGAGCCCGAATCGGGTTCGGTCACGATCTTCGGAGAGGAAACGGGATCGATCGAGGCGCGCCGGCGCCTGAGTTTCATTTCCGACACACCGACCTTCTACGACGACCTCTCGGTCTGGGAGCACCTCGAGTACACGGCCCGACTCCATTCCGTGGGCGACTGGGAACAGCGCGCCGCCGATCTTCTCGGAGACCTCGGCATCTACGAACGCGCCGACGACCTTCCGAATCGATTCAGCCGCGGCCTCAAACAGAAAGCCGCCATCGCCATCGCCTTGGTGCGACCCTTCGACATCCTCCTGGTCGACGAACCCTTCGTCGGTCTGGACGCCGATGGCAAGGATGCACTCCTCGATCTGTTCGACGATGCCCACCGGCGCGGCGCGACTCTGGTCGTGGCCACTCATGAACTCGGATTCGTGGCGGCCGCTCAGCGCACGATCGCGTTGCGTGACGGACGGTTGATCTTCGACGGTGACTCGTCCTCGGAGCAGGCGCGTGAACTCGTCACCGGTGAGACCACGAATTCCTCCGACGAATAGTCGCCGGTACACTCCAGGTATGCAGGAGTTCACATCGCTCAAGGTGACAGCCGCTGAGCACGCCGATCTCGCCATGCAGTTGACGACCATGTCGACGCAGGGGTGGATCGTCGTCAACATCGTGTCCACCGGAACCGATCTGATCGCCTATCTGTCTCGCTCCAAGGATCGGCCGGCCATTCCCGCCGCATCCCAACCAGCCGCGACGTCCGACACCGGGTGGGCGGCGTCCTCGACGGCCGCATCCACGGCGACCATTCCCGCCGACTGGTACAAGGATCCCTCCGGCCGCTTCGAATACCGCTATTGGGACGGGGCCAAGTGGACCGACAACGTGTCCCGCGCCGGTGTGACCTACAAGGATCCCCCGGTTCCGTGACCTTCGCCGCTCACGCGCCGCGGGCGACATCGCTAGGTTGAGGGCGTGCACGACTCGTCGATGCGGGCCACATCCGTGGGCCATGCCGGGATCTTCGTGGAAACCGGAGCCGGTTCGATCCTGTGCGATCCCTGGTTCAATCCGGCCTTCTTCGGATCGTGGTTCGTCTTCCCTCGCAACGATCGACTCCCGGGTTCGCTGCTGGAGCGCATCCGACATCCCTCGTTCCTGTACATCTCGCATCTGCACGGTGACCATCTGGACGAGACGTGGCTGTCCGAGAACATCCCGCGGCACACCCCGATCCTGCTTCCGGGCTATCCCACGCGAGAGCTCGAGAACCGTCTGCGGTCGCTGGGATTCACCGAATTCGTGCGGACCGTCGACGGCGTCGAACAGGATCTCGGATCGGGGCTGACCGTCGCCATCCACGTGGAGACGTCGATCACCGACGGACCGGCCGGCGACTCCGCCATCGTCATCAGCGAGGGTCGACACCGACTGGTCAACCAGAACGACTGTCGCACGAGCGACCTGGCGGCCCTCGGAGCACACGGTCCGGTGGATCTGCACTGGCTGCAGTACTCGGGAGCCATCTGGTATCCGATGGTCTACGACGAACCCGCCGAGCGCATGCGCGAACTGGTCGACAACAAGGTGGCCAGCCAATTCGGCCGCGCCCTCCACTACGTGGAAGCGGTCGACGCCCGCGCCGTGGTGCCCTCGGCCGGGCCGCCGTGCTTCCTCGATCCCGATCTCTTCCATCTGAACGTGGTGAACGGCGACGAGTTGTCGATTTTCCCCGACCAGACGGCTTTCCTCGAACGACTGTCGGCAACGGGACGACGCGGCATCATGAACGTCCCGGGAACCACCATCACCCTGGAGAACGGTTCGATGTCGGTCACCCACCCGATGTCCGACGACGAGGTCCACCGGATCTTCTCCCGCAAGGGTGACTACCTCCGCTCCTACCAAGCGGACTATCTGGAGTACCTGGAGAACCTGAGAGCCCAGTGGCACGAGCCGACACCGAATCTGCTGGAGACCGTCAAGGTCTGGTGGGAACCGCTCCTGACCCTGGCCCCGACCCTGCGCCAGGGCATCGGTGCGCCGTGTCTGCTGCGAGCCGGTGATCTGGAGATCCTGATCGATTTTCCTCGCGGCCAGGTGCGACCCTTCGCCGGGGAGCAGTACGGCTTCCGCTTCGACATCGATCGCCGACTCGTCGAAACGGTGGTGGCGAACGGTTCCGTGGACTGGAGCGACAAGTTGTTCCTGTCCTGTCG
>JBJTYE010000035.1:0-5252 GCA_046082625.1 Actinomycetota bacterium | reverse complement strand
TGAGGGCGGCGACCACGAACCCCACGACCGATCGGTACTGATCGGGATCGGCGGTACCCGAACACGGACAGAGGGCGACGCCGAGTTGGGCGGCCGAGCACACCGGTGCGTCGTTCGGCGGGACGTATCGTCGTCCGAGTCGAACCGTGCAGCGCCTCAACGGGACCACGGATTCGATGGCCTCGATCATGTTCCTGGCATTGGTCCGGCTGGAGAGTGGTCCGATGTAGAGATCACCATCGGAGCGGTTCGTCCCCGGATTCTTCGACACCACGAGCCGCGGCCAGTCCTCGCCGAGCGTCAGACGGACATAGCAGTACTTGTCGCTCGAGGTTCCTGCTCGGTTGTACTGAGGTGTCAGGCGCTGGATCAGACGCAGTTCCAGGACGTTGGCCGTCAAGACGTCGGGGGTCGGGATGTGGTGGATGGCGGTCACCTGTCGCAGGAGAGTTCCGACCTTGCGTCGGGTTTCCGAGGTGCTGAAGTAACTGCGGACCCGCTGGCGCAGATTGGTGGCCTTGCCGACGTAGAGGATGCGTCCGTCGGGACCAGCGAAGAGATAGACGCCCGGTGAGCGGGGGAGTTCCTCGGTGAGACGGAGTTTGGCCGCTTGGGGGTGAGTTTCGAGTCGTGGCAGACCGAGGAGGTCGTCGAGTCCGAGAACCCCGAAGCCGGCCGCTCGTTCGATGAGCAGATGCAGCAGATCGCCGGTGGCCAGCGCATCGTCGAGGGCTCGGTGACTCGGTTGGTGTGGGAGTCGGAAGTGAGCCGACAAGGTGCCGAGTTTGCAGTCCCTGACTTCGTCCCGCACCAAACGCCGCGCCAGGGGAACCGTGTCGACGACCGGATTGTCGAGGGGGTCGCGCCCGTCGCGAACCAGAGCGGCGTTCAGGAACGACACGTCGAAGCGGGCGTTGTGGGCCACGATGACGGCATCGCCGATGAAGTGGGTGAGGGATCCGAGGAGGGACTCGATACGGGGCGCCGGGATGACCATGGCTTCGGTGATGCCGGTGAGGATGGTGATGAACGGAGGGATGGGGCAACCCGGGTTCACCAAGGTCTGGAAGGTGCCGATGCACTCGCCCCCGCGGTACTTGGCGGCACCGATTTCGGTGATCCGGTCGTCCTCGGGGGAGCTGCCGGTGGTCTCGAAGTCGATCACGCAAAAGGTGACCTCGTTCAGGGGAATGCCGATGTCCGAGAAGGATTTCTGGCGCCCCGAAACGGTCATTCACAGAGTGTTCCCGAACAGATGTACCCTGTCAAGTATGCCCAGGAAACGTGCGCTCGGTCGTGGATCGTGGCGGTGATCCGTGGGCTCGGAGATGCCTGAGGTCGAACTTCACGAGTTGGGCGACGGATGTCTGGCCTACGTCCAACACGATGGAAGTTGGGGTTGGAGCAACTCCGGTCTGGTCGTGGGTGACGGCTCGTCGTTGCTGGTCGACACGTTGTTCGATCTCCGTTTGACCCGACGCCTGCTTGATTCCTTGACGCCGTTCACGCGTATCGCCCCGATCAGGTCCCTGGTGAATACGCACGCCAATGGGGATCACTGTTACGGCAATCAGTTGGTCGACGGTGTGGAGATCATCGCCTCCACCGCTGCCGCTCATGAAATGAGCGAGGTACCTCCAGCCATGCTCGGGGCATTGAACGCCGCGCCCGGTGAGGTCGGCGATCTGTTCCGGCGTTTCTTCGGCGCCTTCGACTTCGACGACATCGAAGTACGCCTGCCGACGCGCACCTTCGACGGTCGGCTCGACGTCGAGGTGGGAGGACGAACGGTCGAATTGATCGAGGTCGGACCGGCGCACACCCGGGGTGATGTCATCGTGCACGTGCCCGACGCGCAGACCGTCTACACCGGAGACATTCTCTTCATCGGCGGAACTCCGATCGTCTGGGCCGGACCACTCTCCAACTGGATCGCTGCTTGCGACCTGATGCTCGGCATGGACGTCGAGGTGGTGGTTCCGGGTCATGGCCCGGTCACCGACAAGCAAGGCATCGCGAACGTACGGGACTACCTGTCCTTCATCGAGAGCGAGGCAGGGGATCGGTTCGCTGCCGGTATCGATGCTTTCGAGGCGGCCAGGGACATCATGCGACTGATGGGCGTCACGGGTGCATCCTTCGCTTCCTGGGGAGAAGCCGGCCGCATCAGTGTGAACGTGGAAACCGTCTATCGATCTCTCGATCCGTCACATCGGAGTCCGGACGTGGTCGAGCAGTTCCGCCGGATGGCGGTCATCGAGGGCGCGTGACGTAGGAGCGGCGGACGGCGAGCACCCATCCGATGACCACCGCTGCTGCGAAGATCAACCACTGGATCGCGTAGGACAGATGGGGTCCGTCGGAGAGTTCGGGAGCGGCGACCGGTTGCAGCGAACCGTCGTCGATCGGATCGGAGATGTCGAGTTCGACCGCCACCGGAAGGAGTTCGAGGTCGATGGCGGAGGAGATGCGCTCGATGTCGAGTCGGAAGAACTCATCGGTCGCTTCGAGGGATTCCGTGGGCTGACCGGCCCGTCGGATCTCGGCTACGCGCACCGTTCCCACGACCCGCACCGGTCCACGGGGCGGCTCGGGAACAGGAGCGTCGAGGGCCAGGAATCCCCGCACCACCAGAATCGACTCACCGCTCTCCAAGCGAAGTGGCGTCACCACGTTGACTCCCGCCCGTCCGCCCTGACTGCGATTGAGGATCAAGGCGGTCGCAGAGGTCAGATAGCTGCCGGCGAGTCCGACGCGCCGCCAGGCCACCGACCCCGGATCGGTCAGGTCGAGTTCCTCCACCGGAACCACGGCCTCGACCGAGCGAGTGCGCACCAAGGAGTTGAAGTCCTGTCGTTCGTCGAGTCGGCGGAACTGCCACATTGACAGACTGACCATGAGAACCACGGCGGCCGAACACAGGGCGTGGAACGCCAGCCATCGTGGCCTGCGGATGAAAGGCAGAACGTCCGACGCGGCCATCGTCGACACGGTAGCGGCGGCCCGTCACCGACCGTGGGGCACGTCGAGCTCTGTGGCACGCTAGAGATGTGGCCCGACACGAGGACTTGCCCGATTTCCACATTCCTCATGCCGACAAGATCGACTGGATGATCGAGACCTCCGGGTGGGCGCTCGAACCAGTGGCCCCTTTCTACGACAGCGACCCGCCGCGTCCCGGCTACGCGTACTCGATCGGAATTCCCCACCGATTCGCGTTCACTGAGATCGTGGTCTTCGGTCTGACGCCGGTGGCGGCGAAGGGTCTCGTGGACCTGGTCCTCGAGCAGGTTGGTGCCGGCGTGGACATTCCCCGCGGAGTTCCCCTGACGGGACTGTTCGACAACGACCTGCGCTGCGTCTTCGCCGATGTGGACCTGACGGTGCACGGGCACCTCTTCGAAACGGCGCGTCGGTGGCATCGCGGTCTGGATTTCGCCATGGTGCAACTTCTCTGGCCCGATCGTTCCGGATGGTTGCCCTACGAATCGGGATTCGACCGGGCGGTGAGTCCGGCGCAACCGGTGATCGGTCAGGTCGAGGCCGTCGACGGCGCAGGCGGTTCCGATGGCCCATGACGTGACCGCGCCGGCGTTGCAGAGATTGCGACGTCTGCTCACTCAGCGGGTGCGTCCGGCGATGTTGCGGACGGTGGAGCCCTTCGGTGTGTCGGCGACTCCGGAATCCTTCGATCCCGTTCCCTTCGCGGCCATCGGAACCCAGACGCTCGAACCATTCACCATTGGAGACCCCTGGGGACGCCCTTGGCACAGCCGTTGGTTCCATCTCTCGGCTCGACTCCATGAGGTCTGCGCCAATGAGCAATTGGTGGCCCATGTGGACCTCGGGTTCACCGGCCGTGGGGATGGATTCCAGGTCGAAGGTCTGGCCTGGCAGGACGGACGCCCCGTACAGGCCGTGCAACCCGATCGACGTCTGATCCCGCTCCGTGCACCATCCGGCACTGTGCCGGGCGGTGCACGTGGCGTCGAACTTTGGATCGAGGCCGCGGCGACACCCGTCATCGCCGGACATGCTTCGGGATACGGTCCGACTCCACTCGGTGATCCCCGTACCGCTGGTTCGGCTCCGTTGTACGCCTTGCGGCGCGCCGAGTTGTGCATCCGGGACGAATCGGTCGCCAGGTTGTCGACGATGCTGCACGCTCTCATGGATCTGATCATCGATCTCGACGACCGCCAACCGTACCGTGCTCGATTGTTCGCCATCCTCGAGGCTCTGGAACGGGTCCTCGATCCGGCCGATGTCGCCGGAACGGCGACCGCGGCGATCACCTTCCTCGACGAATCCCTGCGGGCCGTGCCCGCCGACCACGGCATGCATAGAATCGTGGCCGCCGGGCACGCCCACCTCGACACAGCATGTTTGTGGCCGATACGCGAAACCCGTCGCAAGGCACTGCGGACCTTCGTCAACGCGGTGGAACTCCTCGACCGCAATCCCGATGTGGTGTTCAGCCACAGTCAGGCCCAGCACTACACCTGGGTGAGCGAGGACGCTCCTGACATCTTCGAACGCGTCCGTCATCACGCGGCGCGAGGGCAGTGGGAACCCGTCGGGGGAATGTGGGTCGAAACGGATCTGAACCTCCCGAGCGGCGAGAGTCTCCTGCGACAATTCAGCGAGGGGCAGCGGGCCTTCACCGCCTGGTTCGGTCACCAGAGCCAAGTCGCCTTCCTCCCGGACGACTTCGGGTATCCCGCCAGCATCCCGCAGATCGTTCGACACGCCGGCGCTCGCTGGTTCTTCACCCAGAAAATGAGCTGGAACGAGAGCAACTCCTTTCCCCATCACAGTTTCTGGTGGGAGGGGATCGACGGCACGCGCGTGTTCACCCATTTCAGTCCGGTGGACACCTACAACGCCCTCCTCACTCCGTCACAGCTGCGTTTCGCCGCCCGCAACTTCCGCGATCACGCGGGAGCGACGTGTTCGCTGGCTCTCTTCGGCCATGGTGACGGCGGCGGAGGACCGACCCAGGAGATGATCGACCGAGCGCGCTTGGCCGCCGATCTCCCGGACGTTCCGGGAGTGGCGTTCGGAACGGTGGAAGGTTTCTTCACCGGCGCCGAATCGGAATACGCGGCGCGGGCTCCGGTCTGGGTGGGTGAGATGTACCTGGAGAAACATCGGGGCACCTACAGCTCGCAAGTGACCACCAAACAGGGAAATCGTCGTTGCGAGAGATTGCTCCACGAAATGGAACTGTGGTCGGCCCTGGCGGGTGTCGA
>JBJTYE010000034.1:0-3637 GCA_046082625.1 Actinomycetota bacterium | reverse complement strand
CCGGTGTACGGAGACTCTCGATGAGCAAGCGGGTTCTGGCCGCTGATGGTCGGACCATCGGGACCCGAGCCGCGGCCACGCGGCGGCGCCTGTTGGATGCCACCGCCACCCTGCTCGGCGAACACGGGGTGCTGGACCTGCGTGTCGTGGACGTCACCCGATCCGTGGGTACCTCCCCGGCCACCTTCTATCAGTACTTCCCGGATGTCGACGCCGCCATTCTGACGCTCGCCCAAGAGGCCACCGAGGACGAACGTCCGTTGGTGGAATTCCTGACGCCGGGATGGACGGCCGACGACGGACTCGACCAGGCCCGAAAGTTCGTGGATGCCTACATCGAATTCTGGGATTCGCATCATGCGGTCCTGCGAATCCGCAATCTGAAGGCCGAAGAAGGCGACGCCCGATTCCGGGCCGTGCGCAGTGAAGCCAACTTGCTGGTGATGGACGCCATGCAAACCATGTTGCGCGCCAGCATCGCCGCCGGACGTCTGCCGCGAGCACTCGATCCCTTCACCGCCGCAGCGGCCATGGTGGCCATGGTGGAACGCATCTTGGCATTCCGACCCGAAATGGCCCGACGCGGTGCCGATCGTCAGGCGGTACGCGAGAGCCTGGCCATTCTTCTGTATCGGGGACTCACCGGCCTGCAGTGACCCGCATTGGGTCAGAGCGTCGGGACGAGAGTGGCCAACTGACGGAATTCGTCCATGGTCACGGCCGCAGGATTGGCCGACAGCACCTGCACGCAGACGTGATCGGCTCCGCCGTCCAAGTGAGCCACGACACGGGCCCGGATGTCGTCGAGGGTCCCCCAGGCCACGATGGCGTCCACCAGACGATCCGACGGTCCGGCGATGTCCTCCTCGGACCAGCCCAGTCGACGCAGGTTGTTGGTGTAATTGGGCAGACCCAGATACGTGGACATGAAACCGCGGGCCACGGCGCGCGCCTCGGCGGGATCGGTGGAGAAGACCACTGCTTGTTCCGGCGCCAACAAGGCGTCGGGACCCAACGCCGCCCGGGCGATCGGGGTGTGTTCCACCGGTACGAAATACGGATGGGCTCCCAGAGATTTCTCGGCCGAGAGCTTCAGCATCTTCGGACCGAGGGCCGCCAGGCATCGTTGCGGCGGCGTGCTCGGCTGGGCGGCGAAATACAGGCCGCGGTCCATCGCTTCCAGATACGACACCATCGTCGAATACGGCTTGTCGTAGGAGCCTCCGTGGAAACCCTCCACCGCCGGCTGATGACTGACGCCGATACCCAACAGGAATCGATCGGGAAAAGCCTCGGTGACGGTCTTCCATCCGGCCTGCATGGTCATGGCCGAGCGGGCGTGGAGGGACGCGATCCCGGTGGCCAAGATGATCCGCTCGGTCGCCGACAGGAGCAACGAGGTCGACGCGAACGGTTCACGGCCCACCGCCTCGGGGACCCACACCGCGCCGAAGCCCAGCTCCTCGATCTGGGCGATGTACTTCTGGGCCTCCTTCATCGGTTGCATGTCCAACTGGAAGGTCCACAGACCCAACTTGCCGAGAGACGAACGCGTCAATGCCATGGGGCGAACCTAGGCGGTTCGGCACCCGGCGGCAGAATCACACCTCTTCGACCAGCCAGGCGTCGATCAGTTTGCGGGCGATGGAGATCCCCGGTGGGATCGGCGGCAGGTCGTCCTTGCGATACCAGTTGGCATCCAAGATCTCGGTTGGATCGCAGACGATGTCACCGTCCGTCCAGCGGGCTCGAAAGCCCAGCATGAGACTGTGCGGAAACGGCCACGGCTGCGATCCCACGTAGCGCACCTGGTCCACTCCGACGCCCACTTCTTCGCGCACCTCGCGCACCACCGCTCCCTCCAGGGTTTCACCGGGCTCGACGAAACCAGCGAGGCAGCTGTACATCGGAAGCCGGAATTGCACACCACGGGCCAGAAGGGCCTCCTGATCAGGACCGGGCTCGCCGCGGGTGACCAGCGTGATCATGGCCGGAGCCAGCCGGGGGAAACTCATGAGTCCGCAGCGCGGGCATCGCATGGCCCGTTCACCGGCAGCCGGCTCGGTCGGGGTGGCACACCGTCCGCAGAAACGATGGGTCCGACCCCAGTCCACGATCTGCACGGCGCGCCCGGCGACCAGCCATTCCTGTTCCGTGACGCGGCCGAAGAAGCTGTAGAGATCCACCGCCGCCCCATCGGAAGGATCGTGACCGTGCGGTACGTCCACACCCCAACAGGCCACGCCGTCCAGGAGTCCGAGGAAGTGACGGCCGTAGTCCTGATCGACGGGTTCCACATGTTCCCAGACACGACTCTCGACGATGTGGAAGTAGCGGTGGCCGATCGGGTCCTCGGGAATCTTGGATGTGGGAAGGAACCTGCTGGGTGGAGACACCGAATCGGACACGTGCACAGCATGACCCTAAGATGCCCGACATGTCGAACGCCAAAACCCCCAACACGTTCTCCGGTCGCACGGTGGTCATCGTGGACGCCGTGCGCACCCCCGTCGGCCGCCGCAACGGTGGACTTTCCTCGCTCCATCCGGCCGACCTTCTCGGTCTGGTCCAGAAAGCGATCATCGAACGCACCGGTATCGACCCGGCGCTCGTCGAACAGGTCGTCGGTGGCACCGTGAGCCAAGTGGGGGCCCAGAGTTTCAACATCGCCCGCACGGCCTGGTTGTCGGCCGGTCTGCCGATGTCGACGGCCTGCACCACGGTCGACACCCAGTGTGGATCCAGTCAGCAGGCCACCGGTCTCGCCGCGTCCCTCGTGGCCTCCGGTGTGGTGGACGTGGTCATGGCCTGCGGAGTGGAGTCCATGAGCCGGGTTCCCATCGGCAGCAATTCGGACAAGAAGTTGGGACTCGGGACTCCGGTGTCCAAGAGCTACTTCGAGCATTACGAATTCACCTCCCAATTCGAGGGGGCCGAGCGCATCGCCGACAAGTGGGAGATCTCCCGCACCGATACCGATGCCTTCGGGTTGGCCTCGCAGGAGCGCGCCGCACGCGCCTGGGCCGAGGGCCGATTCGACGGACAGTTCATCGAGGTCCAGGCTCCCGATCTGGACGAAGAGGGCAAGGCCACCGGAACCTTCCACACCGTGGCGCGCGACGAAGGGATCCGCGAAACCTCCCTCGAGAAGCTGCAGACGCTCAAGCCCGTGGCCCGCGAGAACGGCGTGCACACCGCCGGCAACTCCTCGCAGATCTCCGACGGCGCGGCGGCCGTGCTGATGATGACCTTGGAGAAGGCCAACGAGTTGGGTCTGAAACCGCGGGCGCGGGTGGTGGACAACTGTCTGGTCGGCGTGGATCCGGTGCTCATGTTGACCGGACCCATCGATGCCACGCAGAGACTGCTCGACCGCAACGGTCTCTCCATCGATGAAATCGACACCTTCGAGATCAACGAGGCCTTCGCCTCGGTGGTGCTGGCCTGGGCCAAGGAGGTCGGTGCCGATCTGGACAAGACCAATCCCAACGGCGGCGCCATCGCCCTCGGTCATCCCCTCGGCGGCACCGGAGTGATCCTCACCACCAAGGCCCTCTACGAACTGGAGCGCACCGGCGGTCGGTACGGCATCATCTCCATGTGCTGCGGCGGTGGACTCGGCACCGGAACCTTGATC
>JBJTYE010000033.1:0-3084 GCA_046082625.1 Actinomycetota bacterium | reverse complement strand
CCACACCACAGGCCATTCCGGCGTCGATGACTCCGGCCGCGATCATGTTGTGGATCATGTGGTTGGCCTGCTGACTCGAACCGCACTGGCAGTCGATGGTGGTCGCCGCGACCTGCCAGGGCAGGCCCTGGTTCAGCCAAGCTGTCCGCGACACGTTGCTCGCCTGCTCGCCGGCCTGGGTCACGCAGCCCCCGATGACCTGTCCCACTTGCATCGGATCGAGACCGGCTCGCTTCAGAACGGCGGCCTGGACCTGACCGAGCAGCGTGGCGGCGTGGGTTTCGGCGAAGAAACCGTTGCGCTTGCCGATGGCCGAACGACCGGCTTCGATGATGACGGGCTGACCCATGGGAACTCCTTGAATGTGAACGGGTGAGTGAGAATTCGTCGCTCAGCGGGGGCTGAGTTCCACGGGCAGAACTTTGATGCCGTGGATGAAACTGGAGCGAAGCTTCTTGACCTCGCCGGTCAATGCGATGGTGTCCACCCGCTTGGCCAGTTCTTCGAAGAGGATCCGCATTTCCAAGCGAGCCAGGTTCGATCCGAGACAGAAATGCGGCCCACCGCCGCCGAAGGTGACGTGCGGATTGGGATTCCGGCTGATGTCGAAGCGGAACGGATCGGCGAACACCTCTTCGTCCCGATTGGCCGACGGATAGATCATGGCCACCGGATCACCTTCGGCGATGTGGACACCGTGCAGGTCGACATCGCAGGTGGCGGTCCGGCGAAAGTTGTTCACCGGGGTGCCCCAGCGCAGGATCTCCTCCACCGCCGAATTCACCAGACCCGGGTCGTCCTGCAACTTTTTCCACTGGTCGGGATGTTCGATCATGGCCAGAACGCCGTGGCTGATGCCGTTGCGGGTGGTCTCGTTCCCGGCCACCGCCAGCAGCAACATGAACAGGTCGAACTCGTGCTCGGAGAGCACGTCACCGTCGTGTTCGGAGATCAGCGTGGTGATGATGTCGTCGCGTGGCTCGGCCTTGCGCTGCAGAGCCAACTCGTTCGAATACATGTACAACTCGGCCGCCGCCACCTGGGCGTCCTCGGGTCCGCCGGAGAAATCCGGGTCGGTGGTGCCGATCATGGTGTTCGACCAGTGGAACACCTTGCGGCGATCCTCCACCGGGATGCCCACCAGTTCGGCGATGGCGATGAGCGGCAGTTCGGCCGAGACCCGATCCACGAAGTCGATGGAGGACTCCTGCAGGGCCTCGTCGATCAATTGGATCGCCACCTCGCGGAAGTGGTCCTCCAACATGTGCATGGCCTTGGGCGTGAAGCCGCGGTTCACCAGACTGCGCAGTCGGGTGTGGTCCGGGGGATCCAGATCGATCATCAACCGGGCCGCCTCCAGGTCCGGCCGGTTCTCGTTCATGAGCGAACCCTTCTTCGCCGACGAGTAGTCGTGGAACTTGCGGCTGACCTCCACTACATCGGCATGCCGGGTGATGGCCCAGAACCATTCCGGGTAGCCCTCTTCGATGCCACGGTGCCGCACGATCGGGGCTTCACGACGCAGCAGGGCCAAGAGCTCGTGCGGAGGACCGTTCTTGTAGGCCTCGTTCGAGATGACGTCCAGATTGTCGAAAGCGATCTCTTCGGTCATCGCTCCACC
Source organism: Actinomycetota bacterium (assembly GCA_046082625.1). Classification (GTDB taxonomy): domain Bacteria; phylum Actinomycetota; class Acidimicrobiia; order Acidimicrobiales; family Ilumatobacteraceae; genus Casp-actino8. Next base: position 1,463 of record JBJTYE010000033.1, on the reverse strand, counting down.
CCCAAGATGAGCCCACTGGTGGGCACCCCGGTTCCGGCGGTCACCAGCACGTGTTCGACACTATCCACCTGATTCACACTTGTTCCCCGGATCTGGCGCACCCCTTCGGCGATGCCGTTCATGCCGTGGATGTAGGCCTCACCCAATTGTCCGCCGTGGGTGTTGATGGGCAATCGCCCTCCGATTTCCAATGCTCCGTCCTTCACGAAATCCTTGGCCTCTCCCCGGGGGCAGAAACCGAACTCTTCCAACTGCATCAGAACATAGGGCGTGAAATGGTCGTAGAGGATCGCGGTCTGGATGTCCGAGGGCGAAAGTCCCGACGAGGTCCACAGCTCATCGGCCACCACCTTCATCTCCGGCAATTGGGCGATGTCGTCTCGGTAGAAGGACGTCATGGTCCATTGCTCGGCTCCCGCTCCCTGGGCGCCGGCCACCACGACCGCTGGTCGATGCGGCAGATCCCGGGCCCGCTCCACGCTCGTGACCACCAATGCCTGTCCGCCGTCGCTCTCTTGGCAGCAGTCGAGCAGATGCAACGGCTCTACGATCCAACGGCTGGCCTGATGCTCGGCGAGGGTGATCGGCTGTTCGTGGAACCAAGCCGCCGGATTGGTGGCGGCGTGGCGTCGTCCGGCCACGGCGACGCGACCGAAATCCTCCGACGTGGCCCCGGAGAGATGCATGTAGCGCCGGGCCACCATGGCCACCCATGACGCCGGGGTCAGCAGCCCGAACGGTGTGGTCCAGGAGAACTGAGCCCGTTCGGCGGTGGCGGCCATCTCCAGATCCTGGACCCCGGCGCCGAAACGGCGACCACTGCGCTCGTTGAAGGCTCGGTAGCACACCACCACATCGGCCACGCCGGTGGCCACGGCCATGGCCGCCTGCACGATGGTCCCGCAGGCCGCTCCTCCGCCGTAGTGCACGCGACTGAAATGGCGGAGCTCGCCGATGCCCACGTGGCGGGCGATCTCCACATCGGGATTGTTGTCGGTGGAGTAGGTGACCATGCCGTCCACATCGGATGGTCGGAGTCCGGCATCGGCGATCGCCGCGGAGACTGCTTCACAGGCCAGGCTCATCTCGCTGCGCCCCGAATCCTTGGAGAATTCCGTGGCTCCGATCCCGGCGATGGCGGCCCGACCGCCGAGAGCGTTCCCGGGTTGACGAATGCTCATGGCAGCGTCACTTCCACCGTGGCGTTCATGTGATCGCCGAGCGAGTTCGCGCCCTTGACCGCCACGGTCACCGTCTTGGTGGCGTCGTCGGTGGCGGTCACCGATCCGGTGACGTGCATGGTGTCGCCCGGATAGTTCGGCGCCCCGAGGCGCACCTTCACCGAGCGGATGAAGGCGTTCGGTCCGGCCCAATCGGTGACGAACCGGCCAGCGAAGGCGTTCGAGGTGAGGATGTTCATGATGATGTCCTTCGATCCCCGTTCGGCGGCGATGGTGGGATCG
>JBJTYE010000032.1:0-5262 GCA_046082625.1 Actinomycetota bacterium | reverse complement strand
TCAGGTCTTCCGAGCCGGGGTGGTGCTCGTGGTGCGGCGCGAGAACGGAGATCTGTTGGCCTTCGAACGTCTCGATGTTCCCGGAGCCTGGCAGTTGCCCCAGGGAGGACTGGACGAGAACGAAGAACCGCTGGAGGCCGCTTGGCGCGAACTGGCGGAGGAGACCGGACTCGGTTCCGAGGACGTGCGCCTGGTTCATGAACTGTCGGAATGGATCGCCTACGAATGGCCGGCCGAGATCAGGTCGAAGGTCAGGGACGGACGCCATCGTCGCGGGCAGATCCAGAAGTGGTATCTCTTCGGCGTGGTTCCCGATCGCGAGATCGTGCCGCGACCCGACGGGGTCGAGTTCGGTGCCTGGCGGTGGATGTCGCCCTGGGATCTGATCGCCGGACTTCCCGATTTCCGCCGTGACTGCTACGGGCGGGCCTTGGCGCGGATCCTGCCGTGAGCGATCTCTTCAGTGCCGCCGCCGAGGACGCCTTGCGGTCCCGGGCGCCTTTGGCGGCCCGTCTGCGTCCGCGATCCATCGACGGGGTGGTGGGTCAAGGGCATCTCCTCGGACCCGGCCGTCCTCTGCGCCGTCTGATCGAGGACGATCGACTCCACAGTGTCATCCTGTGGGGACCGCCGGGGACGGGCAAGACGTCGCTGGCCCTCGCCATCGCCACCACGACGTCGGCGGCCTTCGAACAGCTCTCGGCGGTGACCGCGGGAGTGAAGGACGTCCGCGAGGCGATCGAGCGAGCCCGGGAACGGCTCGGGATGCACGGGCGTCGGACCATCCTGTTCCTGGACGAGATCCATCGTTTCTCCAAATCCCAACAGGACGCGCTCTTGCCGGCGGTGGAGGACGGAACCTTGGTGCTCATCGGTGCCACCACCGAGAATCCGTTCTTCGAAGTCAATGCACCCCTCCGGTCGCGCAGCACGCTCTTCCGCTTGGAGCCGCTCGACGAGTCGGCCGCGGTCACTTTGGTGCATCGCGCCGAGGAGGCCCTCGGTGCGACGGTGTCCACCGAGGCCCGAGACCTCCTGGTGGCCCGAGCGGGAGGAGACGGTCGACAGATCCTGACCTCGCTCGAAGTGGCGGCGGCCTTGCGCTCCGGCGATGTGATCGATGTGGCGGCGGTCGAGGCGGCCTTGAGTACCGCCGCACTTCGATACGGACGCGACGAGCACTACGACGTGGTGAGTGCGTTCATCAAGAGCATCCGCGGCAGTGACGTCCAAGCAGCCATCTTCTATCTGGCGCGGATGCTGGAGGCCGGAGAGGATCCGCGCTTCATCGCCCGACGGTTGGTGATCCTGGCCAGTGAGGACGTCGGTCTGGCCGATCCGGCCGCCCTCACCCAAGCCGTGGCGGCGGCTCAGGCACTCGACGTCGTCGGCCTTCCGGAAGCCCAGTTGAATCTGGCCCAGGCGGCGGTGTATCTGGCGGCGGCCCCCAAGAGCAACCGGGTGGCCACAGCCATCTGGGAGGCCCGGGCCCGGGTGGCCGACGGCGATGTGGGCGAGGTGCCCCCGCATCTCCGAGACGGTCATTACGCCGGTGCGGCCGCCCTCGGGCATGGACTCGACTACCAGTATCCTCACGACCACCCGGGAGGTTGGGTGGCCCAGAGTCATTTGCCCGAATCCCTGGCCAAGACGACTTGGTACAGGCCGAGCGGAATCGGCTTCGAAGTGGAGATCGGCGCAACGATGGAGGAAATCGAACGACGCAAGGGAGAAACGCTGTGAGCGGCGTGGATCTGGCCCTGCTCATCGGCGTGGTGTTGATCGTCATGGGTTTCACCGCCCTGGTGGTGGTGCTGGTCAAGGTGCTGGATGCCATGCGGCTGCTACGGCGCGAGATCGAGGCCTGGCGCGACGAGATCGAACCCCTGCTCGACACATTGCAGTCCTCCACGGAGGGAGCTCGCATCGTCATGGAAGAGGCCCGCGAGGATCTCGTGCGTTTCGATCGGGTTCTCGGATCGGCCGAGGCCATCAGCGATGCCATGGAAGGAACCGGTCGGGTCACCAGAGTCGCCCTGTCGGCGCCGGTCATCAAGATCGCCGCCCTGGCGAGCGGCACCTCCCGAGCGGCTCAACGCATGCGCAGTGGACGTCCGACCGAACGTGGTCGCAGGAGGAGGGCGAGATGATCAAGAGACTCATGTGGTTCACGTCGGGGGTGGCGGCAGGAGCCGGGGCCGTGGTTCTTCTCGGGAAGCGGCTACGGCGTCGCGTGGCCTCGCTGACACCGGTCAAAGTGGCCGAACGCGGTCTGCGGCGCGCTCGAGATCTGGGAGCATCGGTACGCGATGCTGTCGCCGAAGGCGCCGCGGCCATGCGCCAGCGGGAGCAGGAGTTGCGGGGGCGTCTCGACGGCCGGGAGCGCTCCGAGGACCGGACCTCCACCGAGGACCGGTCCAAGGTGATCGTCCTGCACGACGCCCAGCGCACCGGATCCGCGAGGGCCTCGACACGTCGTCGATGAAGAGTCGACTGATCGCGGACCTCCGGAAGGTTCTGGGATCCGACGGGGTGCACCTCGGTCGTGTCGAACTGGACATCTACGGACGCGATGCCTCCAACATGTCCGGGCGCACCGAGGCCGTGTGCTTCGCGACCTCGACCGAAGAGGTGAGCCGGGTCGTACGCGTCTGTCAGCGGCACCACGTTCCCTTCGTGGTCCGCGGTTCGGGAACCGGTCTCGCCGGCGGTGCCACACCGCTCGACGGTGCAGTGGTGATCTCCACCACTCGCATGAATCGCATCCTGTCCATCGATCCGATCGAGCGTCTGGCTTGGGTGGAGCCCGGTGTTCTGAATCTGGATCTCACCCGGGCCGTTTCATCCCATGGTCTGCACTTCGCTCCGGATCCGAGCAGCCAGCAGAGCTGTTCCATCGGCGGCAATGTCGCCAACAATTCCGGGGGACCGCACTGTCTGGCCGAGGGGGTGACCGCGCATCACATCATCGGCTTGGAAGTGGTGCTCAGCGACGGCGAGGTGGTGGTGTTGAACGGAGAGGCTCCCGATGTCGACGATTTCGATCTGCGTGGCGCCTTCGTGGGCAGCGAAGGGATGTTCGGAATCACCACCAAGATCTGCGTCCGTTTGACGCCGAATCCGCCGGAGGTCCGGACCCTGCTCATGGACTTCCTGGACGTCCGACAGGGGACCGACACGGTGAGTTCGATCATCGCCGCCGGGATGGTTCCAGCAGCCCTGGAGATGATGGATCGGCTCTGTCTGGAGGTGGTGGAGGCGTACGTCGGAGCCGGACTTCCCACCGACGCCGCCGTGGCTCTTCTGGTGGAAGTGGCCGGAGGCCCGGCGCAGGTGGCTTCCGAGGTGGAGGCCATCACCGCCATCGGACGCCGGCATGGGGCGCGATCCATCCGCGTGGCTGCCGATGAGGCCGAGCGAGCGATGTTGTGGAAGGCCCGCAAGAACGCCTTCGGAGCAATCGCCCGTATCCAGCCGAACTACTACTTGCACGACACCGTGGTGCCGCGCCATCGCCTGACCGATGTGCTCGACGACGTGTATCGCATTGCCGATCGCCACCGTCTGCAAGTCCTGAATGTCTTCCATGCCGGCGACGGCAATCTGCATCCACTCCTGATCTACGACAAGCGAGATCCGGGAATCATGGAGAGGGTGCACGCCGCCGGCGCCGAGATCATCGAGGTCAGCATCGCCGCCGGTGGAGTGCTGTCCGGGGAACACGGCATCGGACTGGAAAAGCGCGACTACATGCCCTTGATGTTCGGGCCACTCGATCTCCGGGCGCAGCAGTGGATGCGCAGCGCTTTCGACCCGAGTGGGTTGGCCAATCCCGCCAAGGTGCTGCCCAGTCCGGCATTTTGTGGTGACGGCCACGCAGTGGCGGAGGGTCTGTGGGTCTGAATCTCGACCAGTTCGCGCGCGAGGTCGGACCAGCCGATGCCGGTCCGGTCTGGGTGCAAGGTCGCGGGACGCGCCGCCGGGCGCCGGACGGGCTGCGCGTGGTCGAAGCCCCCGGGGGCATCACGTCCCTGCGGGCCGACGAGATGGTGGTCGAGTGCGGTGCGGGGACGACGGTGGACGAACTCCAGACCTCCCTCGCCGAGGTGGGGCAGTACGCCAATCTCCCCTCCAACGGGGGTGGCACAGTGGGGGGCGCGCTGGCGACCGGGGTCAGCGACATCCGGCGCCTCGGACGCGGGGCGGCGCGCGACTCGGTGTTGCGAGTGCGATTCGTCGGTCATGACGGCGAGGTGGTCACTGCCGGGGGGTCCACCGTCAAGAACGTGAGCGGATTCGATCTGTGCCGGCTGTTGGTGGGCTCCTGGGGCACGCTCGGGTTCCTCGGCGAGATCCTGTTGCGGACCCGTCCTCTGCCGCGTTGCAGTGCCTGGTTCTCCCTGCGAGCCGACGTCGCGGAGATCCGTCGTCTGCGGGCGCGTCTGCAACGACCGGCCGCGCTCCTCTGGAACGGTGAGGAGGCGCGCCTGTGTCTCGAGGGTCATCGTGACGACGTCGCTGTCGCCGTCTCCGACCTGCGGCGCCATCTGGGGTCGACTCTCCTGGAGTCGGCGCCACCCGACCTCGCGAACTTCCCGCACCGATGGTCGATGCCGCCACGGAGCATCGAGGAGTCGGTCGTTGCAGGCATGTGTTGGGCCGAGGTCGGCGTGGGAACGGTGCATCACCGCCTTCCAGCCCCGGTCGGGGAGAGTTCCCCGGCGATTCGCGAGATCGAACGTCGACTACTGAGCGCTTTCGATCCCACCGGACGTCTCAATCCGGGGGTGCGCGATGCTCAGGGTGCGAGTTCGGACCACTGACGCGACACATCGGGATCGCCGAGAACCTCGACTCCCGACCGCGATCGACCCCAGAGCGCAGCGAAGAGATCGAGGGCGGGTCCCCGCCAAGCCACATCGCCTTTGGCATGTTCGTGGCGGAGATCCACCGCGCCGGAATCGTTCACGGTGGCCAACCATTCTCCGGCCCCATCGGTGCAGTGCAGATGCAGAGTTCCAGTCGGCGGCGTCTTCTTGCGTCGAATGATGGCTCCGGGCACCACGACGGCGAAGTACTCCTCGATCCCATCCGTCACGATGTCCCGAGATGCAGTCGTCGGGGTAGGAACGCGTCGGGGTTCGAGGTCCAAGAGATGGATCGCCGTCTCATGAGCCATCCGGCGGAAGTAGAACCGGACCTCCGAGGGCGGTGCCCAGGTCCAGACTCGCTCGCTCGGATCGGTGTCGGCCAGCGTGCGCA